>JAFRQL010000064.1 GCA_017428655.1 Bacillota bacterium | reverse complement strand
GACAGCAGGGTGCGAGCTTCGAACTTAGTGAGGATGGCTGAACCCACGAATCGGCCTACCATCATGCCTCCCCAATAGAAGGGCAGGTAGTCGGTGGCTGAACCTGGCAGCGAGGGGTCGGCTTTCCAGTAGGCAGGAAGCATAGAGGGGATGCCAATCTCGAGACCCATGTACATGGCGATGGCCAGTGCTCCAAGCCACACATGAGGGTACTGGAATACGCTCGACTTGTACTTGGTGGCATCGATGGCTGTTTCTTCGGCGTTGTCCTTCTTCTCCATGTCGGGATCCGAATTCGTCGAGATGTTCGTCGGCATGGGCGCTTCCAAGGTCCGCGACCTGTTCAGACAGGCCAAGGAAAAGGCTCCCTGCATCGTGTTCATCGACGAGATCGACGCCATCGGGCAGAAGAGGAGCACCGGCGCAGGCCTGGGCGGGAATGACGAAAGAGAGCAGACCCTCAACCAGCTCCTGACCGAGATGGACGGCTTTGAAGGAAACAGCGGCGTCATCATACTGGCCGCTACCAACAGGCCCGAGTCCCTGGATCCCGCTCTCACAAGGCCCGGCCGCTTTGACAGGAGGGTCCCCGTCGAGCTTCCGGATCTCAAGGGCAGGGAGGCCATCCTGAAGGTCCACGCCAAAAAGATCAAGTACGACGAAAAGGTCGATTTCGAGAAGGTCGCCAGGATGGCGTCGGGAGCCTCCGGCGCGGAACTGGCCAATATCGTCAACGAGGCTGCCCTCAGGGCGGTGAGAGCCGGCAGGAGCTTCGCCGACCAGACCGACTTTGAAGAGAGCATAGAGGTGGTCATCGCTGGCTATCAGAAGAAGAACGCCATTCTGACCGATCAGGAGAAGAAGGTCGTCGCGTATCACGAGATAGGCCACGCCCTGGTCGCTGCGAAGCAGACCCACAGCGCTCCGGTCCAGAAGATCACCATAATCCCCAGGACCTCCGGCGCTTTGGGATATACCCTTCAGGTGGAGGAGGGCAACCACTACCTGATGACCAAAGAGGAGATCGAGAACAGGATAGCGACCCTCACCGGCGGCAGGGCGGCTGAGGAGGTCGTCTTCGGCACCGTCACCACGGGAGCTTCCAACGATATCGAGCAGGCCACCAAGCTGGCCCGGGCAATGATCACCCGCTACGGCATGAGCGACGACTTCGGCATGGTCGCCATGGAGACCGTTCAGAACCAGTATCTCGGAGGAGATACCACCCTGGCATGCTCCGCCCAGACCCAGGCGAAGATCGACGAACAGGTGGTCGCACTGGTAGGAAAGCAGCACGAAAAGGCGGTCTCGATCCTCAGGGAGAACAGGGAAAAGCTGGACCAGCTGGCGTCCTATCTTTACGAGAAGGAGACCATCACCGGCGACGAGTTCATGAACATACTTGATCGTCCATAAACGTTTACATTTCGAAATACCTTGAAAATCCAGCGTTTTATTAGTTTTTAATGATTGACATGTTCGAGTAGTGATGCTAATATAGTTTTCGATACTACATCACAATATTTCGAATACGAGGATGTTTTCTATGAATAACGAAGCAAAGATGACGTTCGGACAGCAGTATGCGAAGACCCTGAACGAGTCCAAGGACCCCTATCAGGTCGGCCACAGCGTCCGTCCTGTCGATACTCTTAAGGATATAATCGAGGGCGGGGCAAAGCTCTACGGCGACAGACCCGCCTTCTGGCAGAAGTTCGACGGAAAGACCTACACTCCCAAGAGCTACAACGAGGCCCTTGCCGACGTCAACGCTCTGGGCACCGCTCTTCTTTCCCTCGGTCTTAAGGGAAAGCACATCGGCATCATCGGCGAGAACTCCTACTGGTGGGCGGTGGCGTATTTCGCGGCTCCCAGCGGAGTAGGCGTCAGCGTCCCTCTGGACAAGGAGCTGGCGGCGGAGGATCTCAGGGCCCTGGTCCGCGAGGCGGACGTCAAATGCGTCATCCTGAGCCCCAGGTTCGAGAAGGTCTTCGCTCCGATGCTGACCGAAGACGATGCTCCCATACTGATCACCACCGGCGACAAGCCTTCGGATCCCGCCATCCTGACCTTTGCCGACATGCTGGAAAAGGGCAGAAAGCTCATGAAGGAGGGCGACAGGAGCTTCCTTGACGCCGAGATCGACACCGAGTGCATGTCTGTGCTCCTTTATACCTCCGGCACCACCGGCCTTTCCAAGGGCGTAATGCTCTCCCACAGGAACCTCTGCGCCGACGCGATGATCTGCCAGTCCATCTTCAGATGCGGCCCCGACGACGTATTCTTCAGCGTCCTGCCCGTCCATCACACCTACGAGTGCACCGGCGGCATGCTCTATCCTCTCATGGTGGGAGCCTCCATCGGCTACTGCCAGGGCCTGCGCTACATGCAGCAGAACCTTAAAGAGCTGCGCCCGACCTTCTTCCTGGGCGTTCCCCTCATCTTCGAGAAGTTCTACGCCAACATCTGGAAGACCATCAGAAAGGGCGGCAAGGAGAAGGCCGTAAAGACCCTGCTGGGCGTCCAGAGGACCCTTCACAAGGTCGGCGTCAACAAGCAGCTCAAGCCTCTCAAGGCCATCACCGACGTCTTTGGCGGAAGGCTTGAGAACATCGTCAGCGGCGGCGCTGCCATCGATCCCGCCATCCTGGACTTCTTCAACGACGCCGGAGTCTTCGCGGCTCAGGGCTACGGCCTCACCGAGTGCGCCCCTCTGGTCTCGGTCAATCCCAACAAGCGCGAGATGCTCAGGAACGCTTCCGTAGGCCACGCTCCAATCACCATCGACGTCAGGATCGATGATCCCGATGAGGACGGCAACGGCGAGATCTGCGTAAGGGGCGCCAATATCATGCTGGGCTACTACAAGATGCCCGAGCAGACCGCGGAGGTCCTCAAGGACGGCTGGTTCCACACCGGAGACCTTGGCCATCTGGATAAAGACAACTACATCTACATCACCGGCCGCAAGAAGAACGTCATAATCACCGCCAACGGCAAGAACGTCTTCCCCGAGGAACTGGAGTATCACCTGCAGAAGAGCAATTACGTCGAGGAGGCCTTCGTCTGGGCCGACGAGACCGAGAGGGGCGACGACAAGAGCATCATCGCGACCATAAGGCCCAACGACGACTACTTCGAAGAGGTCCTGGGCCACAAGCCCAATGAGGACGAGCATCAGGAGATCCTTCAGAAGGTCGTGGACGAATACAACAAGGACCAGCCCATATACAAGAGGATCGGCAGGCTGGTCGTAAGGACCGAGGACTTCGAGAAGACCTCGGCCTCCAAGATCAAGAGATTCGCGGCGGAGAACAAGAGGCTGGACTAAGACTAAATCCCAAACAAAGCGGAAGCGGGGCCATTGAGGCCCCGCTGTTTTTACGCTCAAAACCGTCCGGACCGATCCGGACGTAGAATAATGACTGTCAGCGCATTCCCGTCAGCGCAGCAGGTCCGAATACCGGGCTCTTTCTCCCCCTATATACTTGGGGCGGACCCGTGCCGAAACGACCCGCGCCTCTCCGATGCGGTCGTGCTCGAGCCTTACGGGGACCGCAACTCTCTTCAGGTGCATGCCGATGAGGGTGTCTCCAATATCTATCCCGGCGTCGGCGCGTATCTCCTCCAGAACGACGGGGTCTTTGAAGGTTTTGTATGCGGCGGTCGCGAAGGAGCCGCCGGCCTTGGGCTGGGGAACGGCGTTGACGATCTCGTCAAAGGGACGGGCTTCCCGCTCGATGACCACAGCCCTGTTGAGATGCTCGCAGCACTGTGCCGCAAGATAGACGCCCTTTTCGTGAAGGACCTGGTATATCCCCGAAAAGACTGCTTCCGCCGCTTCGAAGTTGGAATTGCTCCCTATCCTTGAGCCGCAGACTTCCGAGGTCGAGCACCCGACGACCACCGTCTGGCCTGCCCTGAGCTGCGCTTTTTCGCAGAATTCCCTGCACATTTCGGACGACTGCTTTTTTAATTCTTCATACATGATAACTGCTCCTGTCACTGACCGTTACTGCTTGTGGGATATGAGACGCCTGAAAAGATCCTTGAGCCCGAACCTGTAGCAGAGGGCCATCCCGAGGACCGCTCCGAGGGCTGCCTGGGCGATCTCATACGGAAGCTTGATCATCGCGTATTCAAAGGTGCTGTAGATGAATATCTTTCCCAGAGTATACCCGGTGACCATTATGACGGATCCGGCCGCGACGGCGATCCATGAGGCGGCGACGGGATGATTTTTAAGCACTTTATGGGATATCAGAGAGATGACGACTGCCTGCAGACCGTGGGTGACCAGGGATACGAACATCGGCAGGGGATAGAATATCAGGTCGCCCAGGAAGGATCCGACGCCTCCCGCAATGAAGGCTTCAAAAGGATCGAGAAGCAGGCCCGCGATGCAGATCACGGCGTCGCAAAGATAGAGGTGTCCGCCCGGGACCGGGATCCCGAAGGACGACAGGGCGATGTTCATAGCCATGAACAAGGCTGTGAAAGTGATCCTAACCGTTGATATGCTTTTCCGGCTGGCGTTCATCGTTTTGCTCCCTTAAAAGTAATTTAATGAGAGTATAGCCGCTGGTTGATCATATTAAAATAACCAAAACTAAAAATAATTATATGACCAGATCGTTGCCGATAATGGCAAAAGCGGCGGTGCGAAATGGTAAGTGCTGTCGATTGACGCACAAAGCCGCCCGGAAAGCTCCGGACGGCTTTGCAGTTTCATGGGGTCGATGTTCTCAGGCAGTTATTATGACCGCTATTTAAGATACTTGTCCATCCAGTCCGCGATCTCGGTGAGGCGGGTGATCCTGTTCTTAGGCTTGCCTCCTCTGGACAGGCCGTGGCTCTCGCCGTGGAAGAGGATGAAGCGGGTGGGGACAACAATATGGATATGATTATTGATGCTATAATGATAATATGGTAAAATATAATTGATAATTGTTATTATCTCTATCACAAGTATTGCTACTGTTTTTTCTTGTTGTATTAAAGAATTATTCATAATTAGAAAGGCAAGGAGGAATTTGGGATGAACAGCTATAATCCGCATTTTAAGTTGATGGCGTGTTTATTAATAATCTGCTTAATCATATCAACAGGATCTGTCAGTGCGGCTAATACCAAACAAGATTTGACGCAAGCTGCAATTGAATATGCGCGGGGAGTGTTACATGGTTTTGTGAACACTAACAACGTGATTGTCACATGGACTGAAGCTACAGATATTACATCGGTCATACTTTTATATGATCCTACAGATAATATCAACGGAGCTATTATTAATTTAGAGACAGAAGGAAAGCCTAATGGCTTTATTCAGGTTGGCTTGAATGATGATTACTGGTACGTAGTTAATCTTGCATTTGAAGGTGATAATTATCTTATTGGTCTGATTAATAGCAACGATAATCTCAAGAATGATTTTGACAGCATTTTGAATCAAAAAATATACT
This sequence comes from Bacillota bacterium, assembly GCA_017428655.1. Classification (GTDB taxonomy): domain Bacteria; phylum Bacillota; class Clostridia; order Peptostreptococcales; family Anaerovoracaceae; genus RGIG2707. Next base: position 9,437 of record JAFRQL010000064.1, on the reverse strand, counting down.
ATATAGGAGGCTTTTCTTATTTCATTCACAATTGCAAAGGTGAGTTAGTATCTTTGGAAAATGGAATGATATTGGATGAGTCGATAGATACCCTGTTGCCCATATATAATAAATTCTGTTCTCGTTTACGAGAGTTTGAAGTTGATTCAGATATCACAGTAGGAACTCGCACCTCCAATTATTATCATGTAGACGGATGGGATGTCGCAGCTGATTATATGAGATCGACTCAGTATTATCAGACATTGATTTCAGGTTTAAATAGCCACTGTACACCTACTGCTGCTGTAAATCTGATTATGTATTGGAAATATGGCAGGGATTTCTTTGTTAATAATTCGGCAAGCCAGCTAACTGTATTTAATTGGTTCTATAACCAGATGGGAACTAATAATGGTCAAAATGGCACTCTTCCATCAAATGTACAGCAACCTATCGCATATTATGTTGGAACATATAGTGGCGCATCTTCTGCCCCTACTGGGCGCATTACTTCAGTAACATTTAATAAGATCAAAAGTAAATGTGACTCAGATATCCCTCTTGTATTAGATATTGATGATTATACAGACGATGGGAAACATACTGTCAATGTATGGGGATATAATATTTCAAATAATATAAACTATCTATTTATTACAAATAACTGGGGGACAAATGGCAGTAATTACGTTACGTTTTCACTTATGAATTATGGTGCTTACACATGCAGTCATTTTGTATATGCCAATCTTATAGAGTGATCTAGCAATGCGTTGTTCAATAAAGAAAATAGCATTTACAGTATTTGTTGCTTTATTGAGTGTGTTCATTATAAAGGCAAATATTACACATGAAGAACCTGGTATAATTATACAAATTGATCCCGAGCAGGTTTCCTACTTTAAGTCATACTGTTTTTCATTGGGGCCCAAAACCGTGCGAAAAGATGACAATCCAGAGCTGTTCTTCACGCTCCTTGACATAGTGAACGGAGAGTATGATTACTATGATACCTGTAAACGTCCGGAGGCAGCTGGAGGAGGACCGGCCGGGGTAGGATTTTATGACCAAAATGATGAACAGATCTATTTATTGAGATTCAGTGACGATCATATCTATGTTCCGTACAAAAATGGAAAATACTTCAAACGGTATAAACGAAATGATGATCCACAGGAACTCAATCGGTTTTTCATGTCATTATACGGTGTGACACAATAGCGACTGATGTTTGTTTCTGATTATTTATTACCCAAGTGGATCAAAAAAAGCTTACAAAGCCGCCCGGAGAGCTCCGGGCGGCCTTTGCGTTTTCTTGAGAACAATGCTTTCAGGCAGCCTTCATGACCGCTATTTCAGATACTTGTCCATCCAGTCTGCGATCTCGGTGAGACGGGTGATCCTGTTCTTCGGCTTGCCTCCTCTGGACAGGCCGTGGCTCTCGCCGTGGAAGAGGACGAAGCGGGTGGGGACGCCGAACTTCTGAAGGGCGGTGTACATCTGCAGGCCCTCGCCCATGTAGCAGCGGAAGTCTCTGTCGGAGTGGATGAAGAGGGTAGGAGTCTTGGCCTTGTTCGCGAATTCGATGGGGGACTGATCGCGGACCACCTGGGGATCTCTCCACACGTCGCCCTGAACGATCTCCTCGCCGTAGCCAAGGCCGATATCCGTGTAGAGGTTCTGGGCAAGCCAGTTGGAGATGCTGCGGCAGCTCACAGCGGCCGCGAAGCGGTCGGTATGGCCGATGATCCAGTTGGTCATGTAGCCTCCGTAGCTTCCGCCGGTGACGCCCAGCCTGTTTTTATCGATCATCGGGTAGGTCTCCAGGACCTTGTCGGTAAAGGCCATGATGTCGCTGTAGTCGATGGTGCCCAGCTTTCCTCTGAGCTCGGCGAAATCGCTTCCTCTGCCGTCGCCTCCTCTGGGGTTGCAGTAGAAGACGAAGTAGCCCTTTGCGGCCAGCATCTGCATCTCGTGGTGATAGGGAGTGCCATAGGCTCCGAAGGGGCCTCCGTGGATCTCAAGGATCGCGGGATAGGTCTTTCCTTCTTCAAAGCCAGCAGGCTTTATGACCGCGCCGTTGATCTGCCAGCCGTCGTTCATCACGGACAGAGGCTCGGGCAGGGGGATCTCGGTCTCTTCAGCCAGCTCGTCGTTGAAGCCGGTGAGCCTTACTAATTCGCCGTTTTTGATCTCGTAGAGCTCGGAGAGCCTGTCCTCGGCGGTGCAGGCTGCCAGGATCCTGCCGTTCTTCACGGTGATCGAGTCGATGGAGCCCTTGACCTCGCAGACGGTGGCGAGGGCGCCGTTCTCGAATTTCCTCAGAGCAGTCTTAAGGTCGCAGGCAGTGAGATAGTACAGGGCCCTGCCGTCGAAGGCGGTCCTTGCTCCGCCGCCGTAGGTGGAGTCTCCGCCGACTCCGCTCCCGGCGACCTCGTCCTTCTCAAAGAGCCTGACGGGGCCGTTCTCTCCGAGGGAGTAGACCTTGGGGATCTCTCCGATGCCGTGGAGCTTTCCGTCCGTCATGGAAGCTACGGGCTGTCCGTCAAGGAAGTTCACCCAGCTGACCTGCCATGTCCCGTCCGGTACCAGGGCCTTCTTTTCTCCGTTCTCGAGGAGCGTGATCCCTGCGCAGGGGCTGAAGACCTTGTCGTAGCAGTGGGAGCTGTATATCACTCTGCCGCCGCAGACGGCAAAGCCGCCCACCTGCTCGTTCTCGCCGGTGACCGGTTCGGGCTTTCCGTCCTTTACCAGATAGAGCCTGCTGCGCAGACCGTCGGTAAAGCCCTTGCCGTCCATCCAGAAGGGGATCTCCTCGAAGACCTCGTAGGCGTCATCCCTCTTCTCGCGCATGTCGTACTTGGCGAGGACCGCGAAGCCGCCTTCCATTTTCTTGATATCGAGAACGGTGAGGGGGAGCCTCATGCATTCCTGAGCCTCGCCGCCATTAATGCCCAGCCTGTAGAAAACGGTCAGCTGCTCCTTCTTTTTCAGGGCCTCCTTGGTCCGGGGATCCCTTGCCGAGGCGAACATGAGGCTGTCTTCGTCAAGCCACAGTGCGGTCCTTACGTCCCTGCTGGTGGTGAGCCTTCTGGTCTTTCCGTCCTCCAGCAGCCAGAGGTCGCTCTCGTAATCGTTTGTCTCCTCCTTTGCCATGGTCACCGTGAAGAAGGCCTTGGTGCCTTCGGGGGACCACTGGGGACCGGAGACGAATCTGAACCTGTAAAGGTCGTTGATCTCAACTTTTCTCATAAGTTTCTCCTGTAGACTCTTAAAAGTACTGCCCGGACACCTGATCCGGGCAGCACAGGATGCGTTAAGTTATCAGGCGGATGGTCACTTTATTTGAGGTACTTGTCCATCCAGGCGGTGATCTCTTCGATGCGGCGGACCCTGTTCTTGGGCTTGCCGCTTCTGGAGAGCTCGTGGCTCTCGCCGTGAGCCAGCCACATGCGGGTATCGACGCCGTTGAGCTTCAGCGAAGAGAACATCTGCAGGCCTTCTGCCATCCAGCAGCGGTAGTCCTGATCGGAGTGGATGAAGAGGGTCGGGGTCTTGACGTTCTTGGCGTACTTGAGGGGGGAGTGCCACCAGAGCTTCTCGGTGTCGTTCCAGGGGTCCCCGGCGCACTGGTCGTTGCCGAACCAGGGACCAATGTCGCAGGTGAGGTAGAAGCTTACCCAGTTGGAGATGCTCCTCTGGGCCGCAGCTGCGTGGAACCTGTCGGTGTGGCCGATGATCCAGTTGGTCATGAAGCCGCCGTAGCTTCCGCCGGTGACGCCCAGTCTTTCCTTATCGATCATCGGATACTCCTCCAGGACCTTGTCGCAGAAGGCCATCAGGTCGTCGTAATCGATGGTGCCGTACTTGCCTCTCAGATCGCCGAATTCGCCTCCGCGTCCCTGTCCGCCTCTGGGGTTGCAGTAGAACACGAAGTATCCCTTAGCTGCCCAGACCTGCATCTCGTGGAAGTAGGGGGTGCCGAAGGCCGCGAACGGTCCGCCGTGGATGTCCATGATGGCGGGATAGGTCTTTCCTTCTTCGTAATCGGTGGGCCTGAGCACGTATCCGTTGATGTCCCAGCCGTCGCTCTTTACGGAGATCCTCTCGGGCTTCGCGATGAGGCGTCCGGTGAAGAGCTCCTCGTTGAACCTGGTGATCTGGACCAGGGAACCGTTCTTTACTTCGTAGAGCTCGGGGAGCTTGTCCTCTGCCACTCTGGTGGCCAGGATCTTTCCGTTCTTTACGTCGATGTGGTCGACGGAGCCGGTGGCGGTGAGAACGGTCTCGAGGCCTTCTCCGCTGAACTTCCTCATGACGGAGTAGGTGTCAACGACGGTGACGTAGTAGAGGTCATTGCCGTCGCAGACGATCTTCTTTCCGCTGCCAAGGGAAGAGTCTCCGGTGATGCCGGAACCGATGACCTCCTCGTTGTCGAAGAGGAGCCTGGGCTCGGCGCCGTCGAGGGCGTACATGGCCGCGATCTGGTTGCGTCCGTGGAGCTTTCCGTCGGACAGGGTCGCTACGGGGATGTCGCCCCAGAAGCCTGCCCAGTGGCTGTTCCATGCGGGCCCGTCGGGGATGAGGACCTTTCTCTCGCCGTCCTTAAAGAGGCTGATCCCGATATCGGTGCCCTGATAGTTCTCGAAGTCGTGGGAAACGATGATGATGTCGTTGCCGCGGACGTTGCAGGAGGAGACGGACTCGTGCTCTCCGGTCATGGGCTCGGCCTTGCCGTCCTTTACCAGATAGAGGCGTCTTCTGATCTTGGAGCGGTAGCCCTCTCCGTTGAACCAGAAGGGGAGCTCCTCGAAGACCTCGCAGAGGGGGCTGTCCTCGCCGGAGAAGTCGTACTTGGCGACGCAGGCGAAGGTGCCGTTGTCCAGCTTCTGCAGGGATGCTTCCTTGAGGGGCAGCCTCATGCACTCCTGAGCTTCTCCGCCGTTGAGATCGAGGCTGTAGAAGACGGTCAGGGCTTCGCCCTTCTTGACGGCTTCCTTGTCCTCGGCCTTTCTCAGGGAGGAGAACATCAGGGTGTCGTTGTCCAGCCAAAGGGCGGATCTGACGTCGTGGCTGGAGGTCAGTCTGCAGTATTCGCCGTCCTTGAGCATGTACAGGTCGTACTGATAGTTGTTGTTCTTCTCGCAGGCCTGGGCGACGGTGAAGACCGCCTTGTCGCCTTCCGGTGACCAGGAAGGCGCTGAGACGAATTTAAATTCGTAAATATCCTTTACATCTACTTTGCGCATTTGCTGACTCCTTTACTTGAGATATTTGTCCATCCACGCGGTGATCTCGTTGATCCTGCGGACCCTGTTCTTGGGCTTGCCCTCTCTGGAGAGGTTGTGGTTCTCGCCGTGGAAGAGGCAGATCCTGGCGTCTACGCCGTGGAGCTTCAGGGTCGAGAACATCTGGATGCATTCGGCCATCCAGCAGCGGTAGTCCTGATCGGACTGGATGAAGAGGGTCGGGGTCTTGGCGTTGGCCGCGTACTTGAGGGGAGAGTGCCACCAGAGCTTCTCGGTGTCGTCCCAGGGATTGCCCTGCAGCAGCTCCTGATTGTACAGGTAACCGTTGTCGGTGCAGAGGAACTTGCTGATCCAGTTGGAGATGCTCCTCTGGGCCGCTGCCGCGTGGAACAGGTCGGTGTGGCCGATGATCCAGTTGGTCATGTAGCCGCCGTAGCTTCCGCCGGTGACGCCAAGTCTTTCCTTGTCGATCTGGGGGAACTGCCTGAGGACTTCCTCGGTGAAGGCCATGATGTCGTCGTAGTCGATCTTGCCGTACTGGCCTCTCAGATCCGCGAACTCATTGCCTCTGCCGTCTCCGCCTCTGATGTTGCAGAAGAATACGAAGTAGCCGGCAGACGCCCATACCTGCATCTCATGGAAGTACTGTGCGCCATACGCGCCGTGGGGGCCTCCGTGGATGTCGAGGATGGCGGGGTAGGTCTTTCCTTCCTCATATTCCGCGGGATAGATCACGTAGCCGTTGATCTTCCAGCCATCGCTGACTGCGGTGATGGGGTGGGGCAGCTGGACCGCTCTTTCGGTCATCTCTTCGTTGAAGAAGCTTAGCTGCTTCATCTCGCCGTTCTCGACGCAGTAGAGCTCGGGGAGCTTCTGCTGGGTAACGGAGCTTACGAGAACCTGGCCGTTCTTTACGGCGATGGCGTCGATGGACACGGGGGCGTGGAGCAGGGTCTCGAGCCTGCCGTCCTTGAGCCTTCTGAGCACGGACCAGCTGTCCTCCACAGCGGTGTAATAGAGCCAGCCGTCATCGACTGCCATCTTGGCGCCGCCTCCGAAGGAGCTGTCGCCCGCGACGGTGGTGACGGGGGTCTCTTCCATGGTGGAGATCTGGACGGGCTTTGCGCCCTCGATGCAGTAGAAGTAGGGGACCTGGCTGGCGCCGTAGTCCTTCATGTCGCTCATGACCGCCATGGCCTTGCCGTCCATGAAGAAGAGGCCGTGGACGTTCCAAAGACCGTCGGGGATGATGGTCTTTCTCATGCCGTTGACGTAGGTGTAGACGCCTGAGGTCATGCCCATGACGTCCTTGTAGTCCTTGGTCGCGAAGATGAGCCTCTCGCCGTCGGCAGCCCATGCGCCGACCTGCTCGTACTCGCCGGTGACAGCGGTGAGCTTTCCGCCGTCCATGACCCAGAGCCTCTTTCTGGTGTCGGAGGTGTAGCCCTCGCCGTTCTTCCAGAAGGGGATCTCGTCAAAGACTTCCCAGCCGGGATCTCTGTCCTTGTTGTTGTCCTGGGCTGCCAGGAAGGCGTACTTCCCGCAGGAAAGGGCCTTGAGGCCGGAGGCCTTGAGGGGGATCCTGACCAGCTCCTGGGCTTCGCCGCCCTTGAGGCTCAGCTGATAGAAGACGGTGAGGCAGCCCTTCTTTGCGGCTTCCTTGTCCTCAGCTTCTCTCAGGCCGGAGAAGAACAGGGTGTCGTTGTCCAGCCACTGGGCGCCTCTGACGTCTCCGGTGGAGGTCAGCCTTCTGAGCTTCCCGCCTTCGAAGAGCCAGGCGTCGGCCTTGTAGCCGTTGGACTTCTCATCAGCCGCGTAGAGGGTGAAGACGGCCTTCTTGCCGTCTTCGGACCACTGGGGAGCGGCGACGAATTTGAACTGATAAAGATCTTCTGCAGTTACTTTTCTCATTCTTTATGCTCCTGAATACATATTATCGCAAGAGACGGGCGGACTTGAGCCCGCCCGTCCGAGGTGACGATGGATGCTAGTTCTTGTAGTCGATGGTGGCGTTGCCGTTCTCGTCGTAGGTGACTGCGTCCTTGTCCAGATTGAAGGCCTTCATGTACTCGAAGTACTCGGCGATGGACTTGTACTGGGGCTCGTAGTCGGCTACGATCTTCTTGGCGCAGGCAGCGTCGTCGGAGAGGAGGGCGTCAGCGACCATGAGCTGGATCTTGGCGGAGTTGATGCACAGTCTCTCGGGGCTCTCTACGAAGTAATCGATGCCGTGGCCGGTGCCGATGGCGCCGCCGCAGTGGATCTGGACGCCGGGCATGACGCAGGTCAGGTCGCCGAAGTCGGAGGAACCGGTGCTGATGGCGTTGTAGTCGAACTTGACTCTGTCTTCACCGACCAGGTCCTTGCAGAGCTCTTCGGTCAGCTTCATGAACTGAGGATCGTGATACTCGGGGGCGTATCCCTGTCTGTCGCAGAGGACTACGCCGGCTCCCATGGCGAGAGCACCGCCTGCCAGGGCCCTGTTGATCTTCTCGTTCTCTCTCTTCATAGCCTCGAGGTTGTTGCCTCTGACGTAGGACTCGATGACCATCTCGTCGGGGATGATGTTGACGGCGCAGTTGACGCCCTTCATGATCGGGTGGAAGCGGATGGTATCCTTCTCCTGGAAGGTCTCTCTAAGATCGTTGACGGCCTGGAGTCCCAGCATGGCTGCGTACTGGGCGTTGATCCCGAGGTGGGGAGCGCCGCCGGCGTGGCTGGACTTGCCCTTGTAGGTGATGGTCTTGGCGACGCAGCCGTTGTTGCCCTTGCCGCATCTGAAGTCCAGATCTCTTTCGGTCATGCCGTGGACCATGAAGGCCAGATCTACGCCGTCATAGTAACCTCTGTGCATGAATTCGACCTTGCCGCCCATGTAGCTGATGACGCCCTTCTTGCGGAGCTCTTCTCTGTAGGCCAGCTGGATCATCTCCTCAGCGGGGACCAGCATCAGGCGGATCTTTCCGGAAAGGCCGTCGAGGGCGCCGGGCTCGGTGAGAGCGGCGGCGATGCCCAGCATGGTGGCAGCCTGTGCGTGGTGGCCGCAGCAGTGGGTCATTCCGTTGACGGACTCGGGATGGTTGGCGATGTCAAGAGCGTCGAGCTCGCCCATGATGCAGAGGCAGGGACCGGGCTTGCCGGTGTCCAGATCGGTGTAGAATCCGGGGATCTTGCCGAATCTGTCATCCTGGTCCGCTCTTACCAGCTTGTAGCCCAGAGCCTCGAACTTCTCGATCAGATACTCATTGGCCTGCCACTCGGTGTAGCCTACCTGGGGGTGGGTCCAGATGAAGCGCTCTGCGTCGAATACCATCTGTCTGTACTTTTCAACGTTCTTTACGATAAAATCTTTTCTTACGTTCATTTTGTCTCCCTTATGTTTGTAAAAGTGATAGTTGGTCATTTAACTTGCAGGAGCCTCCGGCGCCTTATAAGGCGCCGAAGGCTCTCGGGGGAACTGTTCTTTCGGCCGGAGCTCTCAGTTAGTTCTGAAAATCGACGGTGGCGTTGCCGTTCTCATCGTATACGACGGCGTCCTTGTCCAGCATCAGCTGGTTGATGGTGTCGAAGTACTCCTTGACGGAAGCGAACTGGGGCTTGTAGTCGGCGATGATCTTCTTTGCGCAGGCAGCGTCGTTGCTGAGCAGTCTGTCGGCGACGAAGAGCTGGGCCTTGGCGGAGTTGACGGTGGCCTTGGCGGGATCGGTGACCTCGAAGTTGATGCCGTGGAAGGTGCCGTCTACGCCGGTGGCGTTGAACTGGACGCCGGGCATGACGCAGGTGATGTCGCCGAAGTCGGAGGAGCCGGTGCTCCACTCTTCATAATCGAACTTGACCTTTTCCTTGCCGGAGAGCTCTTCGCAGCACTCCTGTACGACCTTCATGAACTGGGGATCGTGGATCTCGGGGGAATATCCCGGTCTGTCGCAGAGGACGACGCCGGCGCCGAGAGCCAGGGCTCCGCCCGCGAGGGCTCTGTTGAACTTCTTGTTCTCTTTGATCATCGCATCGATGGTCTTGCCTCTTACGTAGGACTCGATGACCATCTCGTCGGGGATGATGTTGACCGCGCAGTTGACGCCCTTGAGGATCGGGTGGAAGCGGATAGTGTCCTTCTCCTGGAGAGTCTCTCTCAGGTCGTTGCAGGCCTGAAGACCGAGCATGGCTGCGTACTGGGCGTTGATCCCGAGATGGGGAGCGCCGCCG
>JAFRQL010000063.1 GCA_017428655.1 Bacillota bacterium | reverse complement strand
GCTGGACATGTCCACCGGCAAGGAGATCGATATGGGAAGCCCCTTCGATTATTTCAGCGAGCTGTCCCGCCCGGACTGCAGAGAGGTCACCGACGAGCAGTACGCCAGCAGGATGCTCCTTCAGGACATGATGACCGAGAACGGTTTCGTCCCATCGACTGCGAGTGGTGGCATTTCACCCTGAAGGACGAGCCTTATCCCGACACCTATTTCGAATTCCCGCTGTCCGTAAGGAGCCTCAAGAGATAGGACCCGGGCGACGTCAAAACGACAGAACACAGAGGAGGAAGTATGATGTATCTTGACAGACCGATGGATATCGGATCCCTTGCCCTTAAGAACAGACTGGTCATTCCCCCGATGCAGACCGGAAAGACCATGGAGAATCACGTCACCGCCGAGATGATCGAATACTATAAGGCCATCTCTTTCGGCAGCGCTCCCGGTCTTTTCATCACCGAGCACTGCTTCATCTCAAAGGAAGGCCAGGCTTCGCCCACCCAGCTCTCCATCGCTGACGACGGCATGATCGAAGAGCACAGGCAGCTGGTCTACGCCATAAAGGACGGCGGCGCCGCGACGTTCATCCAGATAAACCATGGCGGAGCCAACGGCGTCAACGTGAAGCTCTCCGCGTCGGATCTCAACGTCCCCTCAAAGGCGGGACAGCCTGCTCCCCGTCCCCTTGAAAAGGCGGAGATCGCGGCCATCGAGGATGATTTCGCCAAAGCTGCGGTCAGGGCGGTAAAGGCGGGCTACGACGGGGTCGAGATCCACTGCGCCCACGGATATCTTCTCAACCAGTTCTATTCGCCCCTCACCAACAAGAGGACCGACGAGTACGGCGGCTGCCTTGAGAACAGGCTGCGCTTCCTGCTGGAGACCGTCGCAAAGGTCAGAGAGGCTGTAGGAAAGGACTTCCCCCTTGCGGTAAGGCTGGGCGGAAGCGATTATATGGAGTGCGGAAACACCGAAGAGGACGCCGTCAGGGCCTGCGTGCTGCTGGAAAAGGCAGGGGTCGACCTCATCGATATCTCCGGCGGCATGTGTTTCTACAACAGGCAGGGCTACACCGAGCCGGGCTACTTCTCGTCCATGACCGAAAAGATCAGGGCAGAAGTGAAGGTCCCGGTGGTGCTCACCGGAGGCGTAAAGACCCTTGAGGACGCCGAGGCCCTTCTCAAGGACGGCAAGGCCGATCTCATTGGCGTGGGCAGGGCGGTCCTCGCGGATCCCTGCTGGGGAAAGAGATAGGCCTTCTGAAAGGGAGTTCCATTACACAGTATGAAAGAGATAAGCATTTACGATATAGGGCCGGTGAGGATAGGCCAGGCTGAGAACGCCCAAGCCGGGACCGGCTGCACCGTCATCATCAGCGAAGAGGGCATGGCCGCGGGCCTCGATATAAGAGGAGGCGGTCCCGCCGCAAGGGAGAGCCAGCTGCTGGATCCCCTGATGGCGGCTCAGGTCATCCACGGGGTGGTCCTCGCCGGGGGCAGCGCCTTCGGCCTCGACGCAGCGGGCGGAGTCATGGCCTTTCTGGAGGAGAAGGGCATAGGCTTCGACGTGGGGATAACAAAGGTGCCCCTGGTGGTCCAGTCGGACATCTTCGATCTCACCGTGGGTGATCCTTCGGTAAGACCGGACAAGGACATGGGATATGTGGCGGCCAAGATGGCCTTCGAAGCCCCCAATTACATGGACGGGAACCACGGAGCGGGCTGCGGGGCCTCCGCGGGAAAGATCTGCGGCATGCAGACCTGCATGAAGACCGGCATAGGAAGCTTCGCGGTGGAAGCCGGGGAGCTCAAGATCGGGGCCATCGCCGTGGTCAACGCTCTGGGCGACATCTACGACCACAGGAGCGGCAAGAAGATCGCGGGCCTGCTTTCCGAGGATAAGTCGTCCTTCAGGAACACCATGGGAGTGATGACGAAGAGGACGGAGGAGGTCGAAAACCGTTTCGTAGAGAACACGACCCTTGCCGTCGTCATGACAAACGCGGCCTTTGACAAGGCGTCCCTCTGTAAGATCGCCGGGATGGCCCAGGACGGCCTTGCCAGGTCCATAAAGCCCGTCCACACCTCCGCCGACGGGGACAGCGTCTACGCTCTGTCTTTGGGAAGCCTTAAGGCTGACAAGGACGTGGTCGGGAGCCTTGCCGCCGATATGGTAAGCGAGGCTATAATCAGGGCCGTCGACAGCGCGGAGAGCGCCTACGGCCTTCCCGCGGCCAGAGACCTTCCCTTCCTTAAGGAGAAGAAGACCGGCCTGCTGGGCAAACTGATCAAGGGACTGTGACGGGGCAGGGAGGCAGCATTTGTACGTATACAGGAGAAAAGCTCATTATCACGAGACGGACAAGATGGGCGTCATATATCATGCCAACTACATCCGCTGGATGGAGGAGGCCCGGGTGGAGTTCCTGGACAGCATAGATCTCAATTACAGGGCTCTTGAGGAGAGGGGAGTCATCTCTCCGGTCACGGGGATCTCCGTCGATTACAAGAGGCCGGTGGAGTTTGACGACGAGGTGGAGGTCAGGGTGAGCACCGAGAGCTTCGACGGGGTGCTGCTTCAGGTATCCTACGAGATATTCGACCTTACAAAGGGCTGCCTTTCCGCCAGAGCGTCCTCTAAGCACTGCTTTCTCATGGGCGGAAGGATAACCAATCTCAAGAAGACCATGCCCGACGCCTACGAGAAGATCAAGGGCTCGGAGGAAGGACCGAAAGGAGAAGAGTGATGGCGGCAAAGATATTTAAAGGTCTTGGGATCGCGGTCCTGGCGGTGATCGCCTGCCTGGCTCTGCTCATAGGCTTCCTTTCAATCACGGAGTACCGCCCGAAGGATACCGAGGTCCTGGCTCTTGAGGGGATGTCCTCCAAGGCTCTCAGGACCGGAGAGGACGTCAGGCTGATGAGCTGGAACATCGGATACGGGGCCCTCGGTGACAACGCCGACTTTTTCATGGACGGCGGAAAGAGCGTGAAGACCGCGGATGTAAAGAGGGTGACGGACAACATGGAAGGGGTGTTCAACGAGATCACCGCCTTCGCCCCGGACATCCTCTTTGTTCAGGAGGTGGACAGGGATTCCGCCAGGTCCGAGCATATCGATGAATATTTCATGCTTCAGGCCCTGATGAGCGGTCATACTTCATCGTTTGCCAATAATTTCAAGGTGGCCTTCCTGCCTTATCCGGTGCCTCCCATCGGTAAGGTCGATTCGGGGATCGCCACGTTCTCGGCGTATGAGACGGCGGAGGCGGAGAGGATCCAGCTCCCCATCCCCTTCTCATGGCCCATGAGGATGGCTAATCTCAAGCGGTGCCTTCTCATAAGCAGGATCCCGGTGGAAGGGAGCGAAAAGCAGCTGGTCCTCATAGACCTTCATCTGGAGGCTTATGACGACGGAGAGGGCAAGGCCGCCCAGACCAGGATGCTGGCTCAGGTCCTGGAAGAGGAAGCCTCCAAGGGCAACTACGTGATCGCCGGGGGAGACTTCAACCAGATCTTCTCCTCCGCTGACGGTTCGGCCTATCCTGCCCAGCCGGGCAAATGGCAGGCCGGCGAGATCGACGTCGCCACGATAGCAGGTGACTGGCAGTTCATGATGGACTCCTCGGTCCCCAGCTGCAGGAGCCTGGATCAGCCCTACGAAGGGGCCGACAAGGAGAGCTTTCAGTATTATCTGATAGACGGGTTCACCTTCTCGCAGAACATCCAGGTCTTAGAATTCGCCAACAGGGACCTGGGCTTCGTCTGCTCGGACCATGAGCCGGTGGAGGCTGTCATACGCCTTGCGGAATAGTTTTTAAGCAGTTTAACCGCCCTGAGGGGAAAGGAGAAAAAATGGCAGAGATCAAGATCACACAGGATAATTTCGAGAAGGAAGTGCTGCAGTCGGAGCTTCCGGTGCTTCTGGATTTCTGGGCTTCGTGGTGCGGCCCCTGCAGGATGGTCGCTCCCGTGGTCGCTCAGATCGCAGAGGAATACGAGGGAAAGATCAAGGTCGGAAAGGTCAACTGCGATGAGGAGCAGCAGCTGGCGTCCATGTTCGGCGTCATGAGCATCCCCATGCTGGTGATGATGAGAGGCGGAAAGCCCTCCGCTGCTACCGTAGGATATCAGCCCAAGGAATCCCTTGAGAAGGCTCTGGGTATAAAGTAAAAGGAGGATGACATGAAGGTCGTCATCGTAGGCGGCGTCGCCGGCGGCGCCAGCGCTGCCGCGCGCTTGAGAAGACTGGACGAGAGGGCAGAGATCATCGTCTTCGAGCGTTCAGGCTATGTTTCCTATGCCAACTGCGGGCTGCCGTATTTTATCGGCGGCTCCATCAGCGAAAAGAAGGAACTGACCCTGAAGACTCCAGAGAGCTTCAATGAGAGGTTCCGCATCGATGTCAGAGTGCGCCATGAGGTAAGATCAATAGATGTTGACCGTAAAACAGTTACGGTCTGCGATCTTGAAAACGACCGGATCTTCGAGGAGAGCTTCGACAAGCTGATCCTTTCCCCGGGGGCTTCGGCCGTGGTCCCGGACATCCCGGGCACTGACCTGGAAGGGGTCTTCACCCTGAGGACCGTCGAGGATACCTTCAGGATCAAGGACCGGACCCTGAAGAAGGATCTTAAGAGCGCTGTCATCATCGGCGGGGGCTTCATCGGCCTTGAGATGGCGGAGAATCTTAAGGAGCTGGGCCTTGAGGTCACAGTCGCAGAAAGGCTTGAGCAGCTTATGACCACCATGGACTCCGACATGGCGGGCTTCGTCCACGGGGCCTTCAGAAAGGCCGGGGTCGCTCTCAAGCTCAAGGCCGAAGTGACCTCCATCGAAGAAGAGGGCGGAAGGCTCCTGGTCCGTCTTAAGGACGACGTACCCCTGGCTGCGGATATCGTCATCCTGGCCGTGGGAGTAAGGCCGGATTCGACCCTAGCCAAGGCTGCGGGCCTTGAGCTGGGCCTTAAGGGAAGCATCGCTGTGGACGATCACATGCGGACTTCCAATCCCGACATCTACGCCGTAGGCGACGCCGTCCAGGTGAAGCACATGGTCAGCGGAAGGGATGCGGTGATCTCCCTTGCGGGCCCCGCCAACAAGCAGGGAAGGATCGCTGCGGACAACATCTGCGGCATCCCCAGCGTCTACGCAGGCTCCCTGGGATCCTCCGTCATAAAGATCTTCGATATGACCGCGGCGTCCACCGGTCTCACCGAAAGGGCGGCAAGGGAGGCCGGCTTTGACTGCGAGTCCGTGATACTCTTCCCCGCGTCCCACGCGTCGTATTATCCCGGATCCTCCAATCTGGCCATGAAGATGGTCTTTGAGAAGGGGTCGTATAAGATCCTGGGCGCCCAGATAGCGGGCTACGAGGGAGTGGACAAGAGGATCGACGTGATCGCGACGGCCATAAAGGCAGGTCTTAAGGCCTATGAGCTCAAGGATCTCGATCTCGCCTATGCGCCTCCTTATTCCTCCGCCAAGGATCCGGTGAACATGGCCGGCTTCATGGTTGAGAACATAATGCTGGGCCTCGTGAAGCAGTTCCACATCGACGAGATCCCGGCCTTAAGGGACGATCCCGGCGCCGTCCTTCTGGACACCAGGACCGTCAGAGAGTACGAGGCGGGCCACGCCGAAGGCTTCATCAACATCCCGCTGGACAGCCTGAGAGACCGTCTCGGAGAGCTGGACAGAACCAAGAGGATATATATAATGTGCCAGACAGGGATCAGGAGCTACATCGGGAGCAGGATCCTTGCCCAGAACGGTTTCGACGTCTTCAATTTCACCGGAGGCTACCGTTATTACGAGGCGGTCACCAGGGACAAGGAGCTGGTAATGGAGAGCTTCCCCTGCGGCATGGACAGGGAGACCGTCCCCGAGACGGGAAAGAAGCCTAAGGTGAGCCTCAATCCCGACGCCGAGATGGTAAAGGTCATCAGGGAAGGCCTCAAGCATACCGGAGGCTACTGCCCCTGCAGAAGGGAGCGCATACCCGAGAACATCTGCATGTGCAAAGAGTTCAGAGAGCAGATCGCTGATCCCGATTTTGAGGGCTTCTGCCACTGCATGCTCTACTATAAATCGAAATAAAGTATGAAACGTGCTTTTACCGCGGCATTGCTAATACTGGGGGTGAGCCTGATGCTTTTCGGATGCGCCGGGTCAAACGGCCTTCCCCATTCGGGGAGGCTCAGCGACACGGTCAGCTGGACCTACGAGAAAAGGTCCGGGACCCTGACCGTCAGCGGCAGCGGACCGATGAACGCCGAAAGATTCCAGTGGCGAGACTATGCAGTGAAGAGCCTGGTCATAGAAGAGGGCATAACCTCCGTCAGCGGATCCGCCTTCTACAGCCACAGCGAGATGCAGGGGACTCTCACGCTGCCGTCGACCCTGACGGAGCTGGGAGAGTTCGCCTTCTACGGCTGCAGCGGTCTTTCGGGCAGTCTGGTCATCCCGGACGGGGTGAAGGAGATCCCGGACTACTGCTTTTCTGGCTGCTCTGGCTTTAAGGGCGGTCTGACTCTGCCTGAGGATGG
>JAFRQL010000062.1 GCA_017428655.1 Bacillota bacterium | reverse complement strand
GCTTTACAAAGTTTTCAACGGTGATCGGGGCCTCGGAGGGCTCCAGCTTTACCCTGATGGTCCCGTAGTCCCTGACCTCGATGTTGGCGTAGATCTCTGAGGACTCCAGGGCCTGAGCCTCGGCCGCCGCGTTTTCTTCCGCTTTCTTTGTCTGGCTGGCCCTTACTCCCGCGATGACGCCGCAAAGGCACAGGACCACGGCGCAGCAGGCGAGTGCGTATTTCTTCCAGGCCGGCTCCTTTACTTCGAAGCTGCGCAGGATCACTCCGGCGGCCTTGTCGGTCTCGGCGGAAGGCTTTGCCGCCGCAAGTCCCTTTTCCAGAAGCTCCGGGAGCTGGTCCGGCTTGGGTATGTCTATGGAATAGTTCTTCTGAGACAGTGAGGTGAGGGATTTTTCAAGAAGAGGCAGGCTCTGGGCCAGGATCCCTCTGACCATGCCCTCGCTCTGGTTGACCACCGACGCGGTCTTTGAGAGGGGCATCCCCGACGCGGTGAGGACCGTCACGAACCTCTGGATGGGGGTCAGGGCCTGGAGGGCCTTGGAAAGGCTGGCGAGCCCCTTTTCGGGGTCTCCGGGATAGAGCTTTGACGGGAGCTCTGCCGTCTCTTCGGTCTCTTTGGCCGTCCCCGGGGAGAAGGCCCTGCGGTCCGCCCTTGCGACCAGGTCTCTGCAGGCCGCGGTGACCATGTCGACGCCTTCGACGGTAAGAGCGTCCAGGGAGGCGATCCTGCCGCTCTTTACGTCCTTCATGAGGTTTTCCCAGACCGACGACGCGGCCTTGGACGCCATCGCCTTGTTGGCGCACAGGAGCCGGGCAAGGGCCTCGAATCTTCCGGCGCAGCTGCTGTAGATCTCTTCGATCGCCGCGGCGTTCCCCGCTGCCGCTTTCTTAAAGTTCACTGCCATATATATCCTCTTTTCCGAAGGGGGACCGTCCGGTCCGCGCTTCTTCATATTCTTCTATGATAGATGATAACCCGGCATCTTTATCATTCACTGAAGCAATTGTGAAGAATGTGTGTAGGAGGGGGTGATGCCTGCAGTCGTATCCGGTCTATAATACAGGATGGCCGCTATATGCTCTCCGAGGGCATATAGCGGCCTTCTTAAGGTACATTGACTGCCGTGCTGCCGAGGCGTTAAAATATATCTGCAAGTGGAAAGGAGCAGTCTTGAGCGGGATAAAGGAGCGGATCCACCGGTCGGGCAGGATCTACGACATGCTCTACGGTCCGAAGGTCGTAAGGCGCATATGGCTGGCAGGGCTCTTCAGCAGGAGGAACCGCAGGCGCAACGAGGAGCGCCTGGCGCAGGTCCCGCTGAAGGGGGCTTTTCTGTACGGCCAGGGCGCGGGAGCGCCGTCCGACGGGCTGCGGTTCGGGATCTCCACCATGAGGCGCAGTGGCTGCGAGGTCATGGCATGCTGCAACGTCCTGGCGGCGAAGGGGATATCCTACGATCTTGCGGAGATCATAAGCGAATTTGAGAAAAAGGGCGCCAGCGCGGGAGGCTTCTTCGGAGCGTCCCCAGCCGCCATAGCGCAGATACTGAACGAAAAGGGAGTAAAGGCGGTCCTGCACCGGATAAGGCCGGATGACGCGTCTCCGGGCCCCGGTGCGGACGGAGGATCGCACTTAGGCGATGAAGCCTTGAATGCGAGCGGATCTCTGAAGATGATAAAGTCCCCGGGAATATCGGTCCTGACCTTCTGGTGGGGCAGGGACTCTCTTGTGATCCACACGGTGATGATCGAGACAGAAGAGGAAGGAATGGTCAGGGCCTGGAACTTCGAGAGCGGAAGGCCCTTCACGATCTTCCCGTCGCTGACTGCCATGACGGATGGCAGGGGACTGATACCCGTCGCCCTTATAACAACAGAATGAGCGGAGCCAAAGGCTCCGCTCTGTTCTTACTTTATGCACCCGCTTTGCCCGGCTCCCTCCGAGAGGAGCCCGCAGGCGTCCGCCCTGCATCCGGCGCAGGATCTAAACTGCCTGATGACCGGATCCAGCCTGTCCTGAAGGGCCCTGACCTCCCGGCGGTCCGGCGCCTTTAAGCCCGAGAGCCTTCCCGTGGGGATCAAGGGCATGATGTTCTGGACCGAAGCCCCCAGCTCAGCAGCCTTCCTCGCGATATCCTCCACGC
This sequence comes from Bacillota bacterium, assembly GCA_017428655.1. Taxonomy (GTDB): domain Bacteria; phylum Bacillota; class Clostridia; order Peptostreptococcales; family Anaerovoracaceae; genus RGIG2707. The sequence continues at coordinate 2,549 of JAFRQL010000062.1, read as the reverse complement.
CGCCGTCGTTGATCCCAGGGACCAGCACCGTATTCACCTTGACGGTCATGCCCAGGGAGGCGCAGAGACGAATGCCCTCAAGCTGGCGGTCTATCAAAAGCCGAGCGGCTTCCGGTCCCTCGGCCCAGATCTTTTCTTCCCCCGCGGACTCCGACAGGCAGATCCTGGGGACCAGCCGCGTCAGCACGGCAGGATCGAGAGAGTTTACCGTCACCGTTACCGTGGACACCCCCAGATCCCTCAGTCTTTCGGCGTTCTTCGCCAGCAGCAGACCGTTGGAACCGAGGCAGAGGATCATGTCCGGAAAGGCCCTGCGGCAGATCTCCAGCACCAGGAAGGTCTCCTCGTTGAAGAGGGGCTCTCCCGGACCGGCGACGCCGATGACCCTGATCTCCGGGTGCCCTGCCAGCTTTCCCCTGATATATACTTCGGCCTCTTCGGGCCTCACTATCCTCATGGCCCTGCCGGGAAGCACCGTATTTCCCTTGTCCAGCCCTCGGCCGCAGAAGGCGCAGCTCAGGTCGCATTCCGGCGCGCAGGGCACATGGAGCCTTCCGTATCTTCCGTGGGCGCCCTCCGAAAAGCAGGGATGAAAAGAGAGATCCTTCATGTCAGAACTCCTCATCCCCGAAGGCTCTGCGGGCGATCTCCTCGCCTACGGCCTCAAGCTCCTCCACGGGAAGGGGCTCGGGGATGCAGCCCTGATCGTTCTCCGCCATGAACCGGGCAAGCTCTTCAAAGACCCTGACCGACGGCGGGACGGCGCCCTGCCTGCCTTCCGCGTATGCCCTCTCGATCACGGTCATCCGGTGCAGCTCAGCCCTTGAGATCTCCGGATCCATGGGGATGGTCCCGATGATCCGGGTCCCGATGGCCAGGGCGAATCTCTCCACCGGGACGGAGTCCGCGAGGGCGCTCCTCTCGTTGAAGATGAGCCCGCCAAGCCTGCAGCCGCCCCTTAAAGCGAACTTTTTTATGCAGCCCGCGATGTTGTTCGCGGCGTAGATGGACATGTAGTCGGAGCTGGTCACGATGTAGGCGATGTCCGCGGCCTTGGCCCTGAGGGGAGTGCTGAAGCCCCCACAGACCACGTCTCCCAGCACGTCGAAGAGGAGCAGGTCCGGGGAGGTCTCCTCGATGATCTCAAGCTCTCTGATGTCGTCGAGAGCGAGGGATATGCCCTTGCCCGCGCAGCCCTCTCCGGCCCTGGGGCCTCCCGCCTCCATGCACATGACCCCGAAGGCCCCCTTGTGGAGGACGTCCTCCCGGTCCGGGGTCCCTCCGCTCTTCATGTGGGCGTCCAGCATGGTCCCTATGGTCCTGTGCATCAGGACCCTGGTGGTGTCCGCCTTGGGATCGCAGCCGACCACCAGCACCTGGCTGCCTGCCCTTGCCGCCGCCGCTGCCGTATTGGCGGTCACGGTGGATTTCCCGATGCCGCCCTTGCCGTAAATGCATATCTTTTTCATCTAAAACTCCCTCGGTTGGAACTGGCCCTCCCGCCTGTAGGGGAAGGAGAGGACGCCGCTGAGAATGTCGCTGAGAAGAAAGTCCAGGCCGTCAAAGCCCGCGTAGGGCTGATAGCCCAGCCTGATCTCGTCGGTCACGGGATAGGCGAACCTTATGAGCTTCGCCGGCATCTCGTCCTCGGCGCACCTTTCGAAGGACGAGCCGAAGACCACCGTCGTGCCCGAATCCCTGACCCTGTCCAGCCATAGGGACTGGTCCTCATGGGGATCCAGGTCGTCCCGGTATGCAGAGATGCGAAACCCCGCTTCGTCCCTGAGGAACCTCTTCATGGCGGACGCCCTGGCGAAGTCCCCCGCCACCGCGGCCTCGGCCTGATAGAGCAGCCTCAGCGGATGGAGGGCCTTTTCCGCTGCCTTGGCGGCCCTTGACAGTCCTTCTTCGATCTCCGCTCCGTGGTCCGTGCCGAGGGCCAGGTCGACTTCCTTAAGAAACTCCGCGCTTCCCGCAGCCCCGTAGGGGTAGTCCACGGCAATGTAAGGCATGCCCAGCCTTTCCCTGAGATCTTCTCCCACCGGCTCAAATCCCTTAAGCACCAGATTCAGGTCCGCGTCGGCGAACCGCTTCAGGCTCTCCTCGGTGAGCATGGGAAGGCAGGCGTTGAGCCGGACCTTGGGCTCCAGCATCCTGCGGATGGCCTCGGTATCGGCATCGGACCTGGGATCGTCCAGGGCGATCCCTATGAGATTGACCGACGGGACTGCCCTGTCCGCTCTCGCGCCGGCATCTTCTGGCTTTTCCGCCAGCTTCGCCATGTACCTCATGGCCGAGATGAAGCCTTCCCGGGCGCTCCCCATGTACCCCGCCGTGTCCATCCAGTGGACCGGGAAGGGACAGCCCGCCTCGTCGATGACGCTTTGTATGTCGTCCTTGATCATGTCCGCGGGGCAGCCGTTGAGGACGAAGACCCGCTGCGGGCGGGGGTCCTTGAGTATCTCAAGGCCCGCGGCCAGCTTGTCCTCGCCTCCGAAGACGACCTCGTTCTCGTGGATCATGGTGCAGGCCTGGCGGACGTCGTCCTG
>JAFRQL010000061.1 GCA_017428655.1 Bacillota bacterium | reverse complement strand
TGGTGTTGGCGAAGATCTTCCGGTCCTCGAACCGGTAGGCGACGAAATCGGGAGCGGCGATGATGTTCGTCAGCAGATTGGTGGCGAGGAACCTGGGAGCGAACCCCACCCCCTGGGCGGGATTCTTTATGAAGTCCTGGGAGAGCTGGCCCCTGCAGATGGTGGGCCTCATCTTTCTGACCAGAGCGACCGCCCTGTAATCGAAGGATTCGACGCAGAAATCCCCTCTGTAATCGTCCAGCTTGGCCAGGACCGCCTTTACCAGCTCCTTGTGGTTGTTTTTGTAGGTCTTGAGCTCGATGATCAGTGGAGCCTTCTCCTCAAAGATCTCGAGGACCTGATCGAAGAGGGGTATCCTCTGGTCAGTTCCCATGAGCCTGAGATCTTCCAGATCTTCCAGTGTGAGCTCCTCGATGATCAGTTTTTTGCCGGTCACCCGCTCAAGGTCCGAATCGTGGACGATGGCCAGGGTCCCGTCCTTCATCAGGTGGACGTCCAGCTCGGCGCCGTAGCCCTTCTCCACCGCCCTCTCGAAGGCCTTGATCGAATTCTCGGGGGCGCCTTCTGCGTGCAGTCCTCTGTGGGCGTAGCGGTACTTCTGAAATTCCGGCCACATGGGATGCCAGCGCCTGCCCGTCAGCAGGAGTATCCACAGAAAGAAGAGCCAGAAACAAATTTTGATTATAGTAAGAACGATCTGCATCAGCTGTCCATCTCCTCGTAGGCTTCAAGTCCGGTCTTCGCCCCCGTCCTGCTGTCCCCGTGGCGGACCATGAGCATGGTCATGAAGCTCATGAGCACGAAAAATGCGGCGTAGGGGAAGAGGATCCTGTAATCGATGGCCCTCATCAGGGTGCCTGCCAGGACCGGAGTCACGACCTGTGCAGCCATGGAGGCGGTGTAGTAATAACCGGTGAACTTCCCGATGTCGGAGCCCTTGCACATCTCGACGACCATGGGAAGGGAGTTGACGTTGATCGCGGCCCACGCCAGGCCCACCAGGGCAAAGACAACGAACATGACCGGGGTGATCACCTTTGACGTGGTGGTAAGGAAATATCCCAGGCCGAAGCATGACGCCAGCAGGATTATCCCGCCCTGGATGGTCTTCTTCCGGCCTATCTTTGAAGCCAGGACGCCGATGGGGATATATGAGACTATGGCCCCGGCGGTGGCGATGAGAAGGCAGGTGGACGCTCCGCCCAGCCCCTGTCCCATGACCTCGGCGACGTAGGTGGTGAACCAGGTGGTTATGCCGTTGTAGCCAATGAACCAGAGGGCAATGGAAGCCAGCAGGAAGCCCAGGCTCTTCTTGACCTCGGTGGGAAGGACCTCCCCGCCGGACCCGTCGTCCTCGGCCAGGTTCCACTCGGGATGCTTTTCTTCCAGCGCCCTGTTCCGGGCGGTGAGCTCAGGCTCCTTTATCGTAAGGAACAGCGCCCCGACCGCGGTGAACATGATGGCGGAGACCACCACGAAGAGCAGCTGGTAATCTACATGGGCGAGGCCCTCGGTCTTTGAATTGGGATAGGCGGCTGCGGCGATCCCCAGATAGATGATGCCTCCCACGGCGCCCATCAGGTTGATGATGGCGTTGGCCTTGGAGCGCAGAGGCTTGGGGGTCACGTCGGGCATCAGGGCGACGGCGGGGGATCTGTAGGTGCCCATGGCGATGAGCAGAAGCCCCAGTATCACCACGAAGGCCGCCTGCTTTGCCGGGGTCGGAGCCGCGTAGTACGAATTGTCCAGCATCGGCAGGATGTTGAGCAGCACCACCGCGCAGCCGGTGCCGAAGAGTATGTACGGCATCCGCTTTCCGATCCTGGTGTCGGTCCTGTCGGAGAGGGCTCCGAAGTACGGCAGCAGGAAAAGGGCGAGTATGTTGTCCGCAGCCATGATGACGCCGGAAAGGCTCTCGTTCATGTGGAAGGTCCGGGTCAGGATCAGGGGCACCACGTTGTCGTACATCTGCCAGAATGCGCAGATCGAAAGGAATGCCAGTCCCACCAGCACGGTCCTTCTGTTGTTAAGCTTCATCGGATTCTCCTTCATAAAGAAAGAGGACCGGGGTCCTCATCAAAATGGGCCGCAGCAGCAGTATGCTAACGGTCTTCTTCCTCTTCAAGCACTGCGATGGCGGGTCCCGCGGAGCTGCTGACCGTCGCCACGACGGCGACCACAGCGGATATGACGACCACCAGGACGACACCAAGAGCGATCAATACACCAGTAGACATTTTCGTATCTCCTTTTCTCAGGATATATTACCATGAACGCGGAATATTTACAACGGCGGCGCTGATTTGTTATTATCAGATATGACTCTGCGCAGGACCTGGAGGGACCTATGGAAGATATCAGCATCAGATTCAAAGAGACCTTTTTCAAAGGACCGGAGCGGCTGTTCAGCACTCCCGGAAGGATCGAGATCGGCGGGAACCACACCGACCACCAGAACGGCAGGGTCCTTGCGGCGGCCGTGTCCTTGAGCGCCTTTGCGGCGGTATCCCGCGGAGAGGAAGGACTGATAAGGCTGGTATCTCAGGGGTACGGAGAGACCAGGATCGAGCTCTCCGACCTTCAGCCCCGCCCCGACGAGAGGGCCCGCTTCTCATCGCTGGTCAGGGGGACCGCAGCCTCCGTCATAAAAAAGTGCCGTGAAAAGGGCGGCGACCCTGCCCCCTTCGGCCTTGATATCTTCGTGTCCTCCCAGGTGCCCGAGGGCAGCGGGCTCAGCAGCTCGGCCTCCTTTGAAGTGGTCCTGGCCAGGGCCTTTGACTCCATGTGGGAGCTGGGGCTCTCGGATCTGGATATCGCCCTCTGCTGCCAGAAGGCTGAAAATATATACTACGGAAAGCCCAGCGGTCTGATGGACCAGCTTACCTGCGCCGCGGGAGGCTCCGTCTGCATAGACTTCAAAGATCCTCAAAAGCCTGTGATAAGACCGGTCAGGCTCGATCCATCCGCCTTCGGCCTCTCCCTGATACTCACCGACTGCGGGGTCAGCCATGCGGACCTTACCGGCGAATACGCCTCCATAACGGGCGACCTTTCCAGGATCTGCGCCAGCTTCGGAGTGAAGTGTCTCAGGGAAGTCCCCGAGAAGATGTTCATGAACGAGCTCTCCGCCCTGCGCAGGATCTGCGGCGACCGGGCGGTACTCAGGGCTCTTCACGTCTACGGAGAAAACGACAGGGTAGAAAAGCAGTACAAGGCCCTCCAGGCAGGCGATATGGAGGGTTTCCTTTCCCTGGTCCGCCAGTCCGGCCTTTCCTCCTGGCGCTTCCTTCAGAACGTCACCCCTGCCGGCGATCCCTCCAGCCAGGACATGGCCGTCGCCCTCGCCCTGGCCGAAAAGACCCTTGCGGGCCGTGGAGCCTGCCGCATCCAGGGCGGAGGCTTCGCGGGATGGCTCCAGTCCTACGTTCCCGAAGACATGGAAAAAGCCTTCATCTCTTCGATGGAAGGCTTTCTCGGTACGGGCTGCTGCAGAAAGATCGAGCTTGCCCGGGGGCAGAGCTCCTGATCCGGACCTACTCTTTCTCCGGCTTTCTGTGCTCCTCTTTCCATTTTTTGATCTGCTCGAGCCTCTCCTTGAACCGTCCCTCGACGCCCTGAGTGGTGGGCTCGTAATATACCCTGTCCTTCATCGAGTCGGGCAGGCAGCTCATCGCCGTCAGCTTGTCCTCGTAGTCGTGGGCGTATTTGTATCCTCTGCCGTAGCCCTCGTTCTTCATCAGGGTCGTTACGGCGTTCCTTATGTGCAGGGGGACCGGCTCCGCCAGGTTCTCCTGAGCGTCCTTTTTCGCCTTCATGTAGGCCACGTCCATGGCGTTGGATTTTGGCGCCAGGGAGCAGTATACCACCGCCTCGGTGAGATGGACGCTGCACTCGGGCATGCCGATGAGATGGCAGGCCTGGAAGGCCGCGACGCAGAGCTCCAGCGCCCTGGGGTCCGCAAGGCCCACGTCCTCAGCGGCGAAGCGGGTGACCCGCCTTGCGACGTACATGGGGTCCTCCCCCGATTCCAGCATCCTGGCCAGCCAGTAGACCGCGGCGTCGGGGTCCGAGTTCCTCATGGACTTGTGAAGGGCGGAGATGAGATTGTAGTGCTCCTCGCCGTTCTTGTCGTAGAGTAAAGACTTTCTCGATGTGCACTGCTCGACGGTCTGGGCGGTCACGGTGGTGACGTCCCCTTCCATATCGCCGTTGAGCACCGCCATCTCCAGGGTGGAGAGGGCCATGCGGGCGTCCCCGTTGGCGAAGACCGCGATCATCCGAAGGACTTCGTCATCGATGACTACTTTTTCGTTTCCGAAGCCCTTGGGGCTCTCGATGGCCCTTTTCAGAAGCACCATGATGTCGCTCTCGCTCAGGGCCTTCAACACGAAGACCTTGCACCGCGAAAGGAGCGCCCCGTTGACCTCGAAGGACGGATTCTCGGTGGTAGCTCCGATCAGTATGATGCTCCCTTTTTCAACAAAGGGAAGGAAGGCGTCCTGCTGGGCCTTGTTGAACCTGTGGATCTCATCGACGAAGACGATGGTCTTCTCTCCGAAACGCCGGTTCTGATCGGCCTGCTGCATGACCTCTCGGATCTCCTTGATGCCGCTGGTCACGGCGGAAAAATCTATAAAATTGGCCCTGGTCTGGTTGGCGATGACTCCCGCAAGAGTGGTCTTTCCAACCCCGGGAGGCCCCCAGAATATCATGGACGACACCGCGTCCTGCTCGATGATGCGCCTGAGTATCCTCCCCTTTCCGAGAAGATGCTGCTGGCCCACCACCTCGTCTATGGTGCAGGGACGAAGCCTCGCGGCAAGAGGCTGGGGCACCGCCCTTTCAAACATATTGACCTGATCGCTCATGGATTTAGATCCTCTGGTCCTTTATCATCCGCCTACCAGACCGCATCCGGATCGTCCGGATCCAGCCAGCGGGAGGAATCGCCGTCGAAATAGTTCAGCATGCGGCAGAAATAACTGATGTTCCCGTCGGGATCGCTGACGTGATAGATGACCTCCATATCGGCAGCGAAGATGAACGTGACGTCATCGCTTTCATCCTCCGCCCTGAACACCCTCGGGGGAGCGAAGAAATCTTCGGGATCGTAGTTTCCGGTGAGCCACTCTCTGGAAACGCAGGTTGGAGCGTCGCCATTGGCGGAATCGTAGTAATACAGGTAGCTGGGAGTGATGAAGTATTCATACCCGGTCTTTATATCCTCATATTCCTCGGTCTCTCCGGTGACCAGATCCAGCATGCAGATGCAGCCGAGGGAATAGTCGAGATAGTAGAGGCTGTTGCCGTCCACCGCGGGATATCCGCAGCTGCTCTCCACCAGGACGACCTCCTCTCCATCCTCAAGATCCATCGCCCTGATCGAATCGTCCTCATCGTCCACATAGACCAGCCAGCCGCTGACCGGGTACACGGAATGGACCGGCTTATCCACGACCATCTCAGTCTCAAGGGTCTCGGGATCCATGGCCATCACCGCGTCCGCCATGTACTCCCTGTAGTAGAGCATCCCGCCGGCAGCGGCGTACTCGCTGACGTCGGAGACCATCAGCTGAGGCTCGTCGTCCTCTTCGTCCTTTCTGTAGAGACCCATCTGCTGGGCCTCGTCGTCGTAGGCCATGTAATACAGAGCCCTTCCCGCCCTGTCGTACTGGACGCCGTGGGGCCAGAAGCCCTTCTCGATGAACTCATAGCCGGAATAGTGCCAGGGATCCTTTACTAGCGACGCCAGATCGCCGGAGTAGGCCGGAGCGAAGAGATCGTATTCGTCGCTCTGGGCGCAGCTGGCGAAGGCGACGGCGTTGCTCATGTCCTGGCAGACCTGCCCCTCCGCGTTGGGGACGAAGGCGGTAAAGCCTCTGGTGGCGTAGCCCGCCCTTGAATTTATCGCCATGGCGAAGGACTGCCAGGCTTCGTCAAAGCCTTCAGGCATGTGGTCTCCGGCGGCCTCAAGATAGAGGTCATCCCCCGAACCGTAGTGGGCATTGATGACTATCCTGTCCGCGTCCTCAGCCTCGTCCTTCTCCTCTACGTGATAACCGTTCAGCCCGTTGAAGCCGGCTTCTTCCACCGCCTCAGCCAGGGCCTTCAGGTCGTCCTCGTCCATGTCGTAGTAGCGGTAAACGGTCTCGCCGCCCTCGGGAGTGATGCGGCAGTCCATGTAGATCATGTGCTCGCCGGGACCGTAGGTGTCTTTTAGGTAATTGAGCTCGTATCTCCACTCGCCGGGGACCCCGTCCACGGCGCCCCTGTACTCGGCGATGAAGGTCTCCAGCTCTCCCAGCTCCCCTTCCAGGGGGACAGCGGGATCGTTGAAGAGATATTCGGGCTCCTTTTCGGTCGGGGCCGGCTCTTCGGTCTTGGTCTGACCGGGATCCTGAGCCGCAGGAGCGGGCTCCTGCTTGTCCTTGCTTTCGCTTTCCTGTCCGGTCTGGGACTGGGCCGCCGGCGCCGAGGGCTGGGCGGGAGCTTCCTGAGGAGCCCCGCAGGCCGTCATCATCAGGCATACAGCCAGCAGAAGAGCCGCCGCTTTCAGTGAAGTCTTCATTGTTTTTCCTCCATGGTGCTGTCGAAGGTATAGAGCCCGCTGGTCCCGTCGAAGAGAGACCAGGGATCCAGGCTCATGCTTCCGATCTTTACTTCAAAGTGCAGGTGGGGGCCGGTGGAATATCCGGTCGTCCCGACCGTTCCTATGATATCTCCCTTGGTGACCATGTCCCCGGCGGATACGTCTACGGTATCCAGGTGCATGTAGTAGGTCTTGAGACCTCCTCCGTGCTCAATGACCACAGTATTGCCGGAGATGATCACCGGTCCCGCGAAGAGGACCCTGCCCGAGTTGGACGCGGGCACCGGGGTCCCTTTGGCGATGGCAAGGTCGATCCCGGTGTGGCGGGTCGGGGTCTTGCTGCCGTTGGTATACCTGTAAAGGCCGAACTGGGTGGTGATGCGGCCCTCGACGGGCATTATGAACGGGCCGTCCCAGTACTGGACCGGGTCCGCCATCTCATAGGTCGGCTTGATCTTCTCCGCGTAGTCTTCATTGGCCCCGGCTGCCCCTCTGGTGGAAGCCACCGTGCTGGACGCGATGGTGAGGTCCTGCCTTCCGAATTCGGTACGGGTCACGGTGACGGTCTCGCTGAAGCTCCAGTCCCCCAGGGTCACGTCGACAGGATAGTCTCCCGGCTCCTGGGCGTACCAGACGGGGATCACCGAGAGCCAGCTGCCGTCGCTCTGGGATATGAATATGGCGCTGCCCAGCTCCGTTGAGATCTGGGGCTCTTCGGTGTAGAAGGCGGGATCCAGCTTCAGGGTCACTATACCCCCCTGGGGAGCCTCAGCCGACGAGATCTGAGCGGAAGGCTCGGGCCTTAAGGTAAACGAGATATGGTAGTGGTAATCAGTCTCATCCAGGCCTTTTGCCGGTTCGTAGCCCAGGTCGACGGTAAGATCGTAATCCCCGTTCTCGCTGTACTCGAAGAGGCCGTAGCTCTCGGGATCCGCCCCGTCGAGAAGGGTCGTCCCGTCCTTTTCAAGGTTTATGCGGCAGTAGGACGGGGAGCCCGCTTTGGCGGTCTCAAAATCGGTATCCGACGTCAGAGGTCCGTTGATGGTATCGGCGGCAGATGAGGAAAAGGCGATATCAAAGCCTCTTCCCGGGACAAGGCCCAGATCCGCGTCGTTTCCTTCTATAAAGGTCTCCTTCTCGCCATATCCCCATAGGGTCTTCGTCACCGCGTGGCCGGAGGACGGCAGACAGGCAGCCCCCGCGGCCTCGATGACCGGCGCTTCCGCGATGACCACGGGAGCGTTGACGTGCATGAAGCAGAGCCCGCCCACGGCGGCGGCCGATATCAGCAGTATGGCAAAGAAAGCGGTAAAAAATCGTTTCATAGGATATTCGGCGCCCTCCTCCGGCGCAAATGCGGCGCAGGGCACATTCCTCCATTTAACAGTAGTATACCATATGAACGAGCCGCGGGGGATCTATCGGGGCAAATTCTTGACATACATCGATGCTCAAGGTATCATAAAGCCAGATGATACCTCGATGGTCGAGGCCAGCTTTTCAAAGAAGCGGCGCGCGGCGCCGCCGAACACAAATATCTGGAGCCACCTATGAAGATCGACAAGAGCCTCCTCTCCGGCAGCACGAAAATGCTCATCCTCAGCCTCTTAAGAGACAGGGACAAATACGGTTACGAGATGATCAGCCAGCTGGCCCTCCTCTCGAAAAACGTCTTTGACATGAAGGAAGGGACCCTTTATCCGGTCCTCCACAGCCTTGAGAGCGACGGCTGCGTCGTTTCCTACGACCAGAAGACCGAGAGCGGAAGGCTCCGCCGCTACTACCGCCTCACCGACAGGGGCAGGCTGCAGCTCCAGGAGCAGACCGACCAGTGGGAGGCCTTTTCCGGAGCGGTCAACATGGTCTTAAGACCGGAGAACTGACATGAGCATCTACCAGTGGGTCAGCACGACCATAGGCTACATACCCTTCAGGGGCGATCAGGCCGAGGTGTCCGCGGAGCTCCACGCCCATTACGAGGACCACGTGGACGCGCTGATGGCCGCAGGCCTCGACAGGCAGAACGCCGAGCTCAGGGCGCTGGAGGCCATGGGAGATCCCGATGAGACCGGAAGGCTCCTCAGGAAGGTCCACAGGCCATGGCTCGGGCTCATCTGGACCCTCAGCCGCTGGGCTCTGGGGATTGCATTGGCCCTGTGCCTGATATTCTGGGCTGGCGGAGGCTGGTACGGCGCCCAAAGGCTCTGGCAGGGCGATCCCAGGAACGGGGGCACATTCTATTCCCAAAACAATCCGCTGTTCCCCGAAGAGGACAGGGTGGAATTCATCCTCACCGGCAGGGGCGTCGAAAAGGCGAAGGCGGGAAGCTACACGGTCAGCGTCGAGAACGTGACCGCCCAGAGGATGATCCATCCTTCGGACGAGCCGGGAGGCGAAAACGAGCCCTACGATGTCGTGTATTTTCTCATAAAGATCAAGGGGCCGGTCTGGCTCGACTTTCCCGAGAACATACGCTGGTTCATCACCGCGGTCGACGCCGGGGGCAATGTTTACAAGAACGATCTGGGCCTGAGGGGCGTAAAGACCTCCGACCGCAGGATCGCGGGGAATCCCATAGCAAGAAGGCTGGGCGTCCATTATCTTGAGATGTGGCTGTCCAACTGCGACGCCGGCAGCGAATGGTACGAGCTCAGGTACGACCACGACGGGACCTCCTTCGCCATAAGGACCCGATACGAAGGTCATGCGGTGCAGTGACATGATGACAAGACGCAAGAGAAAGAAAAGGCTTATCATAAATACCCTGCTGCTCATTGCCGCGGTCTTCCTCCTCTGGGCCCTTACGGGCTTCGACGCGGTCGGGAAAAAGGCCGCGTTCAGGCGGGCGATGAAGGAGGCGGTCATATCCGGAGTCGAGCCGGATACCATCATAGGCACCGACGGCAGGCTGTCAGCCATAGGCATCAAGGACGGGACCGCTTATCAGGCGGTGATCCAAAAGGACCGATGGTTTTTCTATGAAAACAGTTCCATGGTCAGCGAGACTCCAAAGACCGGAGAGGTCTATATCGTCGAGCTCAGGGCCTACGGAGAGTTCCACGACTCCCCCGAGATCGCCGTGAAGGCCGAAGGTTCAAGGGCGGAGCTCTCCATCGTCATGGACGGGTGCGGAAAGGAGCATCCCCTTATATGCGAAGGCATGCAGGACGGATGGTTCCTTTTCGGGTACGATGAAGAGGAGTTCGAAGACAGGCCTTCAGAGGGCGAGTTCGACCTCACCGACGGCAAGCAGGACTACGAGTATCTGGTGACCTCCCCCAACGGATCGATCTTCGGGAACCCCGGCGAGCCTTATTACCAGGCCCGGCTCCACGGACGCTTCATCTTCCGGTCATTTAACGACGACGGGACCGCCGCCTGCGAGGAAGTTCGGATCTTCTAGGCAAAGGTATTTGTCGCCAATTCGGACTTTTGTCGTCCATCCCCTTCCCCATTCTTTCACTGTTATTGATCCTTCCTCCGTGATATACTGATATCCAGCGATATCAAACGGAGGATATTTTTATGAACATACAGCGCATCATCGGGACCGCCTTCCTTATCTGCGGTCTTGTCTATGCCTTCTTCCTCGCCCGGGAGATGGTCAAAAACAAGGAAAAGCTCAGGGATGCGGAGGGGAATCTCAGCCTTCTGTGCGTCCTTCAGTTCATCATATACTTTCTCTGCACCATCGGCGTTTCGGACTTTCTGCTGAACACCCTGATGATCAAAAGGCTCAAGCTGGCCGACGACAAGAGTCTGCCCAGCTGCCTCATCGCCGCGACCATAGTCCCCGGCGCCTTCATCGCCTTCAGTTATCTCAAGGCCGAGAACTCCATCGACGCCTTGACCCTGATCCTCTGGATGGTCTGCCTCGCCGTAGGGGGAGTCCTGGGAGGAAGAGCGGTGAGCAGCATGGATGGCGCCGTCCTTAAAAAGATCATGGGCTACGCCCTCATATTCTCGATGATCGCCCTGATAGTGAAGATGGCAGTAAGCTCCGGCTCCTCCGGCAGCGCCATCGGCCTTTCCGGCGTCAAACTTGTGATCATGTGCGTCATGTGCGTCGCCATAGGCTTCATCAACATGATGGGAGTACCCTGCAAGCCGGCCGCGACAGCCCTCCTGCTGCTTTTGGGCCTCTCGCCGGTCGCGACTCTGACCCTGGTGCTGGTGCTGGGATGCATAATCCCCATGAGCGGCGGAGTCTCCATCGTAAAGGCCGGCATGTACAACCGCAAGATGGTCCTTGCCGCCATGACCGCAGGCAGCGCGGCCTCGATCCTCGGCGTGATGCTCGCGATCTCGATGAACCAGACCCTGCTCAACATACTGCTGCTGGGCGTAATGCTCATAGCGGTCATAAGTATTTTCAAAAAATAGAAAAGGCGCCGTTATTCCTTGCAAAAGACGGCCCGGGATAGTATCATGATCAGGAAGAGCTTCGGCGGATCATAGCCTCGCAACTATGACCTTCCGAAGCTCTTTTTTATCTTTACAGGAGGAAGCAGGATGTCTGACAGAATGAAAAGGATACTCGTCGATACGCTTTATGAGACCATGGGCAACGCCCTTATCGCCGTGGGGACGGTCAACATCGCCGCGTCATCGGGCTTCGCGGTAGCTGGAGTTTCGGGCATCGCCCTGATGCTCAACAGGCTCTTCTGCATGCAGATAGGAGCCGCCATAGTCATCATGAACATCCCCCTTGCCTTGCTGTGCTTCAAATATCTGGGCTCGGGCTTCATGGCGAGGACCGTCCGCTGCATCATCATCCAGTCGATACTGATAGACTACGCGGCGCCGATGCTGCCGGCCCTCGCGGCGGACAGGATCATCTGCGCCCTCTCCACCGGCATCCTCTTCGGGGCTGGCTACGCCATGATATACATGAGAGGCTCCTCCACCGGGGGAAGCGACTTCCTCATAATGCTCACGAAGCACTTCAGGCCCCACCTGAACACCGGCCGCATAAGCTTCGGCATAGATTCCATGACCTTTATCGCCTACCTGCTGGTATTCAGGGACGTCGAAGCGGTCATGTACGGCATCCTGATCGCCTTTATCTCGTCGACGGTGATCGACCGCATCGTTTTGGGCATGAACTCCGCCGCGGTCGCCCTGATCGTATCCCCCGAAGGGAGGGGCAAGGCGATATGCGACGCCATCGACCGGATCTGCTCAAGGGGAGCAACGATCCTCGAGGGCCGAGGAGGCTACATGGAGGACCGCAAGGAGATCGTCATGGTCACAGGCTCCTCACGGGATATCTACAGCATCCAGAAATATCTTAAGACCGAAGAGCCCGGCTCATTCGTGGTGATCCTCGATTCGAGAGAGGTCCAGGGCGAGGGCTTCAAAATAACCAGAGCCTCCGGAGACAGCCAGTCATAGGCAGCTCTTCACGGTCATAAACATTTCAAGAAAAATAAGTAAACCTTGCGGAGCGAAATTGAAATTCCGCAAAACTTACTGTTTGCGATCCAAAGTCTCGAAGATCCTAAAGGATCTCCCGGGATCTGTCCAAAAAACGTATTTATTATGGTTTTTGAGTCACGATCAAGTTAGTTTAAGCTATTCTATCAGTCGCCAGCGGACTTTTCACGATTGACAAAGAAATATCAATAACTATAATACTATGTAGTAAAAATATTATATGATTTCAGGAGGTCATAATATATATGGGCAGACTTGATGGAAAAGTTGCGATCATTACAGGATCCACTTCCGGCATGGGCAGAGATACCGCTTATCTCTTCGCGAAGGAAGGCGCAAAGGTCGTCGTTACCGGCCGCAATGTAGAAAGAGCTAAGGCCGTCGTTGAGAAGATCAAGGCCGAAGGAGGAGAAGCCATCTACGTCATCGCGGATACTTCAGACCGCGGTGCCGCCAGGATCATCTACGATGAGACCATAAAGGCATACGGGACCGTAGATATCCTCATCAACAATGCGGGCATGCTCAGCCTTACCCCGGTCCAGCAGATGACCATGGAAGAGTGGGACAAAGTCTTCAACGTAAATCTGACCAGCGCCCTGCTCCTCACCCAGTACTGCGAGCCCGAGCTCAAGAAAAACAAGGGCCACATCGTAAACATCTCTTCCGTAGCGGGCACCGCCGCAAAGTGGGGTCCCATCGCTTACTGCACCAGCAAATTCGCCATGGTCGGGATGACCAGAGCCATGGCCCGCGAGATGGGACCTGACATCCATGTCAACGGCATTTGCCCCGGTGCTATCCGAACTGCCATGCTCGAAGGATCCGGAGCTGACGCTACCATCGAATTCATGAAGGCCACGGCTCCTCTTAAGAGAGTCGGCGAGGGCAGCGAGATCGCCACCGCCTGCCTCTTCTTCTGCACCAGCGACTCCAGCTTTATCACCGGACAGCTGCTGTGCGTAGATGGCGGAGTCGACGCTTAAACAGCGCGGCTGAAATCAGGTAAAAACAAAGCCTTTGCGCTTAAGGTCACAAAACCGAAAGCGCAAAGGCTTTTGATCATTTTTTGCCCGGCTGAAATGGCCGGACAGACTTAAGATCCTATCCCGATCCTAGGGCATGTCGCAGAAGAAGCCCGCGTAGGGGAAGACGTAGTGCATCACGGGCTTTCCGAACCTTTCGACCGGGGTCCCCTCGGCCTCTCCCGCCAGGATCTTCTTCGCTCCCTCTATGAGCTTGGGGATCAGGTCCGGCCCTACAGGGAAGGTCCCGTGGGAAGGATATACCGTATCGAACTCCCCTGAGAACGTCAGCAGATGCTCCATGCTGGGGACGTACTGCGCCATATCCCGGCCCTTGTTGAACATGAAAATGGTCCCGTCCTGCACCGAATCGCCGCCGATCAGCACCCTGCTCTTCACGTCAAGGATCGCGATACTGCCCGGAGTGTGGCCGGGGATGTCGATGATCTTGAGCGGCCTTCCGCCCAGATCGATGACGTCACCTTCTCTTACGGGGATGACCGTTCCGGCTCCGCCCTTCTCGCGGTAGTAGGGCTCCTCGGCCGGGCTCATATACATCTGATCAAAGGCGCCGTTGCCCGAGGTGTGGTCCATGTCGGCGTGGGTGTTGAGCAGGACCACGGGCAGGCTGGTCAGGCTCTCTGCGATGTCCTTCGCGTCGGGAAGCTCCCTTCCGGTGTCGATGAGGACCGCCTTCTCGCTGCCGCACAGAAGAAAGATCCTTACACCGTTGTCCTCGATGCGCCATGTACTGTTGTTGATCTTTATGATCTCTGCCATACGGGCTCCTTTCCGGCGGAGGACCGCCATACAGTAAATGATTATCCGCCCTTATTATACCATAGGGACGGGTTGGACGGGAACAGGGCTTCTGCTAACATCAAAAGACTTCAAAATATTCGGGCCGCATGGTATGCTTTGACGATTCTTAAACATCACGCTTCCCGCAACACGGACAGGTCGTCACTCTGAGCATTTGATCTCTCCTCCCTGCTCGTGGATCTCTCCAGGCTTTGATTATATCAAAGAATATGTGGGAAAACGCTTCTTATCTGATAACATATGGGTGTAGATGCTGATATCAGAGGGAGCACTAGGAATTGATTTCCGGCCTCCCTTGAGGACGTCAGCATTTTTGTCATTGCGAAATTTAGGTATAAACGTCCTGTGGATTCATTCTTGTAACTCTTTATCGTCCCGGAAAGGATGCAATGGAGCGAGAGGGCGTAACAGTCCATTTCTTGTGCAGAATTATTGTGAAAAAAACCTAAAAGTATCTCAAAGCTGCCGAAGCCGATAAGCCTTGAGATCCCAACGAAAACCCCGGAACCTTTGAAGTTCCGGGGTTCTTGTTTTGGCGGAGAGCATGGGACTCGAACCCACGGGGCCTTTCAGCCTTACTCGCTTTCCAGGCGAGCTCCTTAGCCACTCGGTCAACTCTCCGTGCTAAACTGCATTTTGCCATATAAAGACCGACTGATCGGTCAGCTTTGTTAGTCTACAACAATACTGAAAAAAAAGCAACAGTTTTTTGCAAGTTTAGCCGCCGAACGGAGCAATATCCTTCCTCAGCTCACCCTTCTGCTTCCCGAGGCGTAGGCGAGCTCGTCGCTCTCGCTGAGGATCACCTCGGTGATATCCTTCCAGTCCGAAAGATCCGGAGCCTTTCCGTCGGTAAGCACGGCCCTGAACACCTCCAGAGCCTCCTCCGAGGAGCCGAACTCTTTGGCGTACTGGCTCCAGCCGTTCTCCCTGACCGTACCGTCGGCCATCCTGATCTTCGCGGGGCCGGGGACGTTGAACTCCAAGACGAAACCCATCATGTCCTCGGTCATCGAGGACTGGATAAAGGTCTGCCGCCCCTTGGCGTCGGTATAATTCACGACGAAAAAGCCACGTTCGCCCCTGGCGGTCATGGCGAGGCACTTTTCGATCCTGCCCAGATCCTCTTCGCCTGCAGGCACCTTTACTCCGAACTGATCGGCCAGCTCCCCGTAGAGCTCGTCGTCGTAGATCTCTTCGTCCGACAGCTTGGCCATCAGGAAGAACACCCCGTGGATGTGGTCCCCAACCTCGGGCTCCCTCTCAAAGGCAGAGACCGGGGCAAGAGCGGACGTATAGATCCCCAGGCAGCCGGTCCAGAGCCTGTAGAACTCAAGGCCGGTGAGAGGATTGGTGAGCCTTTCGACCTCGTTGATCACCGCGCTCATTATGACGTGGGCGCTCTCGGAGAATTCCTTCGCATCCCCGTCAGGCGGGAAGAGGCCGCAGGGGATGAGAGCCTCCTCGGCCAGTCCGGTCTTTTCGCACATCTCCTCGGCGCTGCCGAAAAGCTCGACGCTCTCCGCGAAAGCGAGAAGATCAACGTAGAAGAGGCCGCCCTCCATCTCCTTCACGTCCAGATCGTTGAGGACCAGCTCGACATTGAAGGGGATGTCCAGGTCGTCGTAGGGATCCTCGACCCGAAGAAGGCCCCAGCCGATGCTGCTGTCGCTCTCGATGAGCCTGTCGACCCGAAGGATCGACTCCCTCATCAGGTCCGAATAGGGAGCGTAGAAGATGATCCTGTCGTCAAGGTCGTCGGTGCACACCAAAAGCTCACAGTCCTTTGAAGGACTGAGCAGGTGCAGGCTGCAGCCGGTGCCGAGATCGTAGACCTCTACCCTCTCCGCGTTGGCGTCGTAAAGCCTCGCCAGATCTCCCGGCTTTTCAAAAGTATATCCGATGTCTTCGAAATGACTGGGCATCTTCCGTCCTTAAGCGTTCTTCATGTAAGCGGTGCACATCTCCATCATGCGGACGAAGACCAGCCTCTCCTCGTCGAGAAGGTCGAAGAGACCGTCCTCGGAGAGGACTCCGCGCTTGAGGTCCTTGGGGAGCTTGCCGGCCTCGTCGGCCTCGAAGTCCTTCATCCAGTCATCGCCGGAATAGTATTCCTCAAGGGTATCGACGTCATCCATGACCGCGTTGAAATCGTCCAGCCCCTTATTGATGTCCTTTACCGCCGCGCTCACCTTGTCCATGAGAGCTTCCATCTTTTTGATCCTTTCGATCTGGTCCATTTTATCCTCCGTGATCCCGCCACCGTGCCGGGAGCTTCTCTGACATGATAACACATGAACGGCGCGGGTGCACCTGTCAAAAAGAGGCACCGGCAGCCGGAACGGGAACACAGATATCAAAAGATGTGAAGCTGTACTTGTCACCGGTGCTGGACATGTTCAATGGAGAAATCATCAGTTACAATATTAGTGAGCGGCCTCATCTTAGACAGGTGCTGGATATGTTGGACAAGGCCTTCAAGAGGATTCCTGATGATACAGGCCTGATA
>JAFRQL010000060.1 GCA_017428655.1 Bacillota bacterium | reverse complement strand
TGGGCGGTCTCGGAGAGGTGGGAATAGCCCGCGTCGTCGGAAAAGACCGGCTCGTCCCCCTTCATCAGCAGCATGTGGACGTGCATTCCGCTGCCCGCCTCGCCGTAGACGGGCTTGGGCATGAAGGTGGCCGTCATGCCGTAGTCCATGGCGGTGTTCCTGATGATGTACTTGATCATCATGGTGGCGTCCGCCATCTTCACCAGCTCGCCCAGCTTGGGCTCGATCTCGAACTGGCCGCTGGCGGAGACCTCCGGATGATGGTATTTGACGGGGATGCCGGCGTCCTCGATGTGCATGACCATCTCGCTCCTGCACTCGTAGGTTGTGTCGAAGGGCTTGGCGATGTGATAGTTCTTCTGGAAGGGCACAACGTTGCCCCTGCCCTCGGCGTCGGAGTTCCAGTGGGACTGGGAGAAGTCGACGAAGGCCTCCTGGTGGTCGTGGTCCACCTTCCAGCCGGCCTGGTCGAAGAGGTAGAATTCGAACTCGGGCAGGATGTACATGGTGTCGGCGACGCCGCTGTCCTTCATGTACTTATCGGCGGCGAGGATTATGTTTCTCGGATACTGGGGAAGAGGTCTGTTTTTGGGATAATCGATGATCATGGCGTTGCCGGTCATGGACAGGGTCGGGATGTCGCAGAAAGGCTCGACCATGGCGGTCTCAAGGTCGGGGATGAAGACCATGTCGCTCTTTTCGACCATGGCGTAACCGTAGTTGGACGCGTCAAATCCGATGCCGTCGGTCATGATGCTCTCGTCGAAATAGGACACCGGGATAGTCACGTGGCGGAACGCGCCGTTGATGTCGACCATCTTGAAATCGACCATTTCGATCTGATTGTCCTCTATGAATTCCATTACTTCTTTAACGGTCCTGAACATAAATATACCTCCGCTGGAAATGAAACTCTTTGTGTCCGGGAATGAATAAAACCGCGGAACTTCTCCGCGGTTTTATTATATCGTGCCAAGTTCTGAAAATAAAGCAGGAACAGCAACTTATTTCCAATCGTCCTTGTAGGGGTCGAAATCCTCCCTCTCCTTCACCGGGCTCTTGGGGGACGGGAGCTGGCGGATCTCCTCCGCTATGATGGCGTTGAGCTTTATGAC
The DNA here is from genome assembly GCA_017428655.1 of Bacillota bacterium. Classification (GTDB taxonomy): domain Bacteria; phylum Bacillota; class Clostridia; order Peptostreptococcales; family Anaerovoracaceae; genus RGIG2707. The sequence continues at coordinate 8,123 of JAFRQL010000060.1, read as the reverse complement.
CTGGGTCTGGATCCTGTCCCAGCTTCCGGTGACGCTGTTTTGAAGGGCTGCGATGCTCTTGTCCACCCCCAGCTTCACCAGGCCGACGGCGGTCTCAAAGCTCTCCTTGCGGGCCTGCTTTTCTCCGATGTCGATCCTGTGGCGCAGGTCCTTTATGTACTCGATGAGCCTGCCGTTCTCGGCCTCCAGCCCCTGCATGTCCGACTCGAAGCTCTCGAGCCTGGACTTCGCCGTGGACAGGGCCTCGTCGACTATTGATTTGTCACGCTTGAGCTTCTCCAGCTCCTGCCGCATCTGAAGATTGGCCAGGGTCAGCCGGTCGTTCTCCTCCTGAAGGCCCACCACCTGCTTCTGCAGGGTCTCGATGGCGCTCCTCTTGCCGAACAGGCCTTTGAATTTCTTGCTCACGTCCCCGGGGATGGAGGATATCTTTTTAATGAGCAGGTACAGGGCGACGGCTATGACTGCCGCCCCTATAATGGCGAGCAGGGTGCCCAGGTCGATCCTGATGCCTCCCGCTGTCTGGGTCGCGTCGGGTCTCATTTTTCTTTCCTTTCGTCAGCCTCCTCATCCGCCGCCATCTCCATCAGCTTCCTTCTGCTGTGGATAAAGACTATGAAGAGCATGATCAGGAGCAGGACGGTCATTATGCACAGGTCGATGACGAACCGAAGCTCCAGGAGCCACAGGCCGCTGCCTCCTCCCATGAAGAAGGTGGAGAGGGACGCCGCCAGCACTCCCGCCGCGGTAAAGCCGTCGATCACCGAGAATATCCGGGTCCTTGCGCAGTAGACCACTATCGAAACAAGGGTCAGGAAGGCGAGAGCCGGCCTGAAGGGGAGCCCCGAGGCCCGGCAGAGCCAGGACGTTCCGGTCATCTCCCAGAAGAAGATGCAGACGAAAAGGCCCACATAGCCCACTATGAACATGGTCATGAAAAATCTTTCCCGTCTGTCCTCCATCGATACCTCCGTTTCACGATCGATTTTACCACAGACGGAGCAGGATTCAAATATCCCCCTTTTTCCAAAAGAAGGCCGCCGCCCCGAAAAAATGATGACAGAGAGCCTGCCGAAGGATAAAATATATTAAAAAGGATATATCTAAATGCACATAAACGGAGGAACTACCATGAGATTTCCTGAGATAACCCTTAAGGGCACCCCCTACGAGAAGGGCCTTGCCCACGGAAGCCTCTGCAAGGAGCAGGTCCTTTGCAGCATCAGGAACTACAGCGCCAACTTCAAAAAGAACGTCGGCCTCACCTGGGAGGACGCCCAGGCCCTGGCCATGACCTTCCTGCCGGTGTTCAAGGGCAAATACGCCAAGTATATCGACGAGATGAAGGGCGTCGCCGACGGAGCGGGCGTGAGATTCGAAGAGATCCTGGCGCTGAACCTCAGGTCCGAGATCCTCTACACCGGACTGGTCAAGGGGATGGAGGCAGGAGAACAGGGCTGCACCGCCTTCAGCGCCCACGCCCCCGCCACCAAGGACGGCGTCACCCTGGCCGGCCAGACCTGGGACTACACCATCGCCCAAAGAGAAGCGGCCTTCATCGCCCGCGTCCCAGCGGAGGATGACATCCCCGCCATGCTCCTGATCCTGGAGGGCGGAATCATCGGAGGCAAGGGCGTCAACGAAGCGGGCATCTCCCTGACCCTCAACGCGGTCTCCACCGACGGGTATAAGATCGGCGTTCCCCTTCACATCAGGATGCGCAGGGCCCTGGAGTGCGGCACCATGAACAGGGCCGTGGCTGAGGCCATGACCGCTCCGGTGCCTTCGGCGGCAAACCTGATCATCACCTGCAGGGACGGCATCTCCCTCTCTCTGGAGCTGGATCCCAGAAGATGCGACGTTGTCCAGCCGGACGACGACGGGATCCTGGTCCACACCAACCACTTCATCGGACCCAACCTGATCCAGAACCCAGTCTACCCGCAGGGAGGCTCCAGCTACATGAGGCTTCAGCGCATGAGGCAGCTGATGAAGGGCAAAAAGGAGCTGACCCAGGCCGATCTGGAAGGCTTCTGCAGGGATCACGCGGGCTATCCCACCTCAATCTGCGTCCATCCGGATCCCTCCCTTCCCTTTGAGCAGCAGGCTGTCGCCGTTGCGACCAACTACGCCTTCGTCGCGGATCTCACCAACGGGATCGTGCGCCTTGTCGAGGGAAGCCCCTGCGAAGGAGAGTACAGGACCGTAAAGATCACCGGATAGCGGGCTCCGTCAAAGACATGAAAGGAACACAGATGATATACAGCAGCACCAGAAACAAAGACCTTACCGCAAGCCCCGTGAGGGCCGTCCTTGAGGGCATCGCCCCGGACGGAGGCCTCTACATGGCGGATCCCGCCGGGGCCGGCCTCGACTGGAGGAGCCTCCTTGACATGGACGCGAGGCACATGTCCTCGGCCATCCTCTCCGCCCTTCTTCCCGGCTTTGCGGACATGGAGGGCCTGGTCAACGCCTCCTACGAAGGGAAATTCGAGACCGAAGACCTGACCCCTCTGATAAAGACCGGGGACCGCTGGATCCTGGAGCTCTTCAGAGGCCCCACGTCCGCATTCAAAGACGTGGCCCTGAGCGTCCTTCCCAGGCTAATCACCGCAGCGGAAAGCGCGGAAGGAAGCAGCAAGGACGTGGTCATCCTCACCGCGACCTCCGGAGACACCGGAAAGGCAGCCCTGGAGGGCTTTCACGACGTTCCCGGCACCCGCATCGTCGTCTTCTATCCTTACAACGGCACCAGCAGGGTCCAGGAGCTGCAGATGACCACCCAGAAGGGCTCCAACGTCAGGGTCTGCGCCGTGAGGGGCAACTTCGACGACGCCCAGACCGGGGTCAAGAGGATCTTCTCCGCGGCCAAGGACATGGACCTTAAGGGCTCCGCCCTGAGCTCCGCCAATTCCATCAACATAGGAAGGCTGGCTCCCCAGGTCATGTACTATTTCAAAGCCTACGCGGACCTGGTGAAGGAAGGCGTCATCGGGGCAGGAAGCCCGGTCCGCTTCACCGTGCCCACCGGAAATTTCGGAGACATCCTGGCGGGATACATCGCAAAGCTCATGGGCCTTCCCGTGGAAAGGCTCATCTGCGCCTCCAACAAAAACAACGTCCTGACCGACTTCCTGACCACCGGGGTCTACGACAGGAGAAGAGAGTTCTACAAGACCACCTCCCCCTCCATGGACATACTGGTCTCCAGCAACCTGGAGAGGCTCCTCTGGCTCGTTTCAAAGGACGAGGATCTGGTCGCTTCCCTGATGAAGGATCTTTCCGAAAAGGGCTCCTACACGATCGGAAGCGGTATGCTTGAGAAGATCCAAAAGGACTTCGGCTGCGGCTTCGCTGACGACGAAGAGGCTGAAAGGACCATCGGAGAGGTCTTCAAAAAGACCGGATATCTGATGGACCCCCACACCGCCGTCGCCTGGGCGGTCTCCGAAAAGCACATGAAGGAGAGCCCCTCCCCCATGGTCGTCCTTTCCACCGCGTCGCCCTTCAAGTTCCCGGCGGCCTGCCTCAGGGCCCTGGGAGAAGAGCCCGCAGGGGACGAATTCCTTCAGATGGAAAGGCTCAGCGCCCTGACGGGGATCCCCGCGCCCAAGGCGTTAGCAGGCCTTAAGACCGCTCCCGTCCTTCACAGGGACGTGATAGACAAGGAAGAGATGCCGGACTACGTATTCTCGTATGTGACCGGCGCGCCCCGAAAGGAGGAACGCTGACATGGGAAAGGGCATGAACGTCGTATGCCTTGACATGGAAGGGGTCCTGACCCCCGAGATCTGGATCGCCTTCTCCGAAGCCAGCGGCATCCCGGAGCTCTCCCGCACCACCAGGGATGAGCCCGACTACGGCAAGCTGATGAGGTGGAGGATCGCCCTTTTAAAAGAGCGGGGCCTGTCCCTCAAGGACATCCAGGACACCATCGCGACCATCGATCTTCTGCCTGGCGCCAGAGAGTTCATGGACCAGCTTAGAAAAAAGACCCAGGTGATCGTCCTCAGCGACACCTTCTACCAGTTCGCCATGCCCTTCATGGAGAAGCTGGGCTATCCCAGCCTCTTCTGCAACACCCTGGAGGTGGACGAACAGGGCATGATCTCCGGCTTCACCATGAGGTGCAAAGACTCCAAGCTCACCACCGTCAAAGGCCTTCAGACCATGGGCTTCGACACCATCGCCTGCGGCGACAGCTACAACGATCTTGACATGATCAGGGCCGGAAAGGCCGGCTTCCTCTTCAGGACCACCGAGAAGATCAAACAGGACAATCCGGACATCCCGGTGTTCGACGACTTCGGTGAACTGCTCTGCGCCATAAAAAAGGCGCTCTAAAGGCCGTTTCAGGGGCGGGATCCCCCGCTAAGGCCGTCTAAAACCATTTATAAAGCCTTTTTGTCTGTCAAAAACTGATAAAAAGGCTTTATTAATTTGCCTTTTATATGCTATACTTCTTCGCATCAGCGAGGAAAAAACATGCCCGAAACAGTCAAAAGAGATTCCCTGGTAGACCAGGTATACAATATATTAAGAGGCCAGATCATCAGGCTCCACTACCCCCTCGGGAGCAGGCTCAACGTCAACGAGATCAAGAACGACCTCAACGTGAGCAGCACCCCCATCAGAGAGGCGGTGAACCGCCTGCAGCAGGAGGGCCTGATCTCGTACGAGAACAACGTGGGCGCCACCATCATCGCCCTGGACGACCATGACGTGGACGAGATCAACCAGCTGGCCGGCACCCTTCACAAGAAGGCGATCCAGCTGGCCATCGACTACGGAAACAGGGACGATATCGTAGCGGCCCTGGATCACTGGCTGGCGGCATACAAGGCCGCGGACAACATCGAAGACGAGGTCACCGCCGTCTTCAATTTCATCGGCACCTACTACAGGAACTGCGGCAACGAGAGGCTCCACAGGAGCATGATCAACATCCAGGGCCAGCAGCTGGTGCTCAGGTACCTTTACGCCCACAGCAGCGATGAAAGGGCGAAGGACAGCCGCGTATTCGAGGAGATGCTCAAGGCGACCCGGGAAGGCGACAACGACGTCACCTACCTGTGGCTGAAAAAGTACACCGAGGACTCGGCCAGGGACGTCAAGGAATACATCCACAGGACCTACCCCCGGGCCGCGGAGCTCAGCTGACGGGACCGGATAGGGGGCCCGCCGCCCTGCGCCCCGCAGCGCCGACCTCGCCAACTTTATAAGCAGACGTTAAAAAAGCAGACCGGACGCATCGCGCCTGATCTGCTTTTATATCGTTTATATCCCCCTGCCCTATTCGGCCTTGAGAGCCGCCAGCTGTTCCTCCAGCTTTACGATCTCCTCCTTGGCCTGAGCGATAGCAGCGGCCTCCTCGGCGAAATACTGCTGCAGCAACTCGGGATATTTCTCCGCCATTGCCTTGCCTATCTCGCAGTAGGTGTCCTTAATCCTGATCTGGACCTTCTCCTTCTGAACGTTGAGCTTTGCCTGCTCACCCAGATCCTTGGCCTTGTCCAGCCCCTTGATGCCGGCTTCCTTTACTCTGTCGAAAAATGCCATTGTATACCTCCTCTGCTTTTGTTTTTCACTATTATATCACCACTGCGGAGGATTTGAACCGTAAATTGGGCCTAATCGCCTGCAATATCGAAATTTTCCCGGCCGCGGTCCGCCTGCCTCTTCCTTCTGAAGTAATAGACGACGCAGAGGACGATCTGAAGGGCCGTGGAGGCGGGAGTTGCGAGGCCGATCTTAAAGAGCGAGACCGGCCTAATCCTGCTGGCCAGCCACGATACCGGGATCCTGACGAAGAAGGCGCTGACTATGCCCTGCATCATCACGAAGCCCGTCGCCCCGCAGCCGTTGAAATATCCCACGAAGCAGAACATGATGCTGGTGAGCAGGGTGTCTATGGCGTAGGCCCTAAGATAGTCCCAGGAGGCCGCGATGAGCTCCGGGTCTGAGGTGAACATCCCGGTCAGGACGTCCCCCTTAAAGTAACTGAACCAGGCGATGAAGACCGATACCCCGAAGGAGATCCCCATGCCGCAGAGGAGCGCGTCCTTCGCCCTTTTCTCGTTGCCGGCCCCGATGTTCTGGGCGGTGAAGGACGAGATGGCCTGAGAAAAGGAGATGGAGATAAGCATTATGAAGCTGCAGACCTTCTCAGCGACCCCGACGCCCGCGGAATATATCAGGCCCAGGGAATTGACTATGGCCATGATGACCATGAAGGAAAGGCTCACCATCATCCCCTGAAGGGCGATGGGAGCGCCCAGCCTTACGATCCTGCCGGTGATCCCCGTGAGCCTTTTCGCCTCGGGAGAGGTCAGGCTGAAGGGAAGTCCCCTTTTCGCGATGACTATGAGGCAGATGACTATGCTGATGCCCTGGGAAAGGGCGGTGGCGATGGCGGCGCCGGAGGCTCCGAGGCCCATGCCCCTGACGAACCACAGGTCGCCGAAGACGTTGAAGACGGCGGCGATGGCGACGGAAAGCAGCGGGGTCTTTGAATCCCCCATACCTCTGAAGACCGCCCCCAGCAGGTTGTACGAGACGATGAAAAGAAAGCCTATGCCGCAGATGGTCACGTAGGAGACCGTCCTGTCAAAGGCCTCGTGAGGGGCGTTCATCACGGTGCTGAGGGGCTTCGCCAGCAGGGGGATGGCGACGCTCATGAGGGCTGCCGCGGTCCCGAAGAGCTTCATCCCGGACCGGATGATCCCTCCGGCTTCGCTGATCCTGCCCGCTCCGATGAACTGGCCCAGCAGTATGGTGACGCCCACGGCCATGTTGACCACCACCTGGGTCAGGGTCGACATGATCTGGGCTCCGGTGGAGACCGCGGAGACGTCGGCGGCGCTGCCGTATTTTCCTACGATCATCAGGTCGACGGCGCCGTAGAGGGACTGGAGTATCATCGCTCCCATGACGGGAAGGGCAAACAATATAAGGGGGCCTGCGATGGGCCCTTTGGTGAAATCGTTGTGTCTTTGCATGGGGATGATTATAACACACATCCCCCGCCGCGGGCAAAACAAAAAGCATCCCGCAAGGGATGCGTTAAGGACGGTCTCGGCTTTCTTCGTTACTGCCAGGGCGTCATGATCAAGAGCCCCAGCAGAAGGGACGCCGCGTTGGCGGCCAGGGTCTTGAGGAACAGGCGGGGCAGGGTCCCGGAGGCGAACAGGTAGATGTGGTACTCCACGAAGACCACGGACAGCTCGAGCAGAAGGGCGGTGACCGGGAAGAACCCTATGGCGCCCATGGCGAGGTTCATGGTGAGATTGGTCGCGATATTGGTGCATACGACGACTATCATCTCGTTCCTGCTGCGCATGCCAAAGAAGTACATCAGAGGGGTCTCGATGAGGACGGTGAGCAGCATGGCGGTCCACATGCCCGGGATCTGAAAGTCGGAGACGCCGAAAAGACCGTTCATATAAGGCCTCCTGTTTATTCGTCCTTCTTGTCCTTCTTCTTTGAGACAGCTTTCATGACCGCCCTGTATATGGCCTTTCTGAGGACGAAGGCGATGACCGCGACGGATACCACTATGGGGACCAGCAGGCTCGCCGAAGGTTCCTCGGGCGTATCGATGACGTCGGCGAAGGCGGTGCCGGTAAAGGCGAAGGCGATGGCCGCTGTGAGCAGGATCCTTCTCGAACGCATGTTTTCGGCCTCCTCTTACTTTCTGTTCCTTTTGATCACGAAATAGATTACGGCGGCGCAGGCGAGGATGATGATGACCGGGACCGCATATGAGGGCTTCTTCTCCGGCAGCTCCTGCGGCCGCGGAAGAGCGGGGATGTCCGCGTAGACGGCCTCGGCCGCCGAGGCGATGAGCGCCAGAGCGGTCATGAGCATGTATCTGAGCTTCATATCGTTTTCCTTCCTTTACGGGGCGGCCCCGTGCGCTCCGCTTCCTTTACGGAAAACATTATAGCATAAAGGGCGAAGGATATACAGAGCAGGGTCAGCGCCCCGGCGGTGGGACCGGTGAGGGGGATCAGCGCCCCCATGAGAGTGCCGGGCCAGAGGGCCGAGGCCGCGAGGCCGAAGGCCGTCCCCGGGCTTTCGGGCATGATGCGGTACAGCAGCCAGAGGGTCACCGGCATGGTGAG
>JAFRQL010000059.1 GCA_017428655.1 Bacillota bacterium | reverse complement strand
CACCGTCATCGACAGGCTCCTTTACGAGCATACGAGGGATGCGGTGGGCGGAAGCGAACATCCCGCCAAGCTGGGCGTCATGCTGGCCTACGAGCTCTGCAGCGAGTACGGGGGTTCCATGTATACCATGGACCCGACCAACGTTGACGAGCTCTGCGATCTTGCCAGGCTCACCGGCATAGACGGCGTCTACAGGAACGCCCAGTCCCACGTCCTAAACCAGAAGGGCGTCGCCAGGATCCACGCTAAGAAGCTGGGCAAGACCTACGAGGAGTGCCGGTTCATCGTCGCCCACATCGACGGCGGCGTCACCGTAGGCGCTCACGAGAACGGGCTCCTCATCGACTGCAACGTAGGCTCCGGCGGGGACGGGCCCTATACTCCGACCAGGCTGGGCAGCGTGCCTGTTCTGCCGCTTCTTGATTACATCGAGAAGAATTCGGTGGAAAAGGTCAGGTTAATGTGCTCAAGGGCAGGGGGGTTCGTCGATCATTTCGGCACCTCCGATTCCGACAGGATCCACGCCATGGCCGAAGCGGGAGACAAAAAAGCCCGCCTGGTTTGGGACGGGATGATCTACCAGATATGCAAGGAGATCGGCGCCATGAGCGCGGTGCTCTCCGGCCGGGTCGACGGGATACTCCTCACCGGCGGGCTCTGCCGCTTTGAGGATCTCGTTTCATCCATCGAGGAACGCTGCGGATGGATCGCTCCGGTCACCGTCTATCAGGGCGAGGTGGAGCAGCAGACCCTTCACGACGAGGTCATGAAGGTGGTCAGGGGCGAAAAAAAGGCCCTTGCCTACAGCGGAAAGAACGTGTGGCAGGGCTTTGATCTGTGACAATGTTTATACGGCCGGTCCGGCTCAAGTCCGGGCCGGTCTTTTTGTGCTTTATGCTTTTCGCATATCGACCGCGGCGGATAAGCTGTTCAGGAAATGGAACGTTCGATACCGGTGACCGAGGCTCCCTTAAGGTCCAGATAGCCCCACTCCTTGAAGTCCCACTCCAGCTCACCTTTTCCGGGCTCGTGGACGCGCATGAAGGACAGTCCTTCGACCCTGTCAAGGTTCTGATAGCGGCCCAGGGGATCTCCGGCGAAGAAGCAGTAGATGACCCGGTAGTTGTTCTCACGAAGCAGGGAGACGTCCGCCTCGATGCTGACTGTGACGGTCTCGCCGGGCCTTCCTTCGCAGATATCATAGAGCACATAGGTGCCAAGCCGCATGCCGGCAAGGTCCTGAAGCTCCAGTCTGAGCCCTATGTTCTCGATGGGAGCATCGCACCTCCAGGTCAGCTTAAGGCGCAGGGGATCCCCGTCGCGGACCATGCCGCCGGCGTTGCCGCATTCCGCCGAGATCAGCCTCATCCGGTCGTCATTGAGCCAGTCGGGCCTTCTGTAGCCGGTGTAGTCGTATACCACGTTGTTCTCGGTGATGGTGCTCAGATATCTTCCGACCGCGGTCTCCGTATCCCCGTCGAAGATGATCTTTCCCTTCTCAAGGACGATGCATCTGGTGCAGAGCCTTCTGATCTGGTCCATGTTGTGGCTGACGTAGAGGACCGTGCGGCCGTCCGAGACCGCCTTTTTCATCTCCGAGATGCACTTGTTCTGAAAGGCGATGTCGCCCACCGCCAGGACCTCGTCCATGATTATGATCTCGCTGTCCAGATTCACCGCCACCGAAAAGCCCAGCTTGGTGTACATCCCGCTGGAATACCGCTTAAGAGGGGTGTCGATGAAGTCCTCCAGCTCGCTGAAGGCGATGATCCGGTCGATCCTCTCGTCCACTTCCTTTCTGGAAAGGCCCAGGATCACGCCGTTGAGGTAGATGTTCTCCCGGCCGGTGAGCTCGCCGTTGAAGCCCGTCCCGACCTCCAGCATGCTGGTGACCCTGCCGTAAATGTCGATCTCGCCCTCGGTGGGGGCGGTGACCCGGGTCAGGAGCTTGAGAAGGGTGCTCTTGCCCGCGCCGTTGCGGCCTATGATGCCCACCGCCTCGCCTTTATTCACGGTGAGGTCGATGCCGTCCAGGGCGTAGAACTCTTCACCGGAAAGGGTGGAGTCGCCGATCTTGCTGTTGGGATCTTCCTGCCTGCGTTTTCTCGCCCACCAGCTCTGGAGCTCGTGCTGCAGGGTGGTGGCGTTGATCTGGCCGCGGCGGTATTTCTTTTTGACTCCTTTTATGGAGATCATGGTCTTAGGATCTGTCATGATACCTATTCTATATACGCTCATCTGGAATATATACTGCGATTCTAGATAATAAATCTTATCATATTGCAGAGGTATTAGAAACAGTATTGTAAATAAAGAACAGGACCCTTTGAGCGGCGCTCAGGGGTCCTGTTTCAGATCATAAGTTATTCAAGAACTTGTTTCAGTACTTTTGAAACGGTTCCTATACTCTCGGCTGGGGGATGGGGATCTCCTTGGGGATCGGGCACTTGTAGGGCTGACCCTTCATCGCGGCGTCGAATTCTTCCTTGGCCTTGGCGAGGAGGGCGGGATCCTCCATGAGCTTGAGGGCGGTCATGGCGCAGGCCTCGCCGCCGTAGAGCATTCCCTTGAAGCCGATGGACATGCCCGAGCAGGAGGTGATCTGCCAGCTGTGTCCGGGGGCTGCCAGGTTCCAGCAGGCGGTGTTGATGGCACAGGTCGGGCAGATGTGGGCGACGTCGGAAACGTCGGTGGAGCCGCCGCCGACTCCGGTATCCACCACGAAGGGCTCTACCTTGGATGCGATGGGGCCGCAGTCCAGAGCGCCGGAGGCCTTGAGGCCTTCATATCTGGGGCTCTTGGTGTTGAGGACTTCTGCGAACTTAAGCTCCTCTTCGGTATAGGAGGGGACTCCGATCTCTTCCATGCAGTCGTGGGCAAGTTTTGCCATGGTCAGGTTGTGGAGGCTGTTGTAGCAGCCGCCGAGGAACTCGATCTCCACCTGGGTCTCGGTCATATGGGCAGCGCCTTCGGCCACCTTGACCAGCCTTGCGTAGGTCTCTTCGATGTTCTTTCTGCTGGCGCCTCTGACATAGTACCAGACCGAAGCCTTGTCGGGGACGATGT
>JAFRQL010000058.1 GCA_017428655.1 Bacillota bacterium | reverse complement strand
TACCGGTCGCGCCTGAAGATCCTCCAGCCGTTCTTCGCGTCCAGGCCGAGGATCCGGCCTGCCAGGAGCATCACCAGGGCGGATACTCTGGCGGGGATCCAGTTGAACAGGTCGTCCATCTTCGCCGGGACGAAGCCGAAGTATGTATAGGGGGGATCGATATATCCCGTCATGGAGTCCATGGTGTTGACGGCCTTGTAGAGAAAGCCCAGGGCAGGGCCTCCGACGGCCATGTAGATGATGGGCGCCATGACCCCGTCGGAAAAGTTTTCGGCAACGGTCTCGACGGCGGCCCTGGCGACGCCCTTTTCGTCCAGCCTTTCGGTGTCCCTTCCGACGATCATGGAAACGGCGCGGCGGCCGGCCTCAAGGCCTTCATTTTCCAGGGCCTTCTGGACCTTGAGAGCCTCGTCCTTCAGGGACTTGGCGGCCAGGATCTGCCAGCACATTATAGTCCCGACGACATATACGAGGACGGGGCTCACCCGGGCGCAGGCTCTGAGGACCAGGGAAGGGACCAGCCATGCGAGGGATACCACGATGATCCACATGAGGCCTCCCGCCATCCTTTCCCCGGCCGGGGTCTTCGGGAAGACCTTCCTCAGCAGCTTTTCCAGAAGGCTTATCTCCTTTCCGATGATCACCACCGGATGGGTTATGCTGTGGGGATCTCCTATGATGAGATCGATGATGAAGCCCGCCCCGAGGCAGATGAGCCAGGTCATAGGGCCCCGCCTTCGGCAGACTTATGCTGCATGGTGAAAATGTACACCGGGTTCAGGGCGTTCATCAGGTGATACGGTCCGGCCTTTCTGTCCCTTGAGACCGAAAGCAGCACCGCCTCGGACTCTCCCGGGCCGAACTCCTTCATCACCGTGGCGAGCTCCGACACCGATTCCAGGGTTACCGCGGTGGCGACGATCCTCGCGTCAGGAGACTTTGAAAGGGCAAGGGCTATGATCTCCTTCATGTTCCCGGAGCTTCCACCTATGAATACGTGGGTAGGAGCGGGAAGATCCTCACAGGCAGCGGGGGCTGTCCCCCTGACCACCGTGACGTTGGATGCTCCCAGGGCCTTTCCGTTGACCTCTATGAGATCGGCGGCGGCGTCCTTCTTTTCGACGGCGTAGACGTGTCCCCTGGGGGCCTTTAAGGCCATCTCCACGGAGACCGAACCGGTGCCGGCCCCGATATCCCAGCAGACGGAGCTCTCGGTGAGCCTTAGCTTTGAAAGGCAGACCGCCCGGACCTCGCTCTTGGTCATGGGGACCACTTCAGTCCCGTCGGCTCCTCTGACGAAGGCGTCGTCGGGAAGCCCTCCGGTCACGATGCCGCAGGGGCAGGGATCTTCAATGATCACCGCGCTCAGGGAGTCGAAGGTCATGGACCTGAGCTCCTCTGGGCTTCCGGTGGTGATCTTCTCGTCCGGATAGCTGAGCCTTTCGCCCACGTGAAGGATGGTGTCTGCAAGTCCCGCGCCGATGAGCCTCTCGCAGAGCCTGTTCACTCCGTCGGAGCCTCCGGTCATGGCGAAGACCCTCGCGCTGCGCCTGATCAGGTCCTCGATGGGATAGTCCCTTCCGTGAAGGCTGGCTGTGGGGATGTCCTCATATGACAGCCCGAGCCTGGCGCAGAGCAGCGAAAGAGAGCTGACTCCGGGCAGGACCTTGACGTCGCATCCGGAGAGCATGGGAAGAAGCTTCTTGGTACCGCTGTAAAAGCCGCTGTCTCCGGACATGAGGACGGTGAACCTGCGGAACTGCCTGTTTTATTCGAAGACCCTGGCGATGGCGGCAGGGGCGACGGCGTCGAAGGCGGGCTTTCCCTCTTCGGAATACGCCTGTATCATCCTTTTTGCGCCGATAAGGCAGTCAGCCTCTTTAACTGCCCTGATGACCTCAAGAGTGGCTGACTCCGGCGCGCCGGGCCCGATGCCCGCGACTATGACGGAAGGCCTGAAAATGAGGCCCGCCCGTTCTTCAATGATCTTCACCGCTTCGCCCAAAGAGACGCCATCCCTTTGGGGAGGCCTGCCGATGACCAGGAGCCTTGCTCCCGCCTTTCTTGCTGCGGAGAGCTTCTCATCGAAGCCTCCGGCCTTTCCGCTCTCCTTGGTTACCAGCCAGGAAGCGTGGCACATGGAGAGGGTGGCCGCGTTCATCTCCTCGGTGAAGGGACCCTGCATGGCGATGATGCGTGAAGGAGGAAGACCGGCCTCTTCGCAGGCCTTGAGGGAGCTCTCCATGGGAAGTACCCTGGCGAAGACCCGCTCTGAAAAGCCCTTGAGCGGCGCGAATACCGAAAGCTCCTTGCTTCCGGTGGTGAGAAGGATGCTCCCTTCGGTCTCATCAAGAAATGACGCCGCTTCCTTTGCGTCCGAAACGAAGACCGCGTCCTCGGGCAGGGCGGAGCCTTCCCGAAGGACTCTCAGATACCCTGTGCCGGTCTCTTCGCAGGCCTTAGCGATGTTCTCCGTGACCACGGCAGCGTAGGGATGGGTCGCGTCGACCACCAGGTCGTAGCGTTCCTCAGAAAACAAAGCCCGCATCTCTTCTTCGTCAAGCCTTCCGGAGCTGACGGAGACGTTTTCCGCGGCTTCTATCAGGGAGCCTCCGTATTCGGTTGCGGTGAAGGCCGAGACCGAGACGGGCCTGCCCTTCAAAAGCTCGGCCAGCTCCCTTCCCTCGGTGGTCCCGGCAAAAATGCATATCTTAAACATTCCTGTATCCTCTCGGGGTGATCAGTCTGCCCGATATGACCCTGGTCATGGCGTTGCCGATGAAGACCGTGCAGAACATGTCCACGGGGGCCTCTCTCAGTTCCTTCAGGGTCAGGATCCTGCTGTTCTCCTCGTCTCTTCCGATGTTGCGGGCGATGGCGCAGGGCCTGCTCTCAGGCAGGACCCGCAGAAGGATGTCGCAGGCATTTTTGAGGTGGTCAGGCCTTCCCTTGCTGGCCGGATTGTAGAGGACGATGGAAAGATCGGCCTCGGCGGCCTTTTCCAGCCTCTTTTCGATGAGCTCCCAGCTGGTCAGCCTGTCCGAAAGGCTGATCACGGCGAAATCGTGGGTCAGGGGAGCGCCCAAAAGCGCCGCCCCGCTGCACGCGGCGGTGAGGCCGGGGATGATCCTGATCTCGGGATCATTGCTTTCTCCTCTGAGTTCGTAGACAAGAGCGGCCATGCCGTAGATCCCGCTGTCGCCGGAGCATACCAGGCAGACGTCCTTGCCTTCTTTTGCCGCGTCAAGAGCGGCCCGGCAGCGCTCGGTCTCCCTGGTCATGGGGGTCGTGAAGTATTCCTTGTCCGGATACCAGGGCTTCACCAGCTCGGTGTACACGGGATAGCCCACGATGAGGCTGCATTCCCTGAGGGCTTTGTCCGCCCCGATGGTCATGTCGTCCCGGTCTCCGGGGCCTATGCCTACAACTGTCAATCTACTCAAAGCTGACCTCCGTATCTTCCATGGCGACGGCGCAGGTCACGCCGTCCATGGCAGTCTTTTTGACTATTATCCTGCCGCCTCCGAAGGCTGCGGCCCTTTCGCAAACGTTGTCCACTCCCGTGACCTTCTCAACGAAGGGGGAGGGGGTGAAGTCTCCCGGAACGCTTCTCAGCTCGTCCGCCGTGTAAAAAGCTGCGGGAAGCTCCCATCTACTGCAGAACTCCAGAAGCCCCGCCTCATCCTTTTTGAGATCGATGGACGCGGCGCTTTTGACCGCCCTGAGGTCTATACCGTGGTCTTTAAGGACCGACCGGACCGCACTTTCGATGGCGTCCGCCTCCGTTCCTCTTCTGCATCCGATGCCTAGGCGGAGCACCCTGGGGATGATCCTCAGGGTCCTTTCAAAGGGGGAAAGGTCCTTAAAGCCGACGTAGATCCCCAGTTCTCCCCGAGAGGCGCCGAAGGTCCCCGGGGGAAGGCTCCCCTTGACGGGAAGGTCCGACAGCAGGGGGACGTCCCTTTCCAGTATCGCCGAGGAGATCTCCTTGGCGGTCTTAAGATCGTCTATCATAAAGCCCTGCTCCGCCGCCCATTTGTCCACCGAGAACCGGTGGTTGATGTCGGTGGCGGTGGTGATGACCGCTTTCGCTCCAAGGGATTCTGCCAGCCCTTCTGCCAGCCGGTTCGCTCCTCCGATGTGGCCAGAGAGCAGGGGGATCACGAAGGTCCCCAGCTCGTCGACGCAGATCACCGCCGGATCCTCCGCCTTGGACCTGAGATAGGGCGCGAAGGATCTCACCGCGATGCCGCAGGAGCCCACGAATATCAGGGCGTCGGAGGTCCTGAAGGCTTCTTCGTAAAGGGGAGCCGAGGGCTTGGGGATGGGAGCGAAGGCGCCCTCCGCCAGCCTTTCCGCGGTAAATGCCTTTATATCATCCCCGGCCAGGGCCTTCATTATCCTTTCCGCGGCCGCGATCCCTCTTCTGCTGTAGGCGAAAAGACTGATCTTCATCCTACCTGCCGCCTTCGGGCTTTTGGGAAGCCTCTCTGAATTCGGTGGTGAAGGCCGGATGGTAGAGCAGGGACCTCATGTATTCGTCTCCCATACACCTTCCGACTATGATGAGGGAGGTCTTGGTGAGGCCGTTCTCCTTCACCGTCCTGTCCAGGGTGCCGACCGTGCAGCGGAAGATCCTCTCGTCGGGCCAGCTGGCCTTGTAGACCACGGCGGCTGGGGTGTCCTCCGGATATCCGCCCTCCAGCAGCTCTTTTTGGAGCTTCTCGGTGAGGGAGGTGCTGAGGAAGAGCACCATGGTGGACCCGTGGGCGGCCAGGGCCCTGATGGATTCCCTCTCGGGGACGGGAGTCCTTCCCGCGGCTCTGGTGATGATGACGGTCTGGCTCACGTCGGGGAGGGTATATTCGGTCTTAAGGGCAGCCGCGGCTCCGCAAAAAGCGCTGACTCCGGGGCACACGTCGTACTCTATGCCGGCATCCGAAAGGACGTCGAACTGCTCCCTTATCGCTCCGTAGATGCTGGGATCTCCGCTGTGGAGGCGGACGGTGACAAGGCCTTCCGCTTCGGCCTTCTTCATCTCGGCCGTGACCTCCTCCAGGGTCATCTTCGCGCTGTCAAGGAGCCTGGCGCCGGGCTTTGCCAGCTTCAGGATCTCGGGGTTTATGAGGGATCCCGCGTAGATTATGAGGTCGGCCTCTCCCAGGAGCCTCGCTCCTCTCAGGGTGATGAGATCGGGGGCTCCGCAGCCCGCTCCTACGAAATGTATCATATGACATGCTCCTTTGCTATGGTCTCAAGCATCTGCCGGGCTCCCTCGGTCTCGCACAAAAGCCCGTATTCGTTGGAATATACCATGGCGCCGGTCTTTATGGCGCCCTTGACCCGGTAATCGATGATGAAGGCGATCCTTTCAGCCAGCCTTTTCATGGTCCTTTCGAGCAGCTCTTCCTCCGAGAGGATCCTCAGGGCGTCGTCGCAGGTCGCGCAGTCGAGGATCTGGATCATGGCCTCTTTTGAGAGGCCTTCAGCCCCGCCGTAGGCCGCCAGGATCTCCATCCTGCAGTCTCCGTATTTTGAATGGGTGTTCATGAGGCCGCCCGCCAGCTTGACCAGCTTTCCTATGTGGCCGACGATCAGGGCGCCTTCAAAGCCCATCTCTTTGCACATGTCCAGGCTGTCTCCGATGTAGTTGGAGACGGCGACGGAAAGGGCGGGATCCAGCTCCAGGCTCCCCTTGATGTAATCCGCTCCCATGTTGCCGGGGGTTAGAAGGGCGAAGCCCGCGCCGCTCTCCTTCTTCTGCCTCAGGGATATCCTGATGGTATCGATGAGGGCCTGCTCGCTCATGGGATCGACGATGCCGGTGGTCCCGAGGATCGATATGCCTCCGATGATGCCGAGCCTGGGATTGAAGGTCTTCCGGGCCAGCTCTTCTCCATTGGGAACGGAGATCACGACGCTGAGGCCTCCCTGATAGTCCGAAGCCTCCAGCACCTCTTTGAGGTTCTCTTCGATCTGCCTTCTGGGGCCGGAATTGATGGCGGCGTTTCCCACCGGCTGGTCGAGGCCCCGCTTGGTGACCCTTCCTACGCCTTTTCCTCCGTCGATATGTACGCCGGGCTCCGGGCACAACGCCACCTCGGAATATATCAGGGCGCCGTCGGTGACGTCGGGATCGTCTCCGCTGTCCTTTCTCACGGCGCAGCTGGCCCGGCCCTCGCTGATCTTCATATCCTCGATCTTAAGGTCCAGCTTCTTCCCCTTGGGGGTGATTATGGTGATGGTCTCAGGGCCCTTGCCGGTAAGGAGGGCGATGGCAGCTGCCTTTGACGCCGCCGCGGCGCAGGAGCCCGTGGTGTATCCCAGCCTGAGCTTTTTTCCGTCCTTTACGACGAATCCCTCCATGGCCTACCTCGCGATCTTATACAGAAGGGCATTGCAGATGGCGGCAGCCACGTTGCTTCCCCCCTTGCGGCCCCTGGCCACGATGAAGGGCGCCCTGGAGCCTTCGATGATCCTCTCCTTGCTCTCGACCACGTTGACGAAGCCCACCGGGACCCCGATGATGAGGGCGGGGGAGAGCTTTCCCTGATCCATCAGGTCCTTGAGGCAGATCAGGGCAGTCGGGGCGTTGCCGATGGCGAAGATGCATGGCTTTTCGAGCCTCGCAGCCTTTTCCATAGATACGATCGCCCGGGTTATCCCTCTTTCCTTAGCCTCCGCAGCCACGTCCGGGTCGGACATGAAGCAGTGGACCTCTCCGCCCAGCCTTGCCAGGATGGTCTTGTTGATCCCTGCCCTGGCCATCTGGGTGTCGGTGACGATGTCGCAGCCGCTCTTAAGGGCCTCGATGCCTTTGGTCACGGCGTGGTCGGAAAAGACCAGATTGTCGGCGTAGTCGAAGTCGGCGGTGGTGTGGATCGCCCGCTTGATGACGGCCTCGTTCTCGGGATCTAGGACGCGGTCCCCCAAGATCCCGGTTATGATCTCAAAACTTCTTTTTTTCGATATCTGCCGGTCTAATATTCTCTATCATGTCTTTTTTTCTCCGTCAGGCAGGCCCCGTAGAATCCCTCTGCAAAGCCAGTGTTCGAAAGGAAGTGGAAGTGGGGAAAGCCCGCATACAGTGTATCACCTGTGAAGACGCAGTCCCAGCTTTTTCCGCCGGACTTTTCAGCCGTAAAGCCCGATCCGGTGTTTTCCGCCTCCCAGCGGTGGAACTCGTGGCCTCTGATGGTCTCTCCCGCCCTGCACAGCATGTTGTCCTGTTGGGCGGTAAGGGTCACGTACCCGAACCGCGTGAGTTTTTTGTTGTCAAAGCATTTTCCGGGCAGGACCCCCGCCATGGGAAAGCCTTCGATTTCTTCGGTGAGGTACATGAAGCCTCCGCATTCCGCGATGGTGGGAAGGCCGCCTTTGACCGCTTCCCTTACCGAAGAGAGCATGGCCTTGTTGGCGCTGAGCCTTTCAGCGTAGAGCTCCGGATAGCCTCCGCCAAGATACAGGCCATCAATAGCGGAGGGCAGGGCGGCGTCCTCCAGGGGGCTGAAGCTCACCAGCTCGGCGCCCATGTCCCTGAGCACGTCCAGGCTGTCCTCGTAGTAGAAGCAGAAGGCCCTGTCCCTTGCGACGGCGATCCTTACCTTCTCGTGCTTTGGCAGGCCCAAGGGCTCATATCTCAGAGCGGGAGCCTCTTTTGCAAGGGAGATCAGCCCGTCCAGATCCACCGTCTTTTCGGCCTGGGACGCAAGCAGGGAGAGCTTTTCAGAAAGCCCCTCGACTTCAGCCGCGGTGACCAGCCCCAGATGCCTGCTCTCAAGGCTCACGTCCGGCATGGGAGGCATGTATCCCAGGGGGACGACCCGTCCGCCGAACCGGTTTCTCATGTCCTCGCTGATCGCTTCGTAGACCCGTGAGGAGCAGCGGTTTATGATGACGCCCTTTATGGTGTTTTCAGGCTCCAGGGAAAGAAAGCCCGCGATCACGGCCTCGATGGAAAGGGAGGCTCCTCTTCCGTCCACCACCAGCACCGCAGGGGTCCGGGTGAGCCTTGCGACGTCGAAGCTGCTGCCCTTGCTTTGGACGAGGCCAAGGCCGTCGTAAAAGCCCATGACCCCTTCAATGACCGAGACGTCCATGCCAGCGCCGTTCTTTGCGAGAAGCCAGGTCAGGGTAGAGTCGTCAAAGAAGAAGGAGTCCAGATTGGTGCTCCTGGTCCCGGTTATCCTGGTATGGAACATGGGGTCGATATAGTCGGGGCCGCACTTGAATGCGGCAGTCTTAAGACCTCTGTCCACCAGGGCCTTCATCACCGCGCAGGATACGGTGGTCTTGCCGCAGCCGCTCCCCGTTCCCGCTATTAGTATCCTGGGTATCTCACAGTTCATGGTACCATCTCCTGAGGGAGGCGCTGTCTATGTCGAACAGATCCTCCGTCGTGTTCTGACTGATGAACTCCTCCGGGGTCACGGGCCTGGGGATCCGTCCTTCCTTGACCGGAAGCATCAGGTCCGAGACCTTCATGGCCAGATCGATCTCGTGAAGGGACATCAGTATCGCCATGTTCTTTTCCTTCGCCATGCGCCTTAGGATCTCAAGAAGCTCGATCTTGTAGCGGATGTCAAGGTAGGCGGTGGGCTCGTCCAGGACCAGCAGGGAAGGCTCCTGGCACAGGGCTCTTGCCAGCAGGACCCTCTGCCTCTGGCCGTCGGAAAGAGTCGAGAAATCCCTGTCCGAAAGGTCGGTCACCCGGACCTGGGCGAGGGCCTCGTCGATCTTCTCAAGGTCTTCTTTTTCAAGCCTTCCCATGAGGCCGGTGTAGGGATATCTGCCCATGGCGACCAGCTCCCTGCAGCTGGTGAGCTCGGGCCTTACCCGGTCGGTCAGGACCATGGCGATCTTCCTCGCGGTCTCTTTGGGGGAAAGGGTCCTCAGGTCTTTCCCTTCCAGCAGGACCTTCCCGCGGATCAGCGGGATCTGCCCTGTCACCGACTTGAGGAGGGTGGATTTTCCCGCCCCGTTGGGTCCGACCAGGGTCATGATCTTCCCGCGCTCCAGTGAAAGCTCGATGCCTTCGGTTATGATCCGGCTGCCGTAGCCTATGGCCAGCCCTTCAGCTCTCAAAAGCTCCATCTACACCTCCCTGTTCCTTCTGGAACTTATCATCATGTAGATGACCACCGGTGCGCCGAATACCGAGGTGACCGTGCCGATGGCAAGCTCGGTGGGCGCGAAGACGGTCCTGGCGATAAGGTCGCAGGCCGTGCAGAAGAAGGCCCCGAAGAGGAAGGACGTTGAGATCACGTAGGAGGGCCTTGAGGATCTGAGGAGGGTCCTGGCTATATGGGGGACTGCGATGCCGACGAAGGAGACCGGTCCCGCCAGGGCGGTGACGCAGGCGGAAAGAAGGCTTGATATCAGTATGAGCAGGACTCTTACGGTCTTTACCCTGACTCCCATGCTCCTGGCGTAGCCTTCGCCCAGGGCGTACGCCCCGATGGGCTTGATCATCAGAAAGGCCGCGATGAGTCCGGGGATGCAGACGAGAAGGGCGATCCTGATGTCGGCCCAGTCAGCCCCGGAAAAGGACCCCATGGACCAGCTGGTCAGATTGACAACGTCGTGGTCCGCGGCGAAGGTGATGCAGAACTCGGTGACCGCGCTGCAGATGTAGCCGACCATTATTCCCACCACCAGCAGCATGGACATGTTCCTGACCCGCTGGGAGAACAAAAGGACCAGCAGGGTGATGAGAAGGGAGCCTCCGAAGGCCGCGGCGACCAGGGTCAGGGAGCTTATGAGGCCGATCCTGCCCGCAAAAAAGATCAGGACCAGGCCGACCACCATCTTCGCTCCCGAAGAGATGCCCAAAACGAAGGGGCCCGCGATGGGGTTTCTGAAGAAGACCTGAAGAAGGTAGCCCGAGACCGAAAGGCTGCCGCCCAGGATGGCGGCGAGAAGGGTCCTGGGAAGGCGGATCCTGAACAGGATGCTGCTCTCCCCCGAGGACGAGATGAGAGCGGAGAGCTCTTCTGACGCGGCCTTAGAAAAGACGCTCCTGACGAAGAGGGAAAGTCCTTTTCCCAGCATGGACCAGACCTTGGAGAGGCCGATGCTGACGCTTCCGATGGAGACGCTGGCCGCGATGACAGCAAAAAGCAGCAGGGCGCAGCCTGCCGCAGTATACGCAAAGCGCCCGGCGCCGCCGAGCCTCTGCCCATCATGGTCGATCAAACTTTTCTTCACGTCTGCCATGGTCTTTTTATCGGTATGCCCGGCCCTGCCGGGACTTGTTCATCTGAGCCTGTAGAGGAAGGGGAGCTCGTCGAGACCGTCCGCCTGTCCGCTGAAGACTCTGCTGAAGCTTTTTATTATAGTGCCCAGCTCAGTGGTCTGCTGGTACATGTTCTGTCCGGTGCACCAGACGTTCCCCTCGCTCACGGCCTTAAGGCCCTGGAGCAGGGAGCTTTTCCTCAGCATATCGTCCAGGGTCTTGACCTCTCCGTCGATATTGCTGTTGTAGATGATGACGTCGGCGTCCCGCACGCTGCTGAAGAAGGTCTCCATCTCCAGAGTCACGGTGGAGCTCTTGGAATCGGGGTCTCCGATGTCGGAGAAAGCGTACTGCCCGCCGGCAAGATCGATCATCTTTGATACGTAGTCGCCGCTCCTTCTCACTACCGCACGTCCCGAGGAACTGATGTAGAAGAAGGCGACGGTCCTGCCGCTCTTTCCCGCGGACAGGGCTTCTTCCAGCTCGGCCTTCTGCCTTTCCATCACCGCGTCCGCTTCCTCTTCCTTGTCCAGGATCGCACCGTAAAGGCGGATCCACTCGGTGCGGCCCAGGGGATGGGGCTCGTTGCTGGACTGGTCGGTGAGGACCGCGATGCCCAGCTCCTCCAGCTTGTCCTTGACCTCGGAGCTGTGGTTGATCATGGTCGATTCCACGGCGAGAGGGCAGGAGCTTTGGACCAGCATCTCGTAGTCCGGCTCGCTGTACTTGCCTGCATAGACCATCCGGCCTTCCTCCATGGCCTTTTTCGCTCCCTCGACGTACCAGTTCTCCGCCCTTGAGCCGGAGAAGGCGATGGAGCCCAGACCGTCCAGGGCGTCAAAAAGGCACATTACCGCAGTGGCCGCCATGTATATCCTTTCCACGGGCTGATAGAGGGGGACCGCCCCTTCGGGAGCGCCCTTTGGCAGTGACTTCCCCTCTGGGATCACCAGAAAGCGGCTGCCGTCCGAGATGGAGATGAGCTTGTAGCCCCCTTCATAATAGTCTACGGAAAAACCCTGTGCAAAGTCAAGCTCCATGGAGGAAACGGGCTCCCCCATGGAGCCGATGTTTTCGCTTTGAGGCCCCTGGCCGCAGCCAGAGAGAAGGCTCAGGACGAGTATTGCTGAAAGTATGAGCGAAAGGGTCTTTTTCATGGACTATTTGAGGGTGGAACTGTCGAAGCGCAGTGTGTATTCCACGTCGTGGGGCTTGCTCATGGCGGTGGTGAGGGCCATGATCTGCATGTCGGTATCCAGCTCCACGGGGATCTCGAAGGTCGAGCCGCCCTCCAGGGTCACGGGCTCGTAGTTCTCTCCGCCCACGGTCATCCTCTCGTAGTGGGAACTGCTCCAGACGACGGTGGCGGTGCACTTGCCGTCCTTGACGACGATCTTCGCGGGACTGGTCACGGAGGCCTTGCCGCTTCCGCCGGTCAGGGTGACTTCCGCGGTGTATTCGCCGTCAGCGGGGACCTCTGAGGTCTTTTCTTCATAAGGCGTCACTTCGGTGACGGAGACCTTGTGGTCGTACCACTTGCCCTTTTTGCCTATGATGGCGCAGTCGAACTCCTTGTCGAGATAGGGGACGGGGATGTCGAAGGCGTTGGCCTCGTCGGTGGTGCCGTCCTTGTATTTTACGGTCTCGACGGTGTGGTCGATGAGCTGGGCTCCCTTTTTCTGAGCCTTCTCGGCGGTGCCGATGAAGAGGTTCTGGATGCTGGTGGAGGCCAGGGTGACGTGAAGGGTCATCTTGCCGTCCTTGACGGTGAGGATCCCCTTGTCATCGTAGGTCTCGTTGACGTGGAACATGGTGCTGTCGGTGTTGAACTTTGCCTCGTAGATGCCGTCCTCTAAAGCCGGAGCGGCGCTTTTGGCGCCGCATCCGGAAAACAGAGCGAAAATGACGGCGAGGCAGCATACTGCTGAAAGGATCTTCTTTAACATATGCATTACCTGCCTGAAATAATGTGGTCTCGTGACTGTCCTGTTATTATACTACTTTACCTGAGCGATGGCGTCCGCGGTGTGCTGGACATAAAGCTCCTGGACCGCTGCGATCCTGCCCAGACCTTCGATCTGGCACTCGACGCTGTCGAAGTTCTTGGAAGCTTTGAACATGCTCACCCAGGAATCCTCTTCCTCGCCGGCCATGTCGTTGTTGGCGTGATCGCCTGCTACGACCATGAGGGGACGAAGGACGACCTTCTTGTATCCGGCTTCGCTGACGGCCTTGATGACCTCTTCGCAGGCGGTCTCTTCGGGCTCGCCCTCTACGGTGCCGATGAATACGTTGTCATATCCCAGCTCGTTCATCTGGGTCTGCATCTGGGAATAGGTGACCTTGGCGTTGTGGGAGGTGCCGTGGCCCATGAATACGAAGGCGGTGCCGTCCGCAGCGGCGTCGTCAAGAGAGGCGTAGCCCGCGACCTTTACGGCCTCGGCGGTGACTGCCTCTGCGACGGCCTGCTTGTCGGCGTTGATGACGGTGGCGTCGGAACCTACTTCACCGAGAAGAGGCTCTGCGATGACCACGGTCTTGAAGCTGGAAGCGTACTTGTCGACGGCTTCGGAGAGTTCGTCGTACTCGGCTCCGTGCATCAGGTGGGTGGGCTGGATGACGAGATTCTCGACGCCGTTGGCTGCCGCTCTTTCGAGGGCCTGGTCCATGTTGTCGATGAATTCGCCGTCGCGGGCCTGGACGTGGTTGATGATGATCTGGGCGGTGAAGGCTCTTCTTACTGCCCAGTCGGGATAGGCGGCCTCAAGGGCGTCCTCGACTCCCTTGACGTCGGTGGCTCTGCTCTCGTTGAAAGAGGTGCCGAAGCTTACGACGAGGAGCTCGTTCTTTCCGATATCGTCGGCGTTCCTGGGATCATCCAGGGAAGCGTCGCCGGTGTCCCTGCCGAAGTAGTCGGGATCGGCGCTCTCGCCCTCGACCAGTTCCTTCTGGGCGTCGGTCAGGGCGTCCCAGGCCTTCTTTGCCTCGGCGCACTGGTCGTCGGTCTTGTCGGTCCTTTCCTGTACGTAGATCGCGTCGATCAGGGCTGCTACCTTGTCGGCGGCCTCCTGGTCCTTCTTGCTGCTGTCTCCGCAGGCTGCCATGCCGAGGATCATGCAGATCGCCATGATCAGGGCGATGATCTTCTTAGAAGTGTTCATTTGTGTTTCATTCCTCCAAATAACTAAAAACGATATATCCAGAAAACGCAGCTTCCAACTGCCTTATCTGACCGGTGACGAGTCTTCGGTCTTAAGGACAGTCCAAAAGAGCGGAAAACAAAAACGCGGGACATAAAGTCACCGCGTCCGTATTTACGCCGTTTTTGCCGCTGTCTTTTGATCGAAGACGCTCCTGCAGCGTCCGAGCAGGTCTCCTGACTCGCGCTTTGGCAGCCTCTTTCCGGCCTTCTCGGGGGATATCCCCAATGGCCTGCTTTCGCTTTGGACGGGGCCTGTGCGCTCACAGTGGCGGAACCGTTCCGGAATGTTCACCGGATTCACTATTCTCCGTCTGTCCCTTTCCTTTAAAATGCGGGGCGGACGGCACTCGGACGTATATAAAGTTCAGATACTATTATCTACGATTATCCTGTTTTGTCAACGGAAAGTCACCGCTTGCCGCGGAAAAAAGCGGTATGGCCGCGCAGGCAGGTCTCTCAACTCATGCTCTCCACCAGCTGGTCGACGATCCTGCGCTTTGCCTTGTAGATCTCGACGCATTCCTCAGGGGTCCTGCCCTTGATCGAATAGTAGAACTTGATCTTGGGCTCGGTACCGCTGGGACGGCAGGCTATCCATGAGCCGTCACCAAAGGTGAACCGGATCAGGTTCTCGGGGGGAAGACCGTTCAGCCCCGGGCCGTAGTCGTCGGCCCTGACTATCCCGTCCATAAAATCAGTCCCCAGCTCTCTGAGCTTTTCGGTGATCGACATGATCTTTCTTGCTCCGTCGAGGCCAAGCAGGGTGTAGGAGCTGGAAAGATCGAAGAAATGGCCCAGCTTTTCCGACAGCCCGTCCAGGACGTCGGGGATGGTCATGCCGCGTTCCATATAATATGCGCACATCTCGGCGGTCTTTAAGGCCGCGGAGACTCCGTCCTTGTCCCTGCAGTGATCGGTGACCAGATATCCGAAGCTCTCTTCGTAGGCGAACATGAAGCTTCCGTCCTTGTTTTCGTTCATCCGGTTGATGGCGGCGCCAAGGTGCTTGAAGCCTGTCAGGGTGAGCCTTACGTCCATGCCGCAGGCTCTTGCCAGGGCGGGGCCCATCTCTCCGGTGACCACGGTGGTGAAGAGGACGGGCTTTTCGGGCATCCGGTCCTTTCTCCGCTCGATGAGATAGTTGAGGAAGAGGACGCCGATCTGATTGCCGTTGAAGCGCACCATCCTGCCGTCTTTGTCCCTGGCGGCAAAGCCCAGCCTGTCGCTGTCCGGGTCGGTGGCGATCATCAGGTCCGCGTGCTCTTCTTCAGCCTGCTCCATTGCCAGCTTTACCGCGCTCTCGATCTCCGGATTGGGGAATTCTACCGTGGGGAAATCCCCGTCGGGAAGCTCCTGGGCCTTTACGACGCTGACGTTCTTATATCCTGCCTTCGCCAGTACCTCTCGTACCGGAACGTTCCCCGCTCCGTGAAGGGGAGTGTAGACGATCCTGATCTTTTCTTTAAACTCTTCGCTGACTGGGCAGGCAGCCGCAAGGCAGCGGTCCTCGAACCTGTCCAGCACATCTTTTCCGATGACGGTGAGAAGGCCAAGCCTTTCCGCTTCGCTGCGGTCCATGGGCTCGACGTCTTCGAGGCCCACGGCGGACGCTTCTTCGATGACCGAGGCAGCGTCCTCCGCGCCCAGCTGGCAGCCGGTCTCGTCGTAAGCCTTGTAACCGTTGTATTCCTTGGCGTTGTGGGATGCGGTGATCACGACTCCGCCGCAGCAGCCCAGCTCCCTTACGGTGAAGGAGAGCAGGGGGGTGGGGGAGATGATACCGTAAAGGTAAGCCCTGATCCCGTAGGACGCCATGGTGAGGGCGGTCTCTTCGGCGAATTCGGGGGAGAAATGGCGGGAGTCCCAGGCCACGGCGACGCCGCGTTTTTTGGCGTCCTCTCCGAATTTCTTTATGAGATGGCGGGCAAAGCCCGCGGTGGCCTTTCTCACGTTGTACCGGTTCATCCGGCTGCTGCCCAGGCCCAGCTTTCCTCTGAGGCCTCCGGTCCCGAACTTAAGGTCGCTAATGAACCTCTCTTCGATGTCCTTTTCGTCGGTCAGGGCGGCCAGCTCCTTTTTGTCCTCAGCGCTGATGGCGGGACAGGTGAGCCAGTAGTCATAGGCCTTTCTCCAGGGGGCTTCGTCCTTTACGCCGGCGCCCTCAGCAAGGCCGGGTCTTTTTAAAAGTTCTTCTCTTAATGCCTGAAGGGCTCTCGCCCTGTGGCTCATGGCGTTCTTTTCTTCGGCGGGCATCTGGGCGAAGGTGAGATCCTTTCCGTCGGGCATGAAGATGGAGTCGTAGCCGAAGCCCAGCTCTCCCATCTCCTTTTCGGTGATCTTTCCCTCGCAGGCGCCTTTGGCGACGATCTTTTCGCCGTCTGGCCTCAGGAAGGTTATGACGCAGACGAATCTGGCGGTGCGCTTTTCCTCGGGGACGTCCTTCATGAGGTCCAGGACCTTGGCCCTGTTGGCTGCGTCGTTGCCGTGTTCGCCGGAGAATCTGGCGGAATATATGCCCGGAGCTCCGTCCAGGGCGTCGATCATCAGGCCGGTGTCGTCGGCTATGGCGGCTTCTCCGGTGAGCCTGACGATGGCCTCTGCCTTTATGAAGGAATTCTCTTCGAAGGTGGAGCCGGTCTCTTCGATGTCCAGGTCTCCGAGGCCCGCGTCCTTCATGGAGCAGAGCTTGAGGCCGAAGCCTTTGGTGATGGCGTCGATCTCGGTTATCTTATGGGCGTTCTGGGTCGCCGCTATGATCTTCATTGGTGTCTCCTTTAAAACTTTGATTCGTTTATATCGTATCGAAATGTGTCTTCAGCGCGGACGCTCGGGGTCCTGGCGCGTGGGATGTGGCGGTTTCTGGCGTAAGCGCTGGGGCGGTTCCTGCCTCTAAGGCATCCGTCCCATCTGCCTGCGAGCTCCCGGCGGTGGGCCTCACCATCGAGTAACCCGCTGCGCATTATGATGCGCGCGGTGCTTCCTTGCGCTACCCCTCGCTTCAATGCGCCACCGAGCGCTTCTACCTCGATGTATTGCCTTTAGGCTGTGATCCTTTGGACGTCCTGCAAAGAACATTGACTATTTCCGGATCTTAGACCTGAAAAGACAACTTCTTTAAGCATTTTTTAAGGACGATCCAGCGGCTTTTACGCACTACGCGGACAAGCCTTAAATATTTATCGTTTCACAGCCCTCCACATAACATATTATCATATGCAATGCTTTAAAATGTGACCATCAAAGGATCATGTTGTCCTGCTTTCAGTAATCCAAGCATTCGCATGATTGACTAAAGCCCGTGATCCTGTGCAAATGTCAAGAATTGTCTGCGTAGCATACTTGAATCATTGACTTTTATGGCCATATCGCAGCAATTGTCAACAATTAATGTTCTTGGACGATAGCGTACCCGATGAGCAGGCATGACGCGAAGCAGTCTGCATTCGACCGCTTGGGGCTCCCTGCTGCCTTGCGCTGCGGTGCATGGATTTCAATATATATGCAAATATGCTTTATGCAATACAGTATAATGTGGTATACTATCCGTAAGTATAATGATTTTTCATAAAGATTTCAATATAGGGGGTAATTCAATGAAAAGAGTGCTCATCACAGGGGGACCCACCAACGAATATATCGACGAGGTGATGAAGATCACCAACATGTCCACCGGGAGCCTGACCTTAAGCCTTGCGGACAGGGCCATAAAAAAGGGAGACGAGGTGACCATCATCGTGACCCACAGCGTCCTGAAGTCCGCCCTCTTCGCGGATTACGGTTTCAGGGACGGGGTGCCCGGTCTAAAGGTCGTCCCCATCGAGACCACCGAGGACATGTACGAGGCTCTCAAGGCCGAGGCCGAGAGCGGGACACATTATGATACGGTGATCCACGCCTCCGCCGTAGGCGATTACAAGCCCCAGTTCTCCTTCAGGATGGAGGACATGGCCCGGGAGCTGGCACAGGTCATATTCGCCGCCGACTGCCTTGACGAACAGGGCCTGGAGGAGCTCATCCTCGACACCATGACCGATCCGGTCTGCAAGGTCAACGACGACAGCAAGATCAGCAGCTACGAGCCTCATCTGACCGTGAAGCTGACCCTGACCACCAAACTGATCTCCAACCTGAGGAAGTGGTTCCCCGACGCTCTTCTCATCGGCTGCAAGCTCCTTGAGAACGTTCCCAGAGAACATCTCATCGACGTCGCCCACAAGCTCTGCCTCAAGAACGACATGGACTACATCATGGCCAACGATCTTGCCGAGCTGAGGAACGGCCAGCTGATCAGGTACCTGGTCAACAGGGAAGGCTACACCGGGATCGCCCTCAACGGCGAAGGGAGTCCGGCTCTTCTGGACTACGCCGCGGACAACTGGTTTTAGAGAGGAGGGCTGCTCGTGAAGAGAATTCTGTCGATACTGCTGGCTGCGGTGATCATGGCTTCCGTCTTCCCGGCGATGCCCTCTTACGCAGCATCAGAGGTCCCAAAGCTCGAGGCTGAGTCCGCCATGGTCATCGACATGACCACCGGCGACGTGCTCTACAAGCTCAACGAGAACGAAATGAGGTATCCGGCCAGCACTACCAAGATGGTCACCGGCATACTCGCCATAGAAAAGCTGGATTTCAAGTCCACCCTGACCGCCGACCAGGAGGTAGCGGCCACCCTGGGAACGTCCCTTAAGCTCAAGGACGGAGAGGAGATCAACGCCTGGGACGCCCTCAACGCCATGATGGTGGGATCATGCAACGACTGCGCGGTCCTCATCGCCAAGGCCATCGCGGGCAGCGTTTACGAGTTCGTCAACATGATGAACGCAAAGCTGGCCGAGATCGGAGTCACGGCGACCCACTTCACCAATCCCCACGGCCTCCACGAGGACGATCACTATTCCTGCGCCTCTGATCTTGCCAAGATCGCCATGTACTGCATGGAGAACGAGACCTTCCGCCAGATCGTAAGGCAGGGCGACTACACCGTCCCCGCCACCAACAAGACCGAGCAGAGGGTGGTTGACAGCACCAATCTCCTGATCAAGGACGAGAACGACACCAACCGCATCTACGTGGACAACGTCCTCAGGTACTGCAAGTATCCCGGAGTCTTCGGGATCAAGACCGGCTACACCAAGGCCGCCGGAGGCTGCCTGATCTCCGCCGCCGAAAAGGACGGCACAAAGATCATGTGCATCATCCTCAAGTCCTCCAGCATGGGCAGGTTCGCCGACAGCATCAAGCTCCTGGACTGGGGCTTCAACAACTTCAGGACCATCCAGTGCACCCACGCGGGGGACGTCCTTGAGGACACCGTCGCGGTCAAGAGAGGCGCCTTCAACAAGGTGGGCGTAAAGATCAGGGACGATATCTTCTATACCATACCTTCCGAAGCCTCCGATTCCATCATCACCACCAGGCTCGTCCTGGAGGAGAGCGTCAAGGCTCCCGTTGAGGAGGGGCAGGTCCTGGGGACCCTGGAGGTCTACGAGAGCGGGCTCAAGGTCGGCGCCACCGACGTCCTGGCCACCGATACCGTTGAAAAGGGCGGGATCCTTTCGATCTTCGGCATCGAGGACGCCACCGCCAGAAAGATCTGGCTGGGGATCACCCTGTTCATCTTCCTGCTGATCGCCGCTCTTGCTGCCTACGTCATCGTCAAGAGAAGGCAGATCGCGAGAAAGAAGGCGGCGCGGGCCGCCAAGCTCAAAGCCCGTCAGGAGGCTGAGGAGCGCAGGCGCCAGCTGTGGAGCCGAAGCTATGATCAGGAGAAATACGGCCGGACCTTCGACGACGATCAGAAATAAAGATCCGATATAAATATAATAGATGTTCGACATTCAGGAAGAACTTAAAAAACTGCCCGACAGCCCCGGAGTCTACATGCACAAGGACGCTTTCGGGCAGATAATATATGTGGGCAAGGCGGTCTCCCTCAAGAGAAGGGTCCGCCAGTATTTTCAGTCGCCCAAAAATCAGACCCCCAAGGTCCGCCGCATGGTCGAGGACATCGCGGAATTCGAGTACATCACCTGCGGCAGCGAGATGGAGGCCCTGATCCTGGAGTGCAACCTGATAAAAAAGCACTCCCCCTACTACAACATCCTCTTAAGGGATGACAAGACCTACCCCTATATCAGGATAACCATGGCAGAGGATTTCCCCCGGATCCTGAAGACCAGGCGCATCGTCAACGACGGCTCCCGCTACTACGGGCCCTACGCCGACGCCGGGGCGGTCAACACCATCAT
>JAFRQL010000057.1 GCA_017428655.1 Bacillota bacterium | reverse complement strand
TATACAGTTTTCCGGTATCGGGATCTTTGTATGTTCCGTTGTTCCAGGTGATGCTCTTGATCACGACTCTCGGGTCTTCGCAGGACAGAACTGACGGATCGACGGGCACCTCGTCTCCGATGCACAGATCGGTGAACAGTCCGTCCGCCATGAGATCGACGGTGGTGATATTCCTGTCTGGAGTATCGCTGCTGAAGGTCACTTCGATATTCTTGCTCCTCTTTCCGCTGGATCCGTCCAGAGGAACGACTACACAATAATATGTTCCTTCCACCCCGGAAGCCTCGTTCTGCTTAAGCTTCAGGGTCGTGCCGTTTACGATGCATGTGTCGTTGTTCGTACCGTCGACGTACTGGATCTCAACGGTCTTTCCCGACGGGCCGGTGTACTTCCTGTACCAGGTCACGCTCTTGTACTCATTCAGATCGAGGGGCTGGGTAAGGGTGAGCCAGAGGTCCTTGAACGCTGTGGTCGAGGTGTCCTCGGTCTTGATGAACGAGGGCTTGTAGCTGACGCGAACGGTGCCGGAAGTCTTAGTCCCCGCGCCGTTGGAAGCTACGCAGACGATGTTCATGGGCTCATCGATGCCGAGCGTGAGCACGGATTCGATCCTGGTGCCTGTGTAGGAGTTTTCGCCTTCTGCCCCTGAACCGCTGCCTTTGTCGGTCTTGATCAGCCACCAGACCTCGCTGGCATTCTTGCACCAGGCGGTGAGCTTGGCACTGTCGCCCTTGTTTTCGACGATGATGGTATCGCTGTTCCTGAGCATCACCGTCGGGGGCGTCTGCTTCTCTTCGATATAGAAGGACCTGCCCGCCGCCGATTCGACGGTCCACTCATATTTCGACTTGTTGGTCCCGTAGAACTTTTCGGTCATGGTGACGAGAAGGGTATACATCTCGCCGTCCTTAAGGCGCCCGATCAGGTCGCCGTAGAGCTCAGTGTTGGCAAGCTGGACCACGCAGGCGGGATTATTATACGAATTGCCCGAGATAACGGCGCTGGACCTGGTATTTTTGCCGACTTTGAACTCGACCGGGTTCCCCGTCGAGTCGAGGAGCTCGACCTTGTAGGTGATGTCGGACGACGTCACGGTCATGTCCGGATGCCGCCCGGAGGGCCAGGGCAGGTCGTCAGGATAGAGATCCCAGCGCTGGAATCCGCCGTCCGCGTCGGTATAGCCGAAGAAATCTCCGAACTCACCGTGCCAGGCACCGCCGGAATGGTACTCCACGCCTTTACGGTCAACACATTTCAGAGTAAAAACCATATGGTCGGCGATCGTCGGATCCAGATGCGGGACGGTCTCGGCATCCTTTATCGGATTGGAGATCGTCATATTGTAAAGTAAGCCGCGGGGGCATATATCGATGGACGTGGGCGTATCCACGTCCCAAACGTAAAGACTGTCGATGTCGTTTCCGGTGATGCTGTTCTTCCCGTAGGTCACGTTGGTGTGAGCGGCGTTGAAGAACATGTCGGGATGGATCCCGTAGGAGCCATAGGTCGTATGATTCTCGATATGATACCACTTGCCGTCCCCATTGTATTCGTCGCCGCAGAAGAGATTGTCGTTCTTGTGCAGCTTGAAATGACCGGCATTTATCTCGACCTCGCTGCTGCCATCGGACTTGAGCACGTTGGCACCGCCCTGGGCGTAGAGAGTTCCTCCGTTGATGGTGAGCTTTCCGCCGTTCATCTCTATGACGGCGTTGCGACTATCAGACTTGCTTTCATAGCCGTCGGCTATGTACTCATAACCGCGGCCTGTGATCGTTCCTCCGTTGATGATGACTTCGCCGCCGTCCGCGATATTGATGGCGGTGCCGTTGACATAGCGGCTGGCGGAGCCGGTATAGCTGCCGTGTCCGTCCCTGGTCCTCGCGTTAAAGACGCAAAATCCGGCCTCGGTCTTGCCCCTTCCGCATTCGATGGTACCGCCGTTTATGAACAGCCTGCCGCCGTTATGGACGTAAAAGATGTCGCGCTGCTGGTCTCCATCGATCTTGTTTTTAAAATAATCGTAATCGTCGGGGGCGGTTATATATCCGTCAAGGAAGATCTTTCCCCCTCCGACGGAATCCGTTATGTAAAGATCACCCTCGACGTCGAACATAACTGCGCTGCGGCAGAGCATGTTCGGATATTTGAGCACCAGATCGTGACCGTTAAGATCCAGCACCTTGACCGTGTTGGCTTCTCCCTGAGCATAATTTTTCCCGACATAGAGGAAACCGTTGACGTCTCTGCCTGCTGTCCAGGTCTCCTGTCCGAGATCGTCTTTATAGAGGGGCCTTTTCATATCGACCTCATTCCAGAGTATCTCCATGAGACCGCCGCTGACTATATCGCCCAGCACTACGGCCCAGGTCATGCCGCTGTTGTGGACGACCTCGCCCACCTCGTACGTGATGTCTTTGGTGAGCTTTACATACGCGTCTATAGAAGTTTGGCTCACGATCGAGATCGGATCCGCAAGTACATCGCGCGAATTATAGCTATAGAACTGGCGCATTATATCGTACCATTCACCGGCCTCTACGTATTTGATAGGCGAGCTCGGGTCGTAGGCGTACGCTTCCGAACGGGGCATGAACGGGATCACAGTCAGTATCATGCACAGGGTCAGGGTGCATGAGAGCACTCGTCTTAAAACTGTATTTTTCATATCGGACCGCCTTTCTGCTTTCCCCTGAGGGCATCTGCCCGGCTTTACGGGAAAGCGGTATGACAAAACATCCACACACTGTGGGTACGATAATTTTACCTGCAGGATGCGGGGCTTTCATCTATCGATGGTTATAGCGGGCGCGACTTTTTTCCATCACTGCGATAAAGCGGCCGATAAAAAGAAGACCGGCAGAGAGATCTCTCTGCCGGCCTTTGTTGCTTTTACGGTGCTGCGCGATTACTTCAGGTCTCTGTAGATGAAGGTGATGGCCTGAGCCCTGTTGCAGGTGTTGTCGGGGCTGAAGGTGGTCTTGCTGGTGCCTTCGGTGATGCCGTTCTTGATTGCCCAGAGGACTGCTTCGAAGTAGTAGGCGTCTTCGTCGACGTCGCTGAAGCTGTTCTCAGCGGTGATCTCGGGTTCGCCTGCCATCCTGTAGAGGAAGGTGACGGCCTGAGCCCTGGTGACGGTCTTCAGGGGGCTGAAGGTGGTCTCGCTGGTGCCTTCGGTGATGCCCTTCTGGTATGCCCAGAGCACTGCATCGTGATAGTAGGCGTTGGCGGGAACATCGGTGAACGGCATAGTGCCGCTTACCTTGGGGCTACCTGCGTGTCTGTAGAGGAAGAGGACGAAGTCCGCTCTCTTTACGCCGGACATGGGGCTGAAGTGGGTGGCGTCGGTGCCTTCGGTGATGTTCTTGTCGAGGGCCCAGTATACGGCGTCATAGTAGTAGGAAGCCTTGGGGACGTCGACGAACTGCTTCCTGGTGGAAGAGCCGGAGCCGGAGCTGTGGCGGATAGCGCTGCCGGTGGTGACTTCGGTAGCACCTCCGGTAGTTACTTCAGTAGCTCCTCCGGTGGTGACATCGGTAGCACTTCCGGTGGTGACGGTGTTTCCCGCGGTGCCATTCTGGGGATCATCGGTGATGGCGCCATCCTTATTGGTGGTATCGATGGTGTTGGAAGCGCCTTCGCTTGCTGCGGGGGCTTCGGCAGGAGCAGCATCTGCAGTGCTGCTGTCGGCATGTACGAGGGCGTACATAGCCAGGGTCAGAGCGAGGGTCAGGACCAGAACGAAGATCCTGCGAGCTCTTTTGGTTGCAACCATTTGCTTTTTCCTCCTAGAAAAAGATATTAGTTATTGCCGGGACGCGGCCGCGTCC
>JAFRQL010000056.1 GCA_017428655.1 Bacillota bacterium | reverse complement strand
GAAGGCCAGCCCGCGGCTGAGGGCGAGATGCCCTTCACCGATGTTCCCGAAGGCAAGTGGTTCAGCGAGCCCATCAAGTGGGCGGCCGAAAACGGCGTCGTCGAAGGCTACGGCAACGGCCTCTTCGGCCCGAACGACTACATCACCCGCGAGCAGTTCGTTACCATCCTCTGGCGCTACGCGCAGCTGAAGGACAAGGACGTCTCCGTGGGCGAGGACACCAATATCCTCAGCTACGACGACGCCTTCGACATCAGCGAGTGGGCGATGCCCGCGATGCAGTGGGCCTGCGGCAGCGGCCTGATGGAAGGACGCAGCGAGTCTGTGCTCGCTCCTCAGGGCAATGCCAGCAGAGTGGAGGCAGCGACCTTCTTCATGCGCTTCGCGGATATGATGAAATAGGCTGAAGAGCCTGTGATATCAAGGCAAAACAAAGACCGGAGCTTCCGCGGGAGCCCCGGTCTTTTCGTCGGATGATATGTCAGGCGGTCAATGCGGTCTGTGAGGTCCGACTCTTCAGATGTACCTTTTGATCTCGATGTAGAACCTTCCTTTGCGGCTGGTCCCGCCGACGGAGAAAAGGACTGCCTTGCCCTTGCCCCTCATGGTGATCCGCTCGCCCTCGTCCGGCTGGTAGTCGGGCTTGAGGCACTGAAGACCGTTGACCGAGACCAGGCCCTGGCGGATGGCCTCCTGGGCCTTTCCCCTGGAGAGCCTGAAGGCGGAGGCGCAGACCGCGTCCAGCCTCACCGACGCCACCGAATCCCTGATATCCTCGGTCCTGACCTCCGCCAGCTTCAGGGATGAAAGGGGCTGCACGGTGCAGGAGAGGCTGGCTCTTCCCGCCTTGGAATACTCGGAGGCGATGAACTCCGCCATGTCTTTGAGGACGATTATGCAGCAGCCGTCTTCCCTTACTATGATGTCTCCGGTCACGTCCCGCTCGATACCGAGGGCCATGAGGGAACCGAGATAGTCCCGGTGGGAGAGCCTGGGCGATCCCTTGGGGACGCTGACGTCCAGCAGAGCCAGGGGGCCTTCGTCTCCTTTGGCGTAGTCCTCGTCCAGATAGTCGGGAAGAAAGACCGCGATCCTTCTCTCGGCGTCGTCAAAGCCTCCCCAAAGGAGCGGGGAAGCGCCAAGACGCCTGCAGTACTGCACGGCGAGAGCGCACTGCCTGCTGTCGAGAAAGCCGGTATGGGTCAGTATGTCTTTGTTTCCGGACGCCTGGAGCTTGTCGCTAAGGACAGCCTCCAGCATCCTGTCTTCTTTTTCGCTTGACTGGTTCACTTGATATCCTCTGAAGCGGGGCTGCCCTGAGTTCTAAAGCTCCGCAGGGCCGAGTCCCGTCCGCTCGCCCAGAGAGGGCAGGTCTTCCCGGTGGCTCATGATGACGTTCTCGATCTCTTTTCTCGCGGCTGCAGTCTCGTCGTGAAGCTCCCTTGACGACATCCTGCGCACCCCGAGCCTCAGGGCGCAGAGCTGGATCAGCCCGTCCGAGCTCACCACGCAGACCGAATAGCTGCGGCTCATCTCGTGGATCAGTTTCTCGATCCTCATGTCGGCGCTCTCATCCTCCATGGTGTAGACCACGTGGATGCCGCCGACGTCTTCTTTTCTTCCGGGGTTGTCCTTCTGCTTGTACGCGTCGAAGACCAGTATGAGCTCGCAGCCCTTGTAGGCCTGATACTCCACCAGCACGTCGATGAGCTTCTGCCTTGCACCGTCGAAGCCCTCAGGGACCAGCTTCTTCAGCTCGTCCCAGGCGTAGATCACGTTGTAGCCGTCGACGATGTAGTAGTCCTTCTTGCGTGGGGCGGCGGGCTTAGGAGGCTTGCCGTAGTCGGTGATGACCGAGGTGAAACGGGGCTGGCGGGTCTTTCCGAACTCCCTTTCCATGATGGCCTGAAGTTCGCGCTCGTCCAGGTCCAGGTTTCTCGTCCTGACCCTGGGGGCGGAAGCCTCTTCGGGACGGGAGCCTTCAAATCTCAGGCCGCTGTCCATGTGCATCAGCTCGTCGGCGAGGTCCCACTTGATGTTGACCCCGGCGCCGTGGGAGCAGAAGACCGAATCTGCGGGGTTCTCGATGTCCCTGTTGGGGTCGTATCCGATCTCTTCGACGACCTTTTCGGTGTTTCTGCAGGGGTAGTAGCCCGCCGGTCTGCAGAAGAGCTTGCCGCGGCCCTTGGTATAGGCCAGCAGCGTGGTCATGTAGCCCTGCATGGCGGATACCGGGGCTCTGCCGGTGACGGACATCATCTCGCCGGTCTCGGTGCCCATCTCGAACTCGGCCTGCATGGTCTTAAGGTCTCCGATGGCCCGGCCTATCAGTTCGGCGGGGACCTGGAGCCTGAAGGCGTAGTAGGGCTCCAGGAGCACGTTGTCTGCCTTCATCAGGCCCTGGCGGACCGCTCTGATGGCTGCCTGCCTGAAGTCTCCTCCCTCGGTGTGCTTCAGGTGGGCCCTTCCCGCGATCAGGGTCATCTTGACGTCGGTCAGGGGGGAGCCGGTGAGCACGCCAACGTGGTGCTTTTCGGCCAGGTTGAACAGTATGAGCCTCTGCCAGTTGCGGTCGAGGAGGTCCTCGCTGCAGGCGGTGTCAAGATATATGCCAGACCCGGGGGGAAGGGGCTCCAGCAGCAGGTGGACCTCGGCGTAGTGCCTTAAGGGCTCGAAGTGGCCGGCGCCCTCCACCGGGGAGGCTATGGTCTCCCTGTACATGATCCTGCCGTTGTCTATCCTGACCCTGATGTCAAAACGGTCCAGGATGATCTGCCTTAAGACCTCGATCTGGATCTCGCCCATGAACTGGGCCTGGATCTCTTCGTGCCTGCTGTTCCAGACGATGCGCAGCATCGGATCCTCTTCGGTGAGGACAGAGAGCTTTCTGAAGACCTCCCTGGAGTCGGAACCTTCTGGAGGGAGTATCCTGTAGGAGAACACGGGCTCCAGCATGGCGGCGGGGCTGTCCTCTTCAAATCCCAGGCCCTGGCCTGCGTAGGTCGCGGAGAGCCCGGTGACCGCGAAGACCTGGCCGGGGAGGGCGCGGTCTCTCTGCTCGTACCGCTGGCCCGAATAAAATCTGAGCTGGGTGATCTTTTCCGTCAGCTCCTGCGGCTTTTCGTCCCCCTCGCCGGGAGCGGCCTGGGGAGCGTAGGTCAGGTTTTGTCTTACGGAGAGCTCTCCTCCGGTCAGTTTGATCCAGGTGAGCCTGCTTCCGGCTTCGTCTCTGGTGATCTTGAAGACCCTGGCGCCGAAGCTCTCGGGGAAGGGAGGCGCCCACATGTACTTCTCCATGCCCTCGATGAATCCGTCGACTCCGTCCATCTTCAGGGCGGAACCGAACCAGCAGGGGAAGACCTTCCTCGCCCTGATGAGGGCGCGGATGTACATATCGTCCAGGACGCCGGTCTCAAGGTATCTCTCGAGGGCGGGCTCACAGCTCATGGCGGCGGCTTCCGCGAGGTCGGCGGTGCCCTTGAAATCGATGCATCCCGGGCCCAGCCTCTTCTGAAGCTCCGCCATTATGTCTTCCCTGGACCTTTCGCACTGGTCCATCTTGTTGACCCAGATGAAGGTGGGGATGGAGAAACGCTCAAGAAGGGTCAGCAGGGTCTCGGTGTGAGCCTGGATGCCGTCGGGGCCGCTTATGACAAGGATCGCGTAGTCCAGGACGGACAGGGTCCGCTCCATCTCGGCGGAGAAATCCATGTGGCCGGGAGTGTCAAGAAGGGTAACATCAAAAGGACCCATGGTGAAAAGGGCCTGCTTGGAGAATATGGTGATGCCCCGTTCCCTCTCGATCCTGTGGGTGTCGAGATAGGCATCCTTATGATCGACCCTTCCTGCGGTCCTGATCCTGCCGCTCTTGTACAGCAGGGCCTCGGACATGGTCGTCTTTCCGGCGTCCACGTGGGCGAGAAGGGCGAGTACGATATTGCTGTTCATGAAAAGATTATATGAAAACGGAAGGATCAATGCAAGTGAAGAGCAGGGCGGCAAGACCCGGCCAATATAAAAACGGCGCCCGGCGGGGCGCCGCTGATCGTCTTATATTCAGCTTTTATTTGAGGCCTGCGGCAAAGTCCCTGATGGCCTTGATATTCTCTTCGGTCTTCTGGTCCGCGCCGCTGAAGCAGAATTCTCCGAGGCTCTCGCCCTTGAAGTATCTCACCATGCTCTTGTACTGGGCGGTGATGCCGTCG
>JAFRQL010000055.1 GCA_017428655.1 Bacillota bacterium | reverse complement strand
TTGACCGCCTTGGCGGCGGGAGCGCCCTTGAGAATGATCTGAGCCATGATGACCTCCTAGAAACTCTTGTAGACCGAATCGAAGATCCTGTCAGCCAGCTCGGTATAAAGGGAGAGATTGTTCCTGACGTATCTGTCGAGATCATCGGCGTACTCCCTGTCCTTCATGAGCCTGGTGTTCACCTTGACGTTGACCGCGGCTCCGATGAGAGCTGCCTTGCAGAAGGCGACTCCGGTGGCGGCGTCGGAGACCATCAGGCGGCTCCCCTTGCCGGCGAATTCGCCCATGAGCTTTATAGTCTCCATGGTGAGCCTGAAGATCTTCAGGGGGACAGAAGCGGCGTCCTTGAGGCACTTCTCCATGACCTCGTCTCTGGTGGGATCGTCCTTGGGGATGCCATAGGCCTTTGAGAGGGGCTCGAACATCTTCGCGTCCTCGTTGATGCAGGCGAGGAGCTCTTCCCTCAGCTGCTGGGCCTTCTCCATGTTCTTTCTGAGCTCCGCGTCGATGGCGGCGTACTTTTTCTTTCCGACGGTGAACTCTCCGACCATATCGCCGAGGGCGACGCCGATGGCAGCCACCGCTGCGCAGGCTCCGCCGCCTCCGGGCACTGAGGTCGGGGAAGCGATCATCTCGGTAAATTCTTTAAGGCTTTTGTTTTCCAATTGGGAGCGCTCCTTTCGTCATTATAATGATCGGGCTTTCTAGAACAGTCCGGTGATGCGGCCGTTCTCGTCCACGTCGATGTTCTCCGCGGCGGGCACCTTGGGAAGTCCGGGCATGGTCATGATCTCTCCGGTAAGCGCTACGATGAAGCCCGCGCCGGCGCAGACCTTGAGGTTCCTGACCGAAACGGTGAAATCCTTGGGAGCGCCCAGCTTGGTGGGATCGTCGGAGAAGCTGTATTGGGTCTTGGCCATGCAGATGGGCAGCTTGTCCCAGCCGTATTTGACGATGTTCTTCAGCTGCTTTCTGGCGGTATCGGTGAGGTTCACGCCGTCGGCGTGGTATACCCTGGTGGCGATGGCGTTGAGCTTCTCTTCGACGGAGCTTTCGGTGTCATAGACGAAGCTGAAGTTTGAGGGCTGATCGCAGAGCCTTACGACCTCCTCAGCCAGGGCCTTTCCGCCTTCTCCGCCCTTTGCCCAGACCTCGGAGAGGCAGGCGTTGACGCCCAGCTCGCTGCACTTCTTCTGGACCAGATCCAGCTCAGCCTGGGTGTCGGTGGGGAATGCGTTGATGGCGACCACGCAGGGTACTCCGTAGACGTCCTTGACGTTGGAGACGTGCTGCAGCAGGTTGGGAAGACCCTTCTCCAGGGCTTCCAGGTTCTCGGCGTTGAGGTCGGCCTTGGCGACTCCGCCGTGATACTTGAGGGCTCTTACGGTGGCGACTATGACGATGGCGGAGGGCTTGAGACCTGCCATGCGGCACTTGATGTCGACGAACTTCTCGGCGCCCAGGTCTGCGGCGAAGCCTGCCTCGGTGACGGCGTAATCGCCCAGTTTAAGAGCCATCCTGGTGGCGGTGACCGAGTTGCAGCCGTGGGCTATATTGGCGAAGGGTCCGCCGTGGATGAAGGCAGGAGTCCCTTCAAGAGTCTGGACCAGATTGGGCTTTATGGCGTCCTTAAGAAGCGCCGCCATGGCGCCCTGAGCCTTGAGCTGGGCGCAGGTCACGGGCTCGCCTTTGTAAGTGTAGCCAACGATGATGCGGGAGAGCCTCTCCTTGAGCTCGGTGATGTCCTTTGAGAGGCAGAGGACAGCCATGACCTCGGAGGCTACGGTGATGTCGAAGCCGTCCTGTCTGGGAGTCCCGTCGGTCCTGGCGCCGAGGCCGATTACGATGTTGCGAAGGGCCCTGTCGTTCATGTCGACCGCCCTCTTCCAGGTGATCCTTCTGGGGTCGATGCCAAGGAGGTTGCCCTGCTGGATGTGGTTGTCGATCATGGCGGCCAGCAGGTTGTTGGCAGCTCCGATGGCGTGGAAGTCGCCGGTGAAGTGCAGGTTGATGTCCTCCATGGGGACGACCTGAGCATAGCCGCCGCCGGCTGCTCCGCCCTTGACTCCGAATACGGGTCCCAGGGAAGACTCTCTCAGGGCTACTACCGACTTCTTTCCGATCTTTCTCAGGCCGTCTGCAAGTCCTACGGAGGTGGTGGTCTTGCCCTCGCCTGCGGGAGTAGGAGTTATGGCTGTGACAAGGATAAGCTTGCCGTCGGGACGGTCCTTGAGATCGGTCAGAAGGGAATTGTCTATCTTGGCCTTGTATCTTCCGTACTGTTCGACGTATTTCTCGTCAATGCCCAGCTTTTCTGCGATCTCAACGATATTCTTCATCTCGCATTCCTGAGCGATCTGGATATCAGTCTTGTGTTCCATACTAAACTCCTTTATGCAAAAACTCTAACTGCCGGCGGTCATTGGTCCGGAATTTTCACTTAATATAATAGTATTTAAGCAGGGAAAATGCAATATATTGCATGATGTATATTATCCGATGGATATAATTCAATTATCCGGCCATGTTCCGAAGCATCACAGGGTCAGGCTGTCCGCGCCGGCGAACTTCTCCCTGAGCCTGGCTCCGAAGTAGGCGTTTTCCGGCGACGTCAGGGACGGATCCTCCTCCAGGAGCCTGGCGGCGTCCTCCCCCGCCTTCCTCGCCACTTCGATATGCTTGGCGGGATCTGCCAGGGAAAGCTGGGGCAGTCCGTGCTGCCTGAACCCGAAGAGCTCTCCGGGGCCGCGCATCCCCAGATCCATCTCTGCGATAT
The DNA here is from genome assembly GCA_017428655.1 of Bacillota bacterium. GTDB lineage: Bacteria > Bacillota > Clostridia > Peptostreptococcales > Anaerovoracaceae > RGIG2707. The sequence goes on along the minus strand of JAFRQL010000055.1, from coordinate 409 downwards.
AAAAACCGTCGCCCGAGCTGCAGAGTATGTCTGCCCTCTGCCTTGCGATCTCCTGGTCCTCGCCCAGTATCAGCAGGCACCAGGACTTATAAGCCCCTCTTCCGACCCTGCCTCGCAGCTGGTGGAGCTGGGCAAGGCCGAAGCGCTCGGAGTTCTCGATGATCATCACGTTGGCGTTGGGAACGTCTATCCCGACCTCGATGACCACGGTGGATACAAGCACCGAGACCTCTCCAGACACGAAGCTCTCCATGACCCGGTCCTTTTCGGCCTGCTTCATCGCTCCGTGAAGAAGAGCGCAGCTTATGTCGGGGTGTTCTTTGGAAAACTCGGCGTATATGCCCTCGGCGGACCTGCCCTCCATGTCCTCGGGATCGTCGATAAAGGGAGCAACTATGTAGGCCTGCCT
>JAFRQL010000054.1 GCA_017428655.1 Bacillota bacterium | reverse complement strand
GGCCTTCCAGTATGAGCTCGCCGACCTTGTAGATGTCGCCGGCGCCCATGGTGATCACGATGTCGCCGCTGTCGGCGTTGTCCCTGACGAAGGATGCCATCGCCTCGAAATCGGGGATGAACTGAACGTCCTTCTCCGGATGGCGGGCCTTGATCTCGTTCATCAGAGATCTGGAGGAAAGCTTGTATATGTTCTTTTCCCTCGCAGCGTAGATCTCCGCCAGGATGACCACGTCGGCGTCTCCGAAGGCGTCGGCGAACTGCTCAAACAGTGCGTTGGTCCTGGTGTAGGTATGGGGCTGGAAGAGGCACCAGACCTTGTTGTGGGGCAGGTTCTTAGCCGCGGAAAGGGTCGCCTTGATCTCGGTGGGATGGTGGGCGTAATCGTCGACCACCACGACTCCCTCGCCGGTCTTTCCGATGATGTCGAAGCGCCTCTGGGTGCCGGTGAACTTCTCCAGGGTCGAGGTGATGGTGTCCATGTCGACTCCCAGGTTGGAGCAGGCGGCGATGGCAGCAAGGCTGTTGGCCACGTTGTGCTCTCCGGGGATGGCCAGCTGGATGGTCCTGACGAAGCCGTCCTGGGTGTACAGGTCGTATCTGGTCTGTCCCAGTTCGTTGAAGCTTATGTTCTTGGCGTAAAAGCTGCTGGTCTCGTTGAAGCCGAAGGTGACCACCCTGCACTTGAGTCCGCTGACCACCGACTTGACGAAGGGGTTGGAATCGTAGGCGACGATCAGGCCGTTCTCGGGGACGGTGTTGGCGAAGGTGGAGAAGGACCTTGCGATATGGTTGATGTCCTTGAAATAATCCAGATGATCCGAATCGATGTTGAGGATTATCTCGGCCCAGGGCCTGAGCTCAAGGAAGCTGTCCATGTATTCGCAGGCTTCGGTGACGAAATATTCGCTGTTTCCCACCTTGACGTTGCCCTTGAACTCGCTGAGGATGCCTCCGACTAATATCGTCGGCGAGAGCTTTGCGTTCTCCAGGATGAGGGAGACCATGGAAGTGGTAGTGGTCTTTCCGTGGGTGCCCGAGATGGCAAGGGAGGTCTTGTAGTCCGCCATTATGCAGCCAAGAGCCTGAGCCCTGGAGATCACCGGGATCCCCCTCTTTTTGGCCTCTGTGATCTCGGGATTCTCCATGGAGACCGCGGCGGAGAAGACCACCAGGTCCGTATCGCCCAGATTGGCCGCGTCATGACCGATGAATACCTGTACGCCGGCAGCTTTCAGCTGCTCGGTCACGGAGCTCTCCTTTATATCTGAACCGGAGACCTTGTATCCTCTGCTCCTTAAAATGAAGGCGATGCCAGAGAGGCCGATGCCTCCTACGCCAATGCAGTGAACATGCTTGAAATCTTTCAGATCCATACTAACGCTCCATCGCCTTTTCTATCCTGCTGCGGACCATATCCGGTCCCATGATCTGCTGTACCGTCCAAAGATCGGGGGAGCTCGCCCTGCCCGTCACGGCGATCCTGACGACGCCGCTGACGTGGCCCACGTGGCCCTTGTACATGTCGGGATCCTTCTTGAAATCCTTGGGCTTTACCGCATAGCCCATATCGGCGGTGATGCCCCTGATCTTCTCGAACCACGCCTGATTGTCGTCGGAGGGATCGTAGCCTTCGATGTATCTTCTGAGGATCTCCCTGCGGTCCTCGGCGCTGACCTCGGCGGGCCATTCGCTCTCGTAGACGAAATGATCGTCGAAGAAGTACTTGATGAACTCGAAGATCTGCTCCGCGTAGACCAGATCCTTTCTGGGCTTCTCGCCTCCCCTGTCGATGTCGAAGACCTTGAGGAGCATGTCCTTGTTCTCGGTGAAGAGCCTGTAAAGGTCGGGATGGTATTCCTCTGCCCAGCCGGTCATGAAGTCGTAGATCTCTTCCGCGCTCTTTCTGGCCAGGACGTCCTTTGAGACGTCGTTGAGCTTGCTCAGGTCAAAGAGCGTACCGGAATCGCTCATCTTGGAGGGGGAGAAGGCGAAGGTGCGGTAGTCCGCGTCGGGATTGGCGATGCGCCACTCCTCGTAATCCGAGTTGAGGATCGTCATCAGGTATTCCCTGACGGCCTCGGGGAAATACCCCTGCTTCTTGTAATACTCCAGCGAGAGCTCGGGATCCTTGCGCTTTGAGAGCTTCCTCTTCTGCCCGGTCTCCTCATCGATCTTCATGAGGACGGTGTTGTGGCAGAATACGGGCACTGGCCATCCCATGGCCTCGAAGAGCTGCACGTGGATTGGCACTGAGGCCATCCACTCCTCGCCTCTGACGACGTGGGTGGTGCGCATGAGATGATCGTCCACCACGTGGGCGAAGTGATAGGTGGGGAGCCCGGTCTTCTTGAGGATGACCACGTCCTGGACGTTCTCGGGCATGGAGATGGTGCCGCGGATGGCGTCGCTGACCTTGAAATATCTCGATGCGTCGCCGTTGGACCTAAGGCGGATGACGAACTCCTCCCCGGCCTTGATGCGGGCCTCGACCTCTTCATAGGTCAGGTCTCTGTGGCGGGCGTAGCTTCCATAGATGCCCGGATCCAGCTTGGCGGCCTTCTGCTCTTCGCGGATCTCGTCCAGCTCCTCTTCGGTCATGAAGCAGGGATAGGCCTTGCCCTGGCGGATCAGGTGCTTTACCATAGCCTGATAGATCTCTGCCCTCTTGCTCTGGGTATAGGGACCGTATGCTCCGCTCTCGCCGTCCTTGTTCGCGCCCTCGTCGAAGCTGATGCCGAAGTAGCTCAGGGTATCGAGGAGCACGGGCACGGCGCCTTCCACCTCGCGCTTTTCATCGGTGTCCTCTATGCGCAGGAAGCAGACGCCTCCGGTGGTGTGGGCCAGCCTTTCGTCGGCCAGAGCGCCGTAGAGATTGCCCAGGTGTATGAAGCCGGTGGGGCTGGGCGCCATCCTGGTGACCATGGCGCCTTCGGGAAGATCTCTGGGAGGATATTCCTTCTCGTAGTCCTCCGGAGTCTTGGTGATATTAGGGAAAAGAAGCTCTGCAAGCTTATCGTAGTCCATGACAGTTTACCTTTCTGTTGTTTTGCGGGCCGGGCGAATACCTCTCTGCATAACGACCCACAATATTGTAACAGAAAAGCCCGGATTTGTAACACACAAAATGCTCCGCCGCAAAATATGAAAGGCTTGTTATCTTAAGCCTCAGGGGGATCCGGACCCTCTTTTTCCGGGCCCGGGGAGGCTAACAAAAAAATATCGATAATGACAAAAAACTGCTGGACAAAGTCCAAAACAGCCTGTATAATACCAAATGTTCTGAAAACTTCATATGGTGCCTTGGTCAAGTGGTCAAGACGCTAGCCTCTCACGCTGGAATCAGGGGTTCGACTCCCCTAGGCACTACCAAT
>JAFRQL010000053.1 GCA_017428655.1 Bacillota bacterium | reverse complement strand
TCCACGGACTTTACTACGCCCTCGGGAGTGTTGAAATAGGTGCGCAGATTTTTAACTTCAAGATACTTTTCGTCCATGATCTGCACCTACTTTCTCATCTTCGGGTCGAAGGCGTCGCGGAGGCCGTCGCCTATCCAGTTGATGGCAAGGACGGTGATCGAGATCGCTACCCCCGGTATGGTCGTAAGATAGGGATGGGTCCTGAGATAGGGCTTTCCGTCGTTGAGCATGGCGCCCCATTCAGGCTTGGCCACGTTGGGGCTCATGCCCAGATAGGCAAGGCCCGCCGCGGAGAGGATGGCTCCGCCGATGGTCAGGGTCAGCTGGATTATTATGGTGCCCATGCAGTTAGGGAGCACATGCTTGAACAGGATCCTGGGATTGGAGAAATCGGCCACCTTGGCAGCCTCGATGTATTCGCTGTTCTTTATGGCCAGGACCTGGCTCCTGGTGAGCCTTGCAAAGCCCGGCCAGCTGGTCACCGCCAGGGATATTATGATATTCCTCTGGCTGGAACCGAGGGCCGCCATGATGGCGATGGCCAGGATCAGGAACGGGAAGGACAGCATGATGTCGGTAAAGCGCATGAGGAGCGCGTCCACCGTGCCGCCGTAATACCCGGCGACCAGTCCTATGGTGACGCCGATGGCCGCCGCAAAGAGCGCCACCAGCACGCCGGTAAGGACCGACGTCCGTCCGCCGTAGAGGAGCCTTGCCCAGACGTCCCTTCCGATGTGGTCGGTGCCCAGAAGATGTGCTCCCCCGGGGGGCTGCTTGACGTTGTAGTACTCGATGTCGCTGACGGGATCGTAGTTAGTGAACAGCGGAGCTGCGCAGCACATGAAGACGATCACCAGGAACATCACCAGTCCCACCACCGCGATCCGGTTCTTCAGGAACATCCGGACGACGTCCTGCCAGTAGCTGGTCACGGGGAGCGACTCGAACCCGATGTCACCTTCGTCCTTTACGGTCTCTTCGGCCAGCAGTTCTTCGGCGGCTGCGTTCTTAAGTTCATCACTCATCTTCAGCACCTCCTACTGCTTTCTGGAGACGAAGCGGATGCGCGGATCGATCAGCGCGTAGCTTATGTCCACAAGGATATTGATCATGAGGAATACCGTGCACAGAAGAAGGGTTATGCCCTGGATCATGGGATAATCCCTCTTTGAGATGGAATTGACCGCGAGCCTTCCGACTCCGGGCCACGAGAAGATCTGCTCGGTTACCACGGCGCCTCCCAGAAGACCTCCGAATTCTCCGCCGACGATGGTAATGACGGGGATCATGGCGTTCTTAAAGGCGTGGCCCCAGATGACGAACTTCTCCTTCAGGCCCTTGCTGCGGGCATAGCGCACATAATCCTGGCCGAGGACCTCCAGCATGCTGGACCTGATCATACGGGTCTGGGTCGCGGCGTTGCCGAGGGCAAGGGAGCTGGCGGGAAGGATTATCGCCCTCAGGAATTTGAAGAACCCGTCGTCCCTGATGGTCGCGTAGGCCATTGAAGGCAGCCAGCCCAGCTTGAACGAGAACAGTATGATGAGCATGAGGCCGAACCAGAACCTGGGCATCGCGACTCCCACCGTCGCCAGCACCGTCGCGAGGGAATCCCAGATGCTGTTATGCTTAAGGGCGGCAAGCATGCCAAGGGGCAGCGATATCATCAAAGCCAGGATCATGGAGACGACCGTCAGCTTGAGGGTCGCAGGCATCCTCGCCATGACCTCTTGAAAGACGTCCTGGCCGGTCTGATATGACGTTCCCAGATCGCCGCGCATGGCGTTGAATATGAAGCTGAAGTACCGCTCAAGGAACGGCCTGTCAAGCCCCCATTCGTGCTCGATCGCAGCTCTGGTCTCGGGAGTTATCTTCATGTTCTCGGTGCTGAGTATCAGGTCGATGGGATCACCGGGCGTGATATACAGCAGTGAGAATATGAGGAAGGAGATCATGAGCAGGGTCGGTATCGCCTGCAGCAGTCTCTTTACTATATATGCCCACATATGAGCCTCCTTTGGACCGGGCATACCGCCTGTGAGCGGAAGATCCGGTCAAAAATGAGCTGCCCCGCAAAAATGCAGGGCGCTGGCAGGTCCGGCAGAGCCCGAGAGCGCTGCCGGACCTTACAAAATACTTGATGATATATTACTTGGACATGTCTACGTCTACGTTGCGCAGCTCGGATACCAGGTTGAATTCGATATTGGTGCATCCGTTGACGAAGAAATCCTTGACCTTGTCCTTGTTGTAGGCCTGGAAGTTGTAAGCGTGATACATGGGCAGGAACACGGTGTCATAGAGCCACTTTTCCTGAGCCTGCATGATCAGCTCCGCCCTTGCGTCATCATCGGTGGTCTTCCATGCCTTCTCAAGCAGAGCGTCGACCTCGGGGTTGGAGTAGCCGGGGTTGGGGCTGAAGGAGCCGGTGTTGTCTGTGTGCATGACCTTCATGGGGCCGTCGACTCCGGAGTAGCCGCCTACGATGTACATAGCGCAGTTTCCTGCGGAGAGGTCGGAGAGGTGAGTTCCCCACTCAACGGCCTTGGACTGGCATTCGAAGCCCGCGTCATTGAGCATGGTCGCCATCAGCACGGAGCAGTTGAGACGGATAGGATCGTTGGTGCCGACCTGGATATCGAAGGTGAAGGTCTGTCCGTCCTTCTCCCAAATGCCCTTGGCGTTCTTCTTCCAGCCGGCCTCTTCCATCAGCTTGTCGCCCGCGGCGGGATCGTAGGGAGGAGTGACCTTCTTGGCCCTCTCCTGATCGCCTCCGGCATTTTCAGGCGGGATCTGGCCGTAGGCCCTTACTGCCTGAACGACGCCGGTCCCGTCATCGGGATATACGGCTGCCACGAGAGCGTCCATATCGATGTAGGATGCAATGGCGCGGCGGACCCTTACGTCCTTGAAGAGATCGTAGGTCACGTTCATTGCAGCCCAGCGGCAGGTGGAGCTTCCGCTGTAGACCTCGATGAAGTCGTGGCCCTGGATGGTGGGCATCTCGTTATAAGCGAAATATGTCACGAAATCGACTTCCTTATTGGCAAGGGCCATGGCTGCGACGGATGTCTCGGTTACGAACTTGTAGATGACCTTGTCGATATTGGGCTTGATGTAGTAGTCTTCGTTAGCAACGAGGACCACCTGGGTATCGACTATGTTGCTGTCCCACTTGAAGGCGCCGGAGCCGACGGGCTTGGAAGCGAAATCCCAGCCCTCGTCGATGCCCTTCTTGGGCATGATGCAGATGGCTGCCATCTTGTAGAGGAGCAGGACGTCGATGTCCTTGGTGACGATCTTTATGGTCTTGTCGTCTACTACCTCGATGGATGCGATGGTGGAAGCCAGATCGTCAAGCCTTGTACAGGCGTTGGCGGGATCCATCACGTATTCCAGAGTGGCCTTTACGTCGTCCGCGGTGACCTGTACCAGGTCATTTCCGAACAGATCGTTTCCTCTCTGCCAGGGGAAGTTCTTCTCCAGGTGGAAGGTCCAGGTGACGCCGTCGTCGGCGCACTCCCAGCTGTCGGCCAGATCGGGATAATAATTGCCTCTGAAGTCGGTCTGTACCAGGCGGCTGTATATCTGATAGAAGATATAGTAGTCACCGTCGGTGGTGGACTTCCAGGGCTCGGTGGTAGTCATGTTCATGTTCGAGGCAACGGTCAGGACCTTTTCCTCTTTCTTTGCGGGGGTCGTTCCGCCTCCGCAGGCGGAGAGCAAGGTAGTGAGGACCATCACCATGACGAGCATGAGAGCGATACTGCGCTTTTTCATGGTTCTTTCTCCTTTCAAGATATTGAATAACCGATGCGGGGGAATATCCCCCGCACACTTCACTCACTCATTTAAAGTGATGTATTAGTTGTTAATATAATTCTCTTGGAAGGAGATGTCAAGGGTAAAGTTGTACGTTGCAAACCACTGATCACGCATCAATTTATTCGTATTCAACAAACTATATAAAAATCATGAAAAATATTTCGTGTATCCATATAGCAGTCGTTTATTATGCGGGCTGAAGGTCCTTTTCATCGTCATTTTTCCTGCCGCATTATGAGCGAATTGTTTACATATACAAAAATCCCGCATGTATATTTATTTACTGAGCCAAGGTTTAATGACGTTCTATTCATCCGCCGCGATATCCGCGTTCCTCAGCCTTGAGGTCAGGTTGAAGCTCATGGAGTTGGCGTCGACTTCAAAGAACCCCTTGAGCCTTTCGCCGTTATAAGCCTGGAAGTTGTAGGCAAAGAACATCGGGATGTAGACCGTGTCCTTGAGCCACTCCTCCTGAGCCCTGGTTATCAGTTCCTCTCTGGCCTTGTCGTCGGTGGTCCTCCAGGCCTCTTCGAGGATGGCGTCGACCTCCTTGTCCGAATAGCCGGGATTGGGACTGAAGATGCCGGTATTGTCGGTGTGCATGACCTTCATCGG
>JAFRQL010000052.1 GCA_017428655.1 Bacillota bacterium | reverse complement strand
ATTACGCTGGCCCTTATGAAGGCGGCGGTCTTGTTGTCGTGGATGTAGTCCAGCATCTCGGCGGAGCAGACCTTCCGCTCGTTCTCAACGTCCGCCACCTGGCCCGCGACCATGCCTCTGCAGCCGGTGCCCTTGCTTATGGCGTAGTACGCCCTGACCCTTCTCTTGAGCTTTTCGCTGTCGTCAAGATATAGGAGCATGTCCTTTCCCATGACCTCGTAGGCCGCAGAAAGGAGCCCGTCGCCGGCGAGGATGGCCATGGCCTCTCCGAAGACCTTGTGATTGGTGGGAACGCCTCTTCTCAGGTCGTCATTGTCCATGGCGGGAAGATCGTCGTGGATCAGGGAATAGGTCTGGATGTACTCGATGGCGCAGGCATAGGGAAGTCCCTCGGTGACGTTCTCCATGCCGCCGAACTCCATGGCGTACAGGAAGAGGATCGGCCTGAGCCTTTTGCCGCCGGCGGTGAGGCTGTAGCTCATGGCTTCGTAGAGGGTCTTGCTCTTGGGATCGATGTCGGGAAGATAGTCCAGGATGTGGGCGTCGACGAGCTTTTTAAGTCTGGTATATTCAGGACTTTTCATCATTCAAACTCCTTTGTCTCTCCTGTCACGGGGTCAAATATCATGATCTTCTGGCGGGCCTCCTTGAGGATCTGCTCGCACTGTTTATAATACATAATACTTTTATCGTAAACGTCTATGGATTCTTCCAGTCCGAGCCTTCCGCTCCTGAGCTTTTCAGCCGCGTCCTCGAGGGCGGCCAGAGCCTCCTCAAAGGTCATCTTTTCTTCGGGAGCATTCTTTTCTTCGCTCATATCTCTCTTCCCTCCACAAGGCAGTTCAGGATGCCGTCGCCGAAAACGACCTTGATCCTGTCGCCGTCCTTTATCCTTGCCGCGCTGCCGGTCCAGGTCCCGTCGGCGCCTTTTACCGCGGTATAGCCCCGCCTGAGTATCTCAAGGGGATCCGCTCCGTCAAGTGACGCCCTGGCCAGCTTGAGATCCAGCTCCTTTCGGGTGAACAGAGCCTTTACCGCAGCCTCCGCGTCAGCGAGCCCCCTTTCGGTCCTAAGCCTTGAGGACGAAGCCAGAGCCTCCAGCCCCGACGAGCACTGCCTCATGGCGGATATCATCCTTTGGCCGCTGTATTCCAGAGCCTGGGAAAGGATCATCCCAAGCTTTTCCGGGGAGGATGCCTTCATCGCGTCGGTATAGACGCTGAGCTGGGGCACCGCGAGCTCCGCGGCCGCCGTGGGAGTGGCGCCCCTGACGTCGGCAGCAAGATCGCAGATGGTCACATCCACCTCGTGGCCCACGGCTGAGATCACGGGGATATTTGAAGCCCTGACAGCCCTTGCAACGGACTCTTCGTTGAAGGTCCAAAGGTCTTCTTTAGAGCCACCGCCCCTTCCTACGATCAGAACGTCGATCTGCGGGAACCGGCGGTTGAGAGCCTCGACGCCCGCGCATACCGACGCCGCGGCTCCGGGCCCCTGAACGAGGCAGGGATAGATCAGTATGTCCGCCAGAGGATCCCTGCGTTTGACGGTAGTTATGATGTCGTGGACCGCTGCTCCCGTAGGAGAAGTCACAACGCCGATGAGCCTTGGAAAAGCCGGGAGCTTCCTCTTGAGATTCTCGTTGAAGAGGCCTTCGGCGGAGAGCTTTGCCTTGAGCTTCTCGAAAGCCGCGTTGAGAGCGCCCTCGCCCGCTGCTTCCACCGATCTTATGTTCAGGGAGTAGTAGCCTCCCCGCTCGTAGACCGACACACTGCCCTCGGCCAGGATCTCCATGCCCTCGTCCAGTTCAAAGCGAAGGCCCGGGACCCTGTCCGCCGCAAGAAAGCAGCTGAGCCTGCTGGTCTCGTCCTTCAGGGTGAAATACACGTGGCCGCTGCTGTGGAAGGTGAGCTTGGAGATCTCGCCCCTCACCGTAACCGCGGACAGTATGGGATCCGTCGCCAGGGTCCTTTTTATGTACCCGTTGAGCTGGGATACCGAGACCGGCCTCATGGTCTTGCCTCCCCGGTGCCGGAAAAGATCCCCGCTCCGATGATGGCACAGCCGACCGCGTTGTCAGAGCACAGCCTGGGCTCACCGAATACGTAGTCTTTGCCGTGGTCTCTGCAGTAGCTTCTGAGGAATGTGCTGGACGCGACTCCGCCGGTTACCAGGACCTTGTCTATGCCGGTACTTTCCTTCGCGGTCTCGGTGATCTTCACGAAGCTCTCGCTGATCCTGTCCATCAGGTAATAGGCGAGCTCGGGGAGCTCAAAGCCTCTCATCTTCGATTTGAGCTGGGTCTCAAGGCCTGACAGGTTCAGACCCGTCTCGTCGGCAAAAATGCGGCAGAAGGGATTCTGACGCCTTTCAGGCACATAGGACATGGCCGCTTCGTCGATGTATTTGCCCGCGGGGAACGGAAAGCCCAGTTCGACTCCCGCCCTGTCCAGGAGCTGGCCGTAGGATATGTCCTTGGTCGCGGCCTCGATGGTGATGACGCCTTCCCTTGAGGACACCAACTCCAGGGTACCGCCGGACAGATGGGCGCAAAGAAGAGGCTGCGAGACGTTAAGTCCGCTTCCCCTTGCCGCCGCAGCGATGTGGCCCTCCTGATGGCTGGTCTCTGCATACGGAACTCCCAGGGCCCCGGCGATGGTCTTTCCCAGGGCTGTCCCGGCATTGAAGACCGGCATGTAGGAACCTTCGGCGGGTCTGGGCCTTGAGGAAGCGCAGACTCCCGCGATCTCTGCCCTGTGCTCTTCCAGGATGGGCTCCAAGAGAGCCGGCAGGTTCTCCCAGTGCTGAAAAAGCGCGTCGGACTGGCGTAGGCCCTTCTCTCCTTCCTTGACCCTGAGGAGCCTTCTGCTGTCGCAGATGATCTCATGGTCTTCGGTGACCAGGGCCGCCGAGCTGGTATAGTTGCTGCTGTCTATCCCGAGATAGAGGGTCATCAGCTCCTGCTCCTTGCGATCTTGCCCAGGACCGCGTTGACGAATCTGCCCGATTCCTCGGATCCGTATTTCTTTGCCAGGTTCACCGCCTCGTTGATTGCGGCTCCCGTCGGGGCTCTGAAGCTCTCCTCCGCTCCGTCCATGAAGCAGAGCTCGGTGACTGCGAGCCTTGAGACTGCAAGATCCACCTTGGCCATCCTGGAAAGGTGCCAGCCGCTGGAGTTCTTTTCGATGATGTCGTCGATCTCCGTTGAGTTGAGAAGGTACCTGCCGAGCACCGTGTCGAAGTACCCCAGCTGGTCCGATTCGAACATGTAGTTTCTCTTGAAGGCGTTGATGGCCTCTTCGGACCTGTCCTGCTGGGCGTCCATCTGAAAGATGAGCATCATGAGGTTTTCTCTTGCTTCGGTTCTGCGCATATGATCTCTCCCGGTCATTCTGTCACACCGGCGATGTGCACGTCGACCTTCACGACCGGTGTGTCCGTAAAGGCGTTTATCTTGTTCTTAACGTTTTCCTGTATGTTCCAGGCGGTCTGGGGGATGGGAGTCCCGAACCGGACGTTGAGGGCTACGTCTACTTCCAGTCCTTCGTTCTGCCTGGTTATCTTTATGCCCTTGAGGAGGCCGCTCTCGATGCCCAGGAGCTTGTTGAAGCTCATGGTGTCGCCTGTGTCGACCATCTCGGAGACTCCTTCGGTGGAAAGGACCGCCTTCATGGCTGCCAGGGCAATGATCTGATCTGATATCTCTTTTTTGCGTTCTGCCAATGAAGGTCCTCCTTGGTCATAGTTATTGCTCGGGGACGCATTTCCCCCGCTCGGGGTCCTGGCGCTTCGGCGGGTCCTGCCTCAAAGGCATCTGTCCCATCCGCCTGCGGGCACTCGGCGGCAGGCCCCACCTTTGAGTCACCCACATCGCAT
>JAFRQL010000051.1 GCA_017428655.1 Bacillota bacterium | reverse complement strand
CCTCCTGTTTATCATGATTTTATCAGCGCATACCGCCCGCCGCAAGAAAAAACAGGACCGGAAAGGATCCCGGTCCCGTATTGACGCCCCGCGGATCGGCCTCAAGGGCCGCGCTTAAGGCCTTTTATTCCGCGAAATATCTTGAGAGCATGGTCACGATCTGGGCTCTGGTGCATCTTCCGTTGGGAAGGAGCCTGCCTCCGTCGCCCTCGATGACGCCCTTCATGACACCGTAGCTGAAGGCCTCAAGGGCATATTCGGGGATCTCGTCGACGTCGGAGAACTCCAGCTCGAAGGACCACAGTCCCTCAAAGCCCTCGCCCTTGAGCTTCATGTACCTGTAGAGGAAGGTCACGGTCTGGGCGCGGGTGACGACGTCATCAGAACTGAACGTGGTCTCGCTGGTCCCGTCGGTGATCCCGTTCTCGTACGCCCAGAGGACCGCCTTGCGGTAGTAGGCCCCGGCGGGGACATCTTCGAAGGGACATTCGCCGATCCCCGGCTCAGGACAGCCCGCCGCCCACCAGAGGAAGGTCACGGTCTGTGCCCTGGTCGCCGATCCGCTCGGCGAGAATGTAGTGGGCGTGACGCCGTCGGTGACTCCGTTCTTTACGGCCCACATGACCGCATCATAGAACCAGTCGCCCTGCTTCACGTCCTTGAAGGGATTTACGAAGGGCTCCTCGGCCTTTGCGGGGGCAGAAGAGCCTCCGCCGCCGCCCGAAGGCTTCTCCTTAAGGGTATACACCCCGCGGACCACTTCGCTGTCCAGCCAGCCGTCCTTTACCGCTATGGCGGCCACGGTGGTCGTCTTGTCGATCCTGAATCCGCCGCTGTATTCCAGCGCCGCCGCCGTAGTCAGGGCGGGGTCGGACCCGTCGGTAGTGTAGTAGATGACCGCGCCCTCGGTGCCGCAGGTGATGGTGATGGTCTTGCTGCCGCTGAAGGTCCCTTCTTTTTTCGGGCTGACGCCCGCATATTATATTTATCGAAATGAATACTCGCGCGGATGACCGCGCGGGAATATAGGCCTGTAAACGGCAGGATCCCCGGGGCAGGGCGCCGGTGCGCCCGGAGGGACAGGCCGCCCCGGGGATCAGAGGTATACAGCTGTCCACATATTGATTATATTGGTTCAAACGTTGGAAATACAATGGAGCCGGGCACTTTGTCAATGTCAAAATACTGTCATTTTCTGTGACACTTATCCGGACGGCCGGATGAGCGAGATGGGGAGCGCAGGCGAAAATCACTACTCTCCTGACGACGGCCTGCAGGGCGTTTTTTGCGATCGGGACATCGCCGGACGTGTATATATGTTACAATGATCTATGATCCGCAGCCGCGGCCTTCCCCAAAACCGGCGGCAGACTACGGACCGACCGAATATAAGGGAAGGAGGCTCCCCATGCCTGCCAATTACATAGGAGAAAAGCTCGATTTCCTGATGAAGCTGACGGACACCAGCAACACCGCCCTTGCCAAAGCCCTGAATTTCGACAGCTCCCACATCAGCAGGATACGCTCCGGCCAGAGAGGCCTGCCCAGGCAGAAGTCCTTCCTTGAGCCCGTGTCAGAGCTCTTCGCGAGGAAGATAAAGGAGCCCTTCCAGATCAAGGGCGCGGAGGATGTGATCTGCCCCGGCAGGAGCTGGCCCAAAAGGCCCTCAGCCCAGGCTGCGCTGATCTCGGCCTGGCTCACCAGCGAGACCGTCGAGGCCCCGTTCTTTGCGGGAAAGGATCCGGCCTGCGGCGCGCGGACCACGGCAGGGGGCGCCAAGGGCGAGACAGTATCATCCACCGGGATGTTCAGCGGAGCTGAAGAAGAGCCCGGCCGGCGCACCGCCAACGTCTTCTATTACGGCAGTGAAGGCCGGCGGCAGGCCGTCATCAGGTTCCTCGAAGAGGTCCTTCAGGCTCCCGGACCCGTCCGCATGCTGCTCTACTCCGACGAGGACATGAGCTGGATGACCGAAGATCCGGAGTTCGCCGGGCGCTGGCTGGGCCTCATGTCCCGATTCACCTGCGCCAGCGGCACCATCACGATGATCCACAGCATCAACAGGAGCCTGGGCGAGATGATCGACGCGGTCAGGGAATGGATGCCGCTGTACATGTCGGGGGCCATCGACCCCTGGTTCTGCCCCAGGCTCAGGGACGACCTGTTCCGCCAGACCAGGTTCGTCGCTCCGGGCGTCGGCGCCATCCTGGGAGGCTCCGTCGGCAGCGATCCCGCAGGGTCCAGCAGCATATATATCGAGGACCCGGCCATGGTCGACAGGCTGAAGCTGGAATTTGAGACCTTCCTTGGATACTGCAGGCCTCTCATGCGCATCTACAGGCGGGAGGACAGGGACGTCCTGGCCGAAGACGTCGGCCAGTTCGAGGTCATGGAGGGCAGCCTGCTGGCGATCCCCATGCCCTGGGGAGGAGCGTCCTTCATAAAGGAAAAGGCCGCCGTCATCTTCTCCGGTCCGGAGAACGCCACGGCCTTCGCGATAAAGGAGGCGGCTCTCGTGAGCGGCCTGTGGGAGACCGCAAGAAGAGCGGACCACTTGACGGACGAACGGGCGGCAGCCCTTCTGGATGAATGCAAAAAAGCCTTCGGGCTCGAAGACCTTTGATATACAGATAAGGAGAACGAAATGAAAGCGATATACATCGACGCGCCGGGAAAGGTGAGCATAAGGGAAGTCCCCATGCCGGAAAGAAAAAAGGGAGAGGTGCTGCTCAAGCTCCTTTACGGCGGGATCTGCGGCTCTGATCTGGGCTCCTACCGGGGGACCTTCGCCTACTTCGATTATCCCCGGATCCCCGGCCACGAGCTTTCGGCCGAGATCCTGGAATGCGACGAGAACAACGCCTATGGCCTTAAGAAGGGCATGATCGTCACCTGCAACCCCTATTTCAACTGCGGCCGCTGCTATTCCTGCAGAAGAGGCCTGGTCAACGCCTGCACCGACAACCAGACCCTGGGCTGCCAGAGGGACGGCGCCTTCAGCGAGTACTTCGTGATCCCCGAAGAGAGGGTCTACGACGGAAAGGGAGCGGATCCCAGGCTGCTGGCGGCGGTGGAGCCCTACTGCATCAGCTGGCACGGGGTCAGCAGGGCGGACGTTAAACCGGGGGACAGGGTGCTCATCGTCGGAGCCGGTACCATAGGGGTCCTGGCGGCCGCGGCGGCAAAGAAAAAGGGCGCCAGGGTCTATTCGGCGGACATCATGCAGGGGAAGCTGGACATGGCGAAGGCCATGGGGGTCTGCGACGGGACCATACTCAACGACGGTCCGGAGCACTTCATGGAGCAGGTCATGGAGCTTACGGACGGCGACGGGTTCGACGCGGCCATCGAAGCGGTCGGCCTTCCATCGACCTTTCAGAACTGCATCGACGCGGCCTGCTTCGGCGGAAGGGTCGTCCTCATCGGCGTAGGCAAAAAAAATCTGGACTTCAACTTTACGCTGATCCAGAAGAAGGAACTAAATATATTCGGGTCACGCAACTCCCTGGAGCGGGACTTCAGGGCGGTCATAGACATGCTGGGCAGGGGCGAGACCCCATTAGACAGGGTCATCACCCACACCTATCCTGCCAGGGATGCAGCAAAGGCCTTCGAGGACCTTTCCAACGACCGCGGCAACATGCTCAAGGTCGTGCTGGACCTTTCGGGATTCTAAAGATTGAAATAAACGCTAAGGCTCCTGAGGCTCTTCCGCTTCGGGGGCTTTTTCTTCCTCGGGCGCGGGCTCTGGCAGGGGGTTGCCGTATTCGTCCTCCTTGTCCTTGCCCGGCCAGTCGGTGAGCAGAAGCTTTTCGTATTCTTCGAGGAGCCTCGGGGACTCGTCGGGGTCGGTGAGCTTTCTGAACTCGGCGATGAGGGCGTACATCAGCTGGCTCCTCAGGCCGGCGAGGAGAAGATCCGCGAAATCGTTCTCGTGGAAGGCCGCGTTCCTGCTGCCGCCGATCCAGCCGATCTCGGAGGCGTTGGCGTAAAGGGCTCCGGCCCTGTTTCTGATCTCTTCGGGGAAGCCGCCTTCGGGGGCGATCAGGTTGATGCCTATGCCCAGGACGACAGCCAGAGGCTTTCCTTCCAGATCGGTGACCGCCTCGGCCAGGATCCCGGCGATCTTTCTTCCGTCCATATAAAGGTCGTTGACCGGCTTGATCCGAAGGTCCTTTCCGGTGGTCCGGGCGATGGCCCTGACTGCGCAGGCTCCGGCCCCGCAGGTGATGGTGCCTGGCTCCTCATAGGGAAGGAGTATGCTCAGGTAGAGGCCTCCCTCCGGCGAGAAGAAGGACCTGCCGTAGCGTCCCTTTCCTCCGGTCTGGCTGAGGGCGAAGACGGCGTCGAACATCCGCGCTTCCCCCGCCTTGAAGAGCTCCTTCATGTCCTCCTGTGTGGATTCGGTCTGAATATATTCGAATATCATATTATTACCTTTTCTTTCCGGTATGCATCGCCGGCAGCGGCGTACATGTATTATAATACAAATTGCGGTGCGTGTGCAGGTATCGGCCGCATTTTAGATCCCCGCCCGTAATATCCGAAGGACCAGGGAAAGCGAAGGTCAGGAAAATGAACGACGATCTACAGCTGGGCTACACCCCACAGCAGCGCAGGCTCTTCAGTAAATACGCCTGGCGCTGCCTCATCATGTTCTCGCTCCTCTACATGACCCTCTACTGCTGCAGGCTCAACCTGGGCAACGCGGCCGGGGCGATCATGGACGACATGGGATGGGACACGAAGGACATAGGCATCCTCACGTCCTCCCTCTTCTGGGCCTACGGCATCGGCCAGCTGGTCAACGGCAGGCTCTCCGAGATCGTGGGGATCGGAAGGTTCATCGTCATCGCCGCCCTGCTGTCTCCGGTCTGCAACATCCTGATGTCCTTTCAAAAAAGCCTCCTCCCCATGGCGGTGATCTGGGCCTTCAACGGATTCTTTCAGTCCATGGCCTGGGGACCCGGCCTCGCCCTCCTCTCCCGCTGGTGGCCGGGCAGAAGGCACGGTTTCGCCACCGGCTTTGCCAACGCCTTTTCCGGCTTCGGGCAGGCCCTGGGGATGATCATGGTGGCGGCTTCGCTGAAGCTGCTGCCGTCTCTCGGATGGCGCAGCTGCTTCATAGTCCCGGGGATCGTCCCGCTGACCGTCCTGGCGGTCTACAAGCTGCTGGTAAAGGAGTCCCCTTCGGACGTCGGCCTTCCGGAATTCTCCGCCGAAGACCCCCAGACCGCCGAAAGCGAGCGGCGGATGAGGGAGCTGGTCAGAGAAAAGGGCGCTCTCTATCCTTATCTTTATCTTCTGAAGAACAGGCGCTTTGACGCCTGGATGTTCATAATCTTCATCACCGGCCTTACCCGCTACGGCATGGTCACCTGGATCCCCCTGTATTTCAGCGACAGGTTCGGGGTGGACGTGACCGCAGGCCTTCTCCAGTCCCTGGCCTTCCCCGTGGGCATGGGCATCGGGACCTTCGTCCTGCCGGTGCTGACCGACAGGTTCACTCCCCACGACAGGCTCCCCGCGGTCATCGCCTGCGGAGGCGTCCTCGCAGCGTCGATCACCGCCTTCATCTTCCTCGACCCGACCACCGCCGCCGGCAGCGCTGCGGTGAGCGCCGTCCTCTTCACCGCGGGCTTCGCGGTCTACGCCATCAACGGCTGCGCCTTCTCCTACGCCTGCGACATCGGCGGAAGGGTCTTCACCGCCACCGCCTCGGGAGTGCTGGATTTCAGCGCCTACATGGGAGCGGCCGTCCAGAGCGTGATCTACGGGTTCTTCCTCAGAAGGATGGGCTGGAACATGGTCTTCGCGTCCATCGCATCCATGAGCGTCCTCATCATAATTGTCTCCGCCACGAACAGAAAGCGCTGACCAGGGCCCGGGACATGGCCGAAAGATCCTTTTCTAAAATAATATCGTAAGAAAATTCATAATATTTCCTCCCGGATACTTGCCCAAAATCCTTAAAATGATATACTGTTTGCGCCCTGCATATCCTGCGGGGAAGGAGGAAGCGATGAAGATCAACATTTTGCTTTTTCACGACTTTACGGCCCTCGACGTTTTCGGCCCGGTGGAGGTCCTCTGCCGCATCCCCGACGCCCGGATCTCCTTCAGATCCATCCGGGGCGGGATCGTCTGCAACCACCAGGGGCTGCGCATAGATACCGAGAAAGTCACCGATGAGAGCCTCGGCCAGGTCTGGCTGATCCCCGGGGGATTCGGCACCCGGACCGGGGTCAACGACAGGGAGCTCACGGACCTGATAAAGACCATCGCGGAAAGATCCGAATACTGCCTGACCGTCTGCACTGGCTCCGCCCTGCTGGCAAAGACCGGCGCTCTGGACGGAAAAAAGGCCGCCACCAACCACAGAGCCTTCGGCTGGGCCAGCTCCCAGAGCGACGCGGTGAGCTGGGATCCGGTATCCCGCTGGGTGAAGGACGGGAAGTTCTACACTTCCGCCGGGGTATCCGCGGGCATAGACATGGCCCTCGCCTTCGTTTCGGACGTGGTGAGCCCCGAATATGCCGCCGAATGCGCTGACGCGATAGAGTACGAAAGAAGAGGCTGACCTCAGCCTTCCGTGATAATCGCGGCTCATTCCGGCGTGTTCGGTCATTATTTCTCAACGATTCTCCTTTCGCCTGAATATTCCCGGAAAAATCACGGTCTCGTAATAATTAATAAGGATTTGGCCCTCGGGGAAAATCCCTGAAGCAAAATCAAAATTATATGTTATAGTATAGTTTGGTTATATATATTTCATTGTCATAGAAATATCAAAGATACGGAGGAATCAACATGACAAACAACACATCGGCCTACAGACGCCTGGGGCTGATACTGGATGCCGGAAGCTTCATGGAGCTTGGCGAGAGCATTACGGCACGCAGTACAGACTTCAGCTGCGGGGCCAAGGCTCCTTCTGACGGCGTGGTGACCGGCTTCGGCACCATCAACGGCCGCCCTGTCTACGTCTACAGTCAGGACGCTGCCGTTATGGGCGGGAGCATCGGAGAGATGCACGCCAAGAAGATCCTGCGCGCCTACAAGATGGCCATGAAGACCAGCACCCCCATCCTCGCCCTCATCGACTGCAGCGGTCTGAGGCTTGAGGAAGGAGCCGACGCTCTTCACGCCTACGGCAAGATCTACAGGGCCCAGTCCGACGCCAGAGGGGTAGTCCCCCAGATCGCGGCGGTATTCGGAAACTGCGGCGGAGGCATGGCTGTCGCCGCCGGGATGGCCGACTTCGTCCTCACCGAAGAGGGCAAGGCCAGGATCTTCGTCAACGCGCCCGCTGCCAGACAGTACGACGGAGCCAGGAACGTCATAGACAAGTTCCTCAAGGAAGACCCCGCAGGTGAAGTCGCCGACGAGAACGCTTCCGAGGAATCCCTCTGCGCATATATCAGAGAGCTTTACGGTTACCTCCCCCTCTCCTGCGACGATTACGCCCCCGAAGAGGACTGTGGAGACGACCTCAACAGGCTCGTATCCTGCACCGATGCCTCCGATCCCGAGGACATCCTGATGCAGATCGCCGACGAAGGCACCTACCTTGAGGTCGGCGCCGCCAAGAAGGCCGCCGCTCTCACCGGCTTCATGAGGCTGGACGGCAAGGTGGTAGGCTTCGCCGCCAACAAGGACGAGAAGCTTGACACTGCAGCCTGCGAGAAGATGGCTGATTTCGTCGACTTCTGCACCGCCTTCGATATCCCCCTGCTGACCCTGACCAACGCCTCCGGCTTCTCCCAGGCAAAGGGCGAGGAGGAGACCCTCCCCAAGGCAGCCGCATATCTGGCCGGCGCCTTCGCCTACGCCGAGATGCCCAAGGTCAACCTGATCACCGGAAAGGCCATGGGAGCCGCGTTCTCGGTGATGAACAACAAGGCTTTAGGCACCGAGTTCGTCTTCGCGTGGAACACCGCCCAGGTCCAGGTAATGCCCGAGGACCAGGCCGTCAAGATCCTCTATGAGGCAGACCTTGAGAAGGCCGAAGACAAGATGGCACTGATGGAAGAAAAGAAGGCCGATTACCTCAGCAAGGCCGGACTTCCCGGATTCCTCGCCAGAGGCTACGTCGATAAGGCCATCGATCCTGCCGAGAGCAGAAAGACCGTGCTCGCAGCCTTCGAGATGCTCCTTGCGGAGTAACGGAGGAAGATCATGAGTACAGGTGAGATCTTCAGGCTCGCAGGCCTCAACACCCTGCTCGGAATGGGCACCGTGTTCGTAGTCCTGATATTCATCTCCTTCATCATCAGCCTCTTCAAGTACATAGCGCCCAAGGCCAAGGCCAAGACAGCCCCCGCTACCGCAGCGCCGGCTCCCGCCCCCGTCCAGGCCGCTCCCGAAGAAGAAGAGGAAGAGTACGAGGAAGACGATCAGGATATTCTTGTTGCAGTTATAACCGCTGCCCTGCACGCGACGCTGAGCGCCCGGGGCGAGGACCCGGAAGGCTTTGTGGTCCGCAGCATAAGGAGGAAGTAATAAATGGAAAACTATATCATCACCGTAAACGGCGTATCCTATGAGGTACAGGTAGAGAAGGCCGGCGAGACCGCTTCTCCCGCACCCAGAGCCGCAGCGCCCAGAGCAGCAGCACCCAAGGCCGCTCCCAAGGCGGCAGCAGCACCCGCAGCACCCAAGGCAGCTCCCGCAGCAGCCGGTTCCGTCAAGATCACCGCAGGAGCCGCAGGCAAGATCTTCAAGATCGCAGCCGCAGCAGGCACCGCCGTCAAGGCCGGCGATACCGTGATCATCCTCGAAGCAATGAAGATGGAGATCCCCCAGGTCGCACCTCAGGACGGCGTCGTAGCCTCCATCAACGTTACCGAAGGACAGATGGTCGAAGCAGGCGAAGTCATAGCGACCCTCAAGTAATCGGAGGTTCAAATGGAGTATATTTCTAACACCCTTGCCAACCTGCTGAGTCAGACGGCTTTCGTCAATCTGACCGTCGGCAATGTGGTCATGGTGGGAGTAGCGTGCTTCTTCCTCTATCTGGCCATAGCAAAGGGATATGAACCGCTTCTGCTGGTCCCCATATCCTTCGGTATGCTGCTGGTCAACATCTATCCGCCCATCATGGAAGAAGGCGGGCTTCTCCACTACTTCTTCATGCTGGACGAATGGGCGATCCTGCCGTGCCTGATCTTCATGGGAGTCGGCGCGATGACTGACTTCGGTCCCCTCATCGCAAACCCCAAGAGCTTCCTTCTGGGAGCCGCCGCCCAGTTCGGCATCTACGCCGCCTACATGGGCGCCATGCTCCTGGGCTTCGGCGACAAGGCAGCTGCCGCTATCGCCATCATAGGCGGAGCTGACGGCCCCACCTCCATCTACCTGGCTTCAAAGCTGGGCCAGACCGCGCTGATGGGCCCCATCGCCGTCGCCGCTTATTCCTACATGTCGCTGGTACCCATCATCCAGCCCCCGATCATGAAGGCTCTCACCACCGAGGAAGAGCGCAAGATCAAGATGGAGCAGCTGCGTCCCGTCTCCAAGAAGGAGAGGATCCTCTTCCCCATCATCGTTACCATCGTCATCTGCACCATACTGCCCTCCACCGCTCCGCTGGTCGGAATGCTCATGCTGGGCAACCTGTTCAGAGAGTCCGGAGTCGTCCGTCAGCTGACCGAGACCGCCTCCAACGCCCTGATGTACATCGTCGTCATCCTTCTCGGGACCTCCGTCGGAGCTACCACCTCCGCTGAAGCCTTCCTCAAGTGGGACACCATCAAGATCGTCGTTCTCGGTCTTGTAGCCTTCGCCTTCGGCACCGCCGCCGGCGTCCTCTTCGGAAAGCTCATGTGCAAGCTGACCCACGGAAAGGTCAACCCGCTCATCGGTTCCGCAGGAGTCTCCGCGGTACCCATGGCGGCCAGAGTCTCCCAGAAGGTCGGCGCTGAATACGATCCCACCAACTTCCTGCTCATGCACGCCATGGGACCCAACGTGGCCGGCGTCATCGGCACCGCAGTTGCTGCAGGCACCTTCATGGCAATATTCGGAGTGAAATAGAGGAGCATATCAATGGAAAATATGGACAAGATAGCAAAGAAACCGGTGAAGATCACCGAGACCGTCTTAAGAGACGGCCCCCAGTCCCTCATCGCGACAAGACTGGGAACCGAGCAGATGCTCCCCATCGTGGACAAGATGGACCAGGTCGGCTACTACTCGGTAGAGTGCTGGGGCGGCGCCACCTTCGACGCATGCCTGCGCTTCCTTAAGGAAGATCCCTGGGACAGACTGAGAAAGTTCAGGGACGGATTCAAGAACACCAAGCTGCAGATGCTTCTGAGAGGTCAGAACCTGCTGGGCTACAGACATTACGCCGACGACGTGGTCGAGTACTTCGTGCAGAAGTCCATCGCCAACGGCATCGACATCGTCAGGGTCTTCGACGCTTTCAACGATCTGAGGAACCTGGAGACCTCCGTAAGGGCCATCAAGAAGGAAGGCGGACACGCCCAGATCGCGCTGTCCTACTCCCTGGGCGAAGCCTACACCATGGACTACTGGAGAGACATCGTAAGGCGCATCCAGGACCTGGGCGCGGATTCCATCTGCCTCAAGGATATGGCCGGCCTCATGCTGCCCTATCCCGCGTATGAGCTGGTCAGCGAGCTGAAGAAGACCGTCGAGATCCCCATCGATCTCCACTCCCACTTCACCGCAGGCCTCGCCACCACCACCTACGTCAAGGCCGTCGAAGCAGGCTGCGACATCATCGATACCGCCATGTCCCCCCTGGCACAGGGCACCAGCCAGCCCGCCACCGAGGTCCTGGTCGAGATGTTCAAGGGAACTCCCTGGGACACCGGTCTGGATCAGAACCTGCTGGCGGAGATCGCGGAGCACTTCAGGCCCATCAGGGACAAGGCTCTCGAGACCGGCCTGATGAACCCCAAGGTGCTGGGCGTCGACATCAAGACCCTCATGTACCAGGTGCCCGGCGGCATGCTCTCCAACCTGATGTCCCAGCTCAAGGAGCAGCACGCAGAGGACAAGTACTACGAAGTGCTCAAGGAAGTCCCCAGGGTCAGGAAGGACCTGGGCGAGCCTCCCCTCGTCACTCCGTCCTCCCAGATCGTCGGTACCCAGGCGGTGCTCAACGTTCTCATGGGCGAGCGCTACAAGGTCATCACCAAGGAGACCAGAGGCGTCCTCGCGGGCCAGTACGGCCGCACCCCGATGCCCATGAACAAGGAGCTGCAGAAGAAGGCCCTCGGAGACGAGGCTCCCATCACCTGCCGTCCCGCGGACCTGATCGAGCCCGAGCTGGAGAAGCTCGAGAAGGAGGTCGCTCCCTACAAGCAGCAGGATGAGGACGTGCTCAGCTACGCACTCTTCCCCCAGGTCGCCATGGACTTCTTCAAGTACAGGGAAGCCCAGCAGACCGGCATCGACGCCAAGGCTGCCGACGTCAAGAACAAGGCATACCCGGTCTAACCGGTACCTGCCCGATGCTCCGCACCGCGGCCTGAAGACCGCGCCGACTGCGGCAGTATGGTATGACCTATTCGCCCCGGAGGACCGTATCCCCCCGGGGCGTTTTGATATCGCGTCAGGATATCTCTGCGGTTGCTTTCTCAGAAAATGGAGATTATAATCGAAAAAAACAGGAGGAAATACATGGCAGAGATCACGTTCAGACACGCTGAAGAAAAGGACTGCGCCCTGATCCTTAGCTTTATAAAAGGCCTCGCCGAATACGAGAAAATGGGGGATCAGGTGGTCGCCACCGAGGATCTTCTGAGGGAGTGGATCTTCGAAAAGAAAAAAGCAGAGGTCATATTCCCCTGCGTTGACGGAAAGGAAGCGGGATTTGCCCTGTTCTTCCACAATTTTTCGACCTTCCTGGGCAGAGCCGGCGTCTACCTCGAGGACCTTTTCATCCTGCCCGAATTCAGAGGCCATGGGGTCGGCAAGGCGACCCTGAAGGAGCTCGCCCGCATCGCTGTGGAAAGAGGCTGCGGAAGGCTGGAATGGTGGTGCCTGGACTGGAACAGGCCGAGCATCGACTTTTATCTCTCCCTGGGGGCGGTCCCCATGGACGAGTGGACCACCTACCGGGTCACCGGAGACACCCTGAAAAAGCTGGCTCAGGACTGAAGAAGGGCCCGGTCGACGGCGGCCTTTTCGCAGATCAACAGGTCAGCCTTTCTCTCTATCCCCCCGGCATAGCCGGTGAGGCGTCCTCCGCTGCCCAGGACCCTGTGGCAGGGGACTATCAGCGACACGGGATTGTGTCCCACCGCGCCGCCCACCGCTCTTGGCGAGGTGCGTCGTCCGGTCTTTTCCAGGACCCTTTGCGCCACGGCCTTGTAGGTCGTGACATGACCGAAGGGGATCTCCAGAAGGATCTCCCACACCGCCTTCCTGAAGGGAGTGCCCTCAAGGGCGAGGGGCGGCGTGAATCCGGGATCCTTTCCCGCAAAGTATTCTGACAGCCACCTTTCGGTCTCCTCAAAGACCGGAAGGTGTTTTTCTTCATATTCCGCAACTCCCGCGGCGAAGTACTTCTGTCCCTCGAACCAAAGGCCAGTCAGGGCCGTCCCGTCCGATGCCATGGTGATCTGCCCGAAGGGCGATCCGGTGCGCCATAAATACGTCATGAGCGTTTCCTCCTGTGATGGGGCTGCGGGACCCATCCTGCCCGCAGACGTTGAATTATCCGCCGGAAAATGGTATGTTCTACACGTCGATCATACCACACGGAGGTATCAAATAACATGGATCTTTACAGAGAAGTCGAAGCTCTTACCAAAGAGCTGGTGAATATAAAGAGCGTGACCGAGGCTCCCGGGGAGGAGCAGCGGATCGCTGAACACATATATGAATGGTACCGGGCCCGGCCCGGGATGGACGGAGAGATCTGCCCCGGCCAGCCCGCGGTAAGGCTGGTCGAAACCAAAGGCGACACCGTAAAAAGGAGCAGCGTCATCGCTGCGGTCAAAGGGACCAAAAACGGAGGAAGCCCCTCCGCCGTCATCCTGCTGGGCCACCTGGACACCGTCGATATCGAGGATTACGGCGCGGCGAAGGAACTGGCGACGGATCCGGACAGGCTCCCTGACGCCCTGAAGTCCATGGGAGTCAGCGGAGAGGTCATCGAAGATATCAAGAGCGGCCGATATATGTTCGGAAGAGGCGCCCTGGACATGAAATCCGGCGTCGCGTCCCACATGGCGGTCATGAAGCACTTCGCCTGCCATCCCGAAGAGCTCTGCGGGAGCCTCATCGCCGTCTGCGAGTGCGACGAAGAGGGCAACTCCGCCGGAGTCTTCTCCTGCCTTGACGAGCTTGCGAGGATGAAGGACGCCCTGGGCCTGGAATACGCAGCCTGCATCAATTCGGACTATTCGACCGCGGAAAGGAGCGACAATAGCCGCTATATCTACATCGGCTCTATCGGAAAGATCCTGCCCTGCTTTGCGGTCTTCGGAAAGGAAGCCCACGTAGGCCAGGTATTCGCCAGCCTTGATCCCAACCTGATCACGGCGGAGATCACCCGCAGGATCTGCTACGGGACATCCTTCTGCGACAGCAGGCTGGGCGAGACCACCCTGCCGCCGGTGTCCCTGAAGCAGGCCGACACCAAGGAGAGCTACACGGTCCAGACCGCCCTGACCAGCTTCTCATACTACAACGTCTTCATGTACGGCATGGGCGCGGCCGACGTGCTCAAAAAATGCAAAAAGGCCGCCGAGGAGGCCATGGATGCCGCCATCGCCCAGGTACGGGAGGCTCATTCGACCTGGCAGAAGATGGCCGGCGCCGCCCTTCCCCCGCTCAGCTGGAGGACCAGGGTCCTGCTCTGGAGCGAGTACATGGATGAGCTTGAGTCAAAGCTGGGCCCCTCCTTCAGGGAAGAGCTCGACGCCTTCAGAGCGAGGCTCGCCGAAGACGAGCCCTGCATGGATCTTCGCACCTTCAGCCTTAAGACCGCGGAGGAGGCAAGGCGCCGCGACCCGGACAAGAGCCCCATGGTGATCATATTCCCCGGCTCCACCTACTACCCCAGGGTCGAGGTCAGCGGAGCGAACGCAAAGGAAAAGGCCCTGATAGACGCGGCGAAAGAAGCCGCGGAGGAAGAGACCGCAAGGGCAAAGGCCTGTTCCGCCGGCGGTCCTGACGCCACGGAAGAAGGCCTGCTCCATCCCATCGGCGTAAAGATGTTCTATCCCTACATCTCCGACAGCAGCTTCATGTACGTCTGCGGCGAGGGCTCGGACGCAGAGGCCCTGAAGGCCGAGATGCCCGCCTGGGGCGTGAGATACACCCATCCCGAGGACCTGATCAGCCGCATCGACGCCCCCGTGGTCAACATCGGCACCTTCGGATACGACGGCCACATGTACACCGAGAGGGTCGAAAAGAGCCACAGCTTCAGCGCCGTCCCCCGCATGATCATGAGGACGGTGAGGGAGCTTTTGGGATAAGGGTCCCAAGCAGGGCAGAACGCGGCGTCCGGGCGGCAGGCTGCCCATCTGAAGATATTATCGCGGAAAAAACAAAAAACTCTTGCGTTTCCGGCCGGAATGGTTTAGGATAAGCACGCTGATTTTATATGGTCAGGCAAAACCGTTGTTTTGATGACTGCCGAAGTGGGATCCCAAGGGGATCATTGTCTTCGAAAGCCGTCAAAACAACGGTTTTTTCATCTTTTTTTCGGCCGCAGAGCGTGCCACGACCCGCGGGAGCGGCGAGCGCGCCGGGAATGTGCCAGGACCTTCGAAAGAAGCGAGCGCGTCGACAGGCCGTATGAACGGGACCCTTGCAGAACGCGAAAAGGAGAAAAGAAAATGACAGACCATATCGGATCGGAAATGAACGCTTGCATAAAGACCACCCTCATGATCATGAAGCAGGACAGCGGCCGCGGCGCAGTCGATGACGCCTGCAGGAGATTTCTCGCCGGCGCGGCGGTACTGCCCGGAAACGATATCCTGGGCTGGCAGATCGGGCCGGACGGCGGCAGCGGCGCGGCCTTCAGTGTCTTTTCTGACAACGAAGACATCTGCGGCCTCGATCTTGACTGGATCTTTTCCGGCATCGCCTGTTCGGCCGGTATTCCCGCGCCCGCCGCGGATGAAACGGGCTTTGGGGAACGCCGTCTGTACAGCCTCGTCAGCGCCCCGGCGGATGAACGCGCTTTTTACGATGAAGACGCGTCTTCGCGCCGATACGCGCGGGAGCTTTTTGAAGAGCTCGCAAGGATCGGCGCCCTCGTGCGCTTGACCGCCCGCGCCGCGGAGAGCGGCCGGCCCGTCGGCCATGTGCTCATCAGCCTCCCCTGCGCGATGCCGCTCAGACTGCGTACGATGATCTCGCTCGCGTTCCCCCGCCTCGAAGCGGAAGAAGCCGGTCCGGCCGTGGGCGGTGCCGCGGACCGCCCCGCTTTAGGGGAAGTACATCTGCGGGACGTCATGCAGACCCTTTTCCTCATCCTCTCGGAAAGGCGCGCCGAAGCGTCCGCGAAGGCCGCGCCGGAAGCGGAAGAGGATACCTGCGGAGACTTTACCCCCATCGAAGACCTCGATCTCTCGGTCCGTTCATACAACTGCCTCAAAAGAGCGGGGATCCATACAGCGGAAGAGCTCCTTGCCATGAGCGATGAAGATCTCCGGTCCGTAAGGAACCTCGGCCGCAAAGGATATGACGAGATCAGGCAGAAGCTCGCCGGGCTCGATATGCCGGCCGCCCCCATCCTGACTGAAGAAAGCGGCGCGGCCGGCCTGAACGATCTTATTGGCCTTGAAGGCGTCAAAGAGCAGGTCAGGAAGATCTCCGCCTACGCCCGCCTGAAAAAAGACCTCGACGACAGGGGCGAAAAGCTGTGCCTGTCCCTGAACATGGGATTCATCGGCGCTCCCGGAACGGCCAAGACCACCGTCGCGCGCATACTCGCGGAGGAATTCCGCAGAGCTGGCCTTCTCGCGAGCGGGACGCCCCTCGAGGCCGGACGGGCGGACCTCGTGGGACGTTATGTCGGCGAGACCGCGATAAAGGTCAGGGACGTGTTCAGGAGAGCCGAAGGGAAGCTCCTGTTCATAGACGAAGCCTACTCGCTCATCGACGACAGGGACGGCTCCTTCGGCGACGAAGCCATAAACACCATCGTCCAGGAGATGGAGAACAGGCGCGGGGATACCGTCGTGGTCTTCGCCGGTTACCCGGACCGGATGAAGGAGTTCTTTTCCAGGAATCCCGGACTCAGATCGAGGGTCCCCTTCATACTGGATTTCGCGGATTATTCCGCGGAAGAGCTGCGCAGTATAGCGGTCCTGGAAGCGGAGAAAAGAGGCTTCTCCTATGGCCCCGAAGCGATGGAAAGGCTGCTGTCCCTTTGCGAAACAGAGGCGGCAAAGCCTCTGAACGGGAACGGCCGCTTCGCCAGGAACCTGACGGAGAGCGCCATACTCAACTACGCGTCAAGGATATATGGAGAAGAAGGCCTTCCCGATGATATGGAGCTCGTCTTGAAAGCGGAAGACCTGCCGTCCCTGAGCCCCGAGAAAGGCGCATCAAATATCAGGACCATAGGGTTCGCCGTATAGCCCTCAGCCGGTCTCCGTCCAAAGCAAAGCAGGCAGCCATTTTACCGGCTGCCTGCTCTTTTCGTCAGTGTTAGCGAAGCTCCCCGGATGCCGCGGTGACAGCGCTCATCATCTCCTCTGGGCAGCCTTCATAAACTCAAAACCCGGAACATCCTGCAGCTGCGGATATTTCCAGGTGCAGACCTTTGAGGTCTTAAGGCCCATAGTGACCAGCGCCTCGGCAAGACGCACCGCGGGCGTGATACCGTCAAGGATGGGCACGGGGAATTCTTCCCTCAGTTCGTCCGCGTAGGGCACGAAGCCGGCGCCTTTGCTGACAGGCGCTGAGGCGGACGCCCGATCTTACACTCCAGCATCTTCAGGAGCGGTCACCCCGCTCCTTTTCCATTTTTTAAAGCTTTCTATTGTTCCCTGCGGCGGATTGATATAAAATTAATGTGTATGGACCTTATAAACTACTGCTGAACTTCAAGAGAACAGGAGACATTATGAAGTCAAGAGAACTTTACGAACAGATGGCTGCCTACATCGATACCAAGGCAGAATGGATGAAGAACAACAGGCAGGACCTGCATAAGCACGCGGAGAGCGCATGGCACGAGGTCAGGACCTGCACCCTCATAGTCGACTACCTGAAGAAGCTGGGCGTCACCGACATCAAGATGGGCAAGGAATGCTTCATCGCCGACGAGCGCATGGGCCTTCCCCCTCAGGAAGAGCTGGACGCCGTCTACGAGAGAGCCCTCGAGCAGGGCGCCATCCCCGAGTACGCCCCCTACTTCAAGGACGGCTTCACCGGCGTTGAAGCCACCATCGACACCGGCAAGCCCGGCCCCGTCATCGGTTACAGAGTAGACATCGACGCCCTCGGCGTCATCGAGTGCCAGGATCCCGCGGTCCACAGACCCGCCAGGGAAGGCTTCGCCTCCATCAACGAAGGCGAGATGCACGCCTGCGGCCACGACTGCCACGCCACCATCGGCATGGCCACCGCCGACGCCTTCATGCACTTCAAGGACCAGCTCTGCGGCAAGCTGAAGATCGTCTTCCAGCCCGGCGAGGAAGGCGTCAGAGGAGCCCGCGGCATGGTCAACACCGGATGGTTCGACGACATCGACTACATGATGGCCATCCACATGAGACCTGAGACCAAGGATCATCCCGAGCAGCGCATCCACATCGAGAACAAGAACTGCATGGCCAACTGCAAGATGGACGTCTACGTGACCGGCAAGGCCTGCCACGCAGCATCCCCCCAGAACGGCAACAACGCCATGCTCGCCACCGCCGCCATCATCCAGGGCGTCTACGGCATCCCCAGGGCTTCCGTCGGCGACGCCAGGATCAACGTGGGACAGGTCATCGCGGGAACCGGCAGGAACGTGGTCTGCGACCGCTCCAAGATCGTCATGGAGATCAGGGGACTGACCCAGGAATCCCTCGAGTACCTGAGGCCCTACACCGAGAGGATCATCGAGCACGCCGCCGCGATGCACGGCTGCACCGCCGAGATCAAGATCATGGGCGCTACTCCCTGCGTACCCACCGATACTCCGGAATTCTCCAAGTATCTGGCCGATCTGGCCAATGAAGTGGGCCTCGGCTGCAACGAGCCCGGCGCCTTCGTCTCCACCTCCGATGACTACGCCTACATGGCCCAGAAGGTCATGGAGCACGGCGGAGTATCCTGCTACATGAACCTGTGCAGCCCCTTCTCCGCTCCCGGCCACGCCGTGACCTACGACATCGAGGAAAAGGATCTGCCCAACGGCGTCAAGATGTACGCAGCGGCAGCCATCAGCCTGATGGACGACTGGAAGGAAAAGAACCAGTAAGGGCGTCGTAAGGCGGCAGGAACAGGGGATCAGATATCATGGATAACAGAAAAAGCATAACAGTCGGGATCATTGCCGGCCTGGTGCTGGCTCTGTCCATCAGCAGCGTGCTCTATCCGCGGATCACGATACTGAACGAGGGCGGCATAACCAGCGGGACCGACTTCATCCAATGCAGCATCTACAATCCGACGGCGAACACCTGGTTCTTCAGCGATCAGTTCTATCTGGAGTATAAAGACGGAAAGGACTGGAAACCGCTGGAGGGCAGCATCCCGGAATAATTCGAGATGGGGGACGTCTACGTCATCCCCCTCCGCTCCGCTGAGACCAGCTTCGATATCCGCCCGTATCAGTCCCTTCTCGCCCCCGGCGAATACCGCCTCGCGGTCCCGATGAACCAGAGGAACAGCGTGAACCCCATCAAAAGGTACGCGGAGTTCACGGTGGAATAGACGCGGATCAGACCGGGGACCGCTTGCCCCGCATAACAATATCAAAGCATCCGGCAGCCCTCAAGGCTGCCGGTATTTTTGTGCGGGAGAAGATCAACTCTGATGGGCAGACATTTTGAATATTGACACCATATATGACACCATTTATAATTGTCTGGAGGTGACACATGTCTAAATGGGATAAACTACTTTCCAGGGTCCTTTCTCTGGACAATAATATGCGGTTCGACGAGCTGCGCAAGGTGTTGGAAAGCTTTGGATATACCATGAGTGCACCTGCAGGCGGCAGCAGCCACTATACATTCAGGAAAAAGGGTAAAAGCCCGATAACCATTCCCAAACATGCACCGATCAAGAAGATCTATGTTGAACTTGTCAGGACAGTAGTGGAAGAGGAGATGGACCATGAAAACGATTAACTATTATTTGAGTCTTCCATATCGCATCGAGATCCTGCCGGATCCCGATGAAGGAGGCTATGTCGTCCGCTATCCGGAGCTGCCCGGCTGCCTCTCTGCCGGAGAGACTATAAAAGAAGCTCTTGAAAATGCCGAGGATGCAAAACGCGTCTGGCTTGAAGCCGCGATCCAAGACGGTACAGACATCGCCGAACCCGGAACATCAGATGACTACTCCGGTCAGTTCAAGCTGCGGATCCCCAAAAGCCTCCACCGTGCTCTCGCTGAGCATGCAAAAGCTGAAGGGACCAGCATGAACCAATACTGCCTTTACCTGTTGTCAAAGAATGATTCCTTAAGGACCTCAAAATGATCGCCAAGACAGAGGTCTTACGCCTAACCGATTTACAACATCAACGCCCGGCGTGATGCCGGGCGCTCTTCTTTTCTGATCATTATGGCCTTATATACTCGATAATATCTGACAGATCGCAGTCAAGCGCATAGCACAATCGAGCTAGTACTGAGAGATCAACACGCTGAACATCGTTTTTAATATAAGCCTTTAACTATAACTTTCCCAACCAGTAAGACTATATAAAAGCCTATAGTTTTCACTGGAATGATTCTTTTAGGGCTTCGATCTGAAGGATCACCCTTCAAAAAGCTCATGATTCTGCGGTTTCGGCCCGTTTGCACTTTGAAAAATGT
>JAFRQL010000050.1 GCA_017428655.1 Bacillota bacterium | reverse complement strand
CGGAACTTGGCGGCCAGCACGGGGAAGCCCTCCTCCTGAGCGGTCTTGGCGAAGCCCTCGTACATGTCGGTCCACTCGAAGTTCTCGCCCTCGGCGGCGGCGAGCAGGTTGGCCGGCGTATCGCCAAGGCCCTCGAGCTCCTTGAACCACATCTTGGCGTGTTCCTTCTCGTTCTCTGCGGTCTTGAGGAAGATCGCGGAGATCTGCTCGTAGCCTTCCTTCTTGGCTGCGGAAGCGAAATATGTATACTTGTTTCTGGCCTGAGATTCGCCGGCGAAGGCTTCCATCAGGTTCTTTTCGGTCTGGGTCCCTGCGTATTTGTTTGCCATTTTGTCTCCTCCTTCAGTTTTCTGGCTGTTGATGTTTACCTTTTGTATTGTATCAATATTCACGGGGTCGTGTCAATCGGAGGTCGCACCGCTGCCTTTCCGCGCCCGAAAGAGCCCGCAGACAGTCCGAAGATGTGCCCGGATCCCGCATTTTTGCCTGTTTCGCTGGAACTTGCCGCATTATCTGGTATAATGGACGAAAGGATGGAATCAGTCATCCTTGCGGTTTTCTTGCGTTTTAAAGAGGTAAGAGAAATGAAAAGAGAAAATCTGACCATGCTGGTCGACTTCTACGAGATGACCATGGGCAACGGATATTTCATGCAGGGCCTGGAGGACAAGATCGCCTACTTCGACATGTTCTTCAGAAAGATCCCCGAGAACGGGGGCGTCGCCCTGGCAGCCGGTCTTGAGCAATTCGTAGACTATATAAAGGATCTGAAGTTCACCGAGGACGATCTGGACTTCCTTAGGAAGAAGGGATTCAACGAGGGCTTCCTCGATTATCTGAGGAATTTCAAATTCAAGTGCGACGTCTGGGCGATCCCCGAAGGGACCCCCATCTTCCCGGGTGAGCCGGTCATGACCGTAAGAGGCCCGGTTATCCAGGCCCAGTTCATCGAGACCATGGCCCTGCTGATCTTCAACCACCAGAGCCTCATCGCCACCAAGTCCAGCCGCATCGTTAGAGCGGCCCAGGGAAGGCCCGTCATGGAGTTCGGTTCCAGAAGGGCCCACGGAGCGTCGGCCGCCATAATGGGAGCCAGAGCCGCCTACATAGGAGGCTGCGCCGGCACCGCCTGCGCCAACTGCGAGCCCGACTACGGCATCCCCGCCCTCGGCACCATGGCCCACAGCTGGGTCCAGCTCTTCGACACCGAATACGAAGCCTTCTACAAATACGCCCAGATCTATCCGGACAACTGCGTCCTTCTGGTCGACACCTACGACACCATCAAGTCCGGAGTTCCCAACGCCATCAGGGTCTTCGACGAGCTCAAGCCAACCAAGAAGGGCATCAGGATCGACTCCGGCGACATCACCTACCTGACCAAGAAGGTCAGAAAGATGCTGGACGACGCCGGCCATCCCGACTGCACCATCACCATCTCCAACTCCCTCGACGAGTACCTGATCAAGGATATCCTGTTGCAGGGGGCCTGCATCGACAGCTTCGGCGTCGGCGAGAGGCTCATAACCTCCAGAGCGGAGCCCGTCTTCGGCGGAGTCTACAAGCTCTGCGCCACCGAAGACGAAAAGGGCAACGTGATCCCCAAGATCAAGATCTCCAACAACGTGGAGAAGGTCACCAACCCCGGCTACAAGAAGGTCTACCGGCTCTACGACAAGGACAGCGGCTACGCCTTCGGCGACTACCTCTGCCTTGCTGACGAGCCCGAACCGGTCGAAGAGGATCTCAAGGCCGTCAACACCACCGCGGCCCAGCACTACAAGAACCTCTACAACTACGTGGCCAAGCCCCTTCAGCAGCAGATCTTCAAGGGCGGCGAGCTGGTCTACCAGCTCCCAACCCTCCAGCAGATCAGGGCTCACAGAGAGGACTGCCTGGCCCATACCTGGGAGGAGTGTCTGCGCTTCGAGAACCCCCACATCTACAACGTATACCTGTCGACCAAGCTCTGGAACCTGCGCAACCAGATGCTCGGCAACGTGCCTAAGGAATAAAGAAAGGAAGCAAAATGAACCAGAGACAGATCCGCCGCATCATCAGCGACCTGGGACACATCAGAGTCAGCTGCAGCAAGGAAGAGGAATATACCGCCGGCTATCTGGCCGAGGAATGCAGAAAGCTGGGTATAAAGGCCCAGGTGGAGACCTTTGAGCTTCCCTTCAGCGAGGTGACTAAGGCTGTCCTCACCGCCGACGGAAAGAGGATCCCCTGCACCGGATATCAGTTCAGCAAGAGCGGGAGCATCACCGCGCCGCTGGTCTACGTTCCCGCCATCGATCCCGTCTGCCTTAAGGACGTGAAGGGCAAGATCGTGCTTTTGGACAACTGGTTCAAGAAGCCCCAGTACGAGGAGCTCCTCAAGGCCGGCATCGCGGGCTTCATCACCTACGACGGCGACGTCAAGTGGAAGGACAGGGACATCGACACCAGAGAGCTGCGCTACGTCCACGACGGCCTCGACAGGGTCTTCGGAGCCAACGTCAACGCCAAGGACGCGGTCAAGCTGGTGGAGATGGGATCTCCCATGATCCACATCGAGATCGAGCAGACCGAGGGAAAGGCTGATTCGTTCAACACCGTGGCCGAGATCCCCGGGACCACCGACGAATGGATCGTCCTCTCCGCCCATCTGGATTCCCGTCCCACCGCTCCCGGAGTCTGGGACAATCTGACTGGCTGCATCACCCTCCTCGAGACCCTGGAGACCGCGGCCAGGACCGCTCTCAACCGCTACGGCATCAAGGCTCTCTTCTGCGGCAGCGAGGAAAGAGGCCTGCAGGGCGCCAGAGCCTTCGTCAGGGACCACGAGAGCGAGCTGGAGAAGTTCAGGCTCAACGTCAACGTGGACATGATCGGAAGCACCATGGGCCAGCTCATGTGCATGGTCAACGGCAACGATGACGCCTGCGCCTACATGAGGAACTACTCTAAGGAGACCGGCATGAGCGTGAAGGTCCTCAATCAGGTCATGTCCAGCGACAGCACCATCTTCGCCGACAAGGGCATCCCTGCCCTGGCCTTCGGCAACATGGCCCCCAGGAACCAGAACGTCATCCACTGCAGATATGACGACGGCAGCACCGTGTCCGTCCCCCGCATCAAGGAGCACGCGGGCTTCATCGCCGGCCTCACCGCAAGGCTGATGAACTCCTACGAGTGCCCCATCGAAAGGACCATCCCCGCCAATATCAGGGAGGAGCTGGACAAGTATCTGAACAAAAAGAAGCAATAGGACCCGGCGCCAGCCCAGGACCGCTGTACAGTTATAGAAATCATTTTACCGGCAGACCGTTCTGCCGGTATTTTTTATCGCAAAATTCGGGAAAACTGATGCAAAGCCCTGTGATATGCGATATACTACATATTAGCATGAAACATATCAGACAAGGAGGCCCTCCATGAACAAGAAGCTCGTCATCCTTATAAAAGCGGTCCTGGCCGGCATGATGATAGGAACAGGCTGCATCGTCTATTCCATGTGCTCAAGCAAGCTGCTGGGAGCCTTCCTCTTTTCCTTCGGGCTCTTCACCATCTGCAATTACGGTCTCAATCTCTACACCGGAAAGATCGGTTACCTGGTGAACGACCCCAGCGCCTCCTACGTCGTCGAGCTTCTCCTCACCCTGGCGGGCAACCTCATCGGCACCGCCCTGACCGCCTTCCTCGTCAATTCCACCAGGCTCGCGCCCTCCATCGCCTCCTTCGTCGGCCCTGTCGTCGAGACCAAGAACGCCGACAGCTTCATGAGCCTGATCGTCCTGGCCTTCTTCTGCGGCATCCTCATGTACATCGGAGTAGACCTTTATAAAAAAGCCGCGAACCCCGTCAGCCAGGTCATGGCCGTGGTATTCGCGGTAGTTATATTCATCCTCGCGGGATTTGAGCACTGCGTCGCCGACATGTTCTACATGTTCGCCGCAAAGAACACCGACTGGGCAAGGCTCGCAGCCATGGTCCTGGGCAACAGCCTGGGCGGGATCTTCGCCTGTGCCTCGGTAACGGCGGTCACCGCCAAGGCCTCCGAAAAGCCCACTGCGGCAAAGGACACCCGCAGGGTCCCGTCCGCCAAGACGGCCTCCTAATCGTCCCTTCTGTCACATCTGAAATAATCGTCGGAGAGGCCTTCGGCCAGATCCAGATGCTTAAGCACCAGGACGGTGCTCAGAACGTCAGCCAGAGCGTTGTGAGCGCCGTCCGGCTTTTCGTTGTAATGATAAAGGGCGTAGTTGAGGGCCCAGTGGCGGTTCTCCTGCATCTCCATGTCGTCGAACATCAGCTGGGCGTCGTAGGCCTTGGGGAGCCAGCCGATGTCCAAGCCGAACTTGAGCATGTTGCGCTCCAGCATCAGAAGGTCGTCGGGTCCCCAGGATACGAAGACGTAATCCTCGCCGCACCAGGACCTGAACCTCTTCACCGCGTCCTGGATGGAGATGCCCTTGGCGATATCCTCGTCGGTGATCAGGGTGAGCTCTTTGATCTGCTTGTTCATCTTGGTGTAGAACTGGGGCTTGATCATTATGTCCAGGGTGTCGGTCACATTGCAGCCGTCGTCCAGCTTCGCCGCGCCGATCTGGATGATCTCGCCCGGGAGTCCGGGAGCGTAGCTTCTGCCCTGCAGCGGATGGTTCCACTCAAGATCTATAACTATGGGAGTCATTTCTTTCCTTTCAGCGTCCGGTCAGCGCCCGGAAGGCATTGATGATTATGGGCGCAGCCAGAAGAACGATGGCTGCGATCAGCACTGCGAACATTATCTGACGTTTTCTCATCTTTCCTCGCTTTCGGCGGCTGGCTCAGGGTCAGTCCACCAGATTGTTCACCCAGACCTTTTTGTGCACGAAGATCAGGCCGATGACGGTCCTTATCAGTGCAAGGCTCTGGACGATGGCGTAGAGGGGAACTATATCAAGATCCGTGAATCTGGTCAGCACATAGGCGCAGGGGACTATGACGGCCCAGATGAATCCGCTGTCGAAGAGGAAGGTGAAGAAGGCCTTTCCTCCGGATCGCATGGTGAAGTAGCAGGAGTTGACCAGGGCGTTGACCGGGAGCATTATGGCGACTATGAGCAGAAGGCTCGAGGCCAGCTCCCTGACGCTGTCGGTGGTGTTGTACGCCTGCGGGATCACCGGAGAAAGGAGCCCCATGATCACCGCCAGCAGAGTGCAGAAGGCGACGTTGAGGGCCATTATCTTTCTCTGCTCGTCCACGGCCTCCTCCAGCTCTCCCGCTCCCAGCCTGTGGCCGATCATGATGGAGAGGGTGTTGGCGATGGCGAAGATGGCGCAGGCGAAGAGATCCCAGCAGGTGTTGGTTATGTTGAGGGCCGGGACCACGCTGAGGCCTCTGGTGGAGAACCTCTGGGTCTGGGCCGCCATGCCGGTGGACCACAGGACCTCGTTGAGGAACAGGGGGATGCTCTTTCTGAGCATCCTTGCCGCCAGCCCTGCGGGGATCCTGAGGGTGGAATAAAGGCCTTTTACGAAGGGAGCCTTGTCCTTATGGGTGTGGGTCCAGATGACCACGATGGCCATCTCGGTGAACTTGGCGGTTATGGTCGCGATGGCCGCGCCCTCCACTCCCATGGCGGGAAGCCCCAGCTTTCCGAATATCAGCACGTAGTTGAGGACCGCGTTGAGCATGACCGCGGTGCCACCGGCAGCCATTGGAACGACCGTCATCCCCGAGCACTTGAGGGTGCTGGCGTAGAGCTGGACCACCGAGAAGGGCAGGATCTGGAGCATGACGATGTTCAGATACCTTCTCGCGTAGGCGAAGGTCATAGCCGGGTCCACGTCTCCGCCGCCGTGGATGAAGAGCATGATCAGCCGGTCGCCCATGGTGATCAGCAGGGTGGTGAACAGGGTCAGGTTGAAGAGCAGGAAGAGCAGCTTGAACCTGAAGCTGGTGCGCACTCCCTCAAGATCTCCCTTTCCGTAGAACTGGGCGGTGAATATGTCCGCTCCCTCGATGCATCCGATGACGCAGATATTGAACACGAAAAAGAGCTCGTTGACGATGGCGACGCCCGACATGGGCTCGGTGCCGATCTGGCCTACCATCAGGTTGTCGACGAGGCTTACGAAGTTGGTTATGACGTTCTGTATGAGCATGGGGAGCATTATGACCAGGACGCGCCTGTAGAATGCTCCCGTGCCTATCAACTTGGACATTATTATCTCCCGGGGGTGATGACCGCGATCATGACCGCGGTCCTTGGGGCAAGCCTTATCCTTACGCTGCATTCCCAGTTGGCCCGGGCGATGCAGGTCTCCCCTGCCCTCAGGGGCTCGTTCTCGGCCCCGCAGATCGCTTCCGCCCTGCCCTTGGCGACGTAAAAGACCGCGGTCTCCCTGGACGCCAGATCGACGCCGAAGACCTTCTCCTTCTTCTCGGTGGAGGCGCTGAACATCTCTCCCGTGGCACTGCCTTTTCTCAGCATCAGGTTGAAGTCGGTGCAGCGTCCTTCGCTTTTGACAGCGGCGCCGCCGTCAAAGGCGAAGACCTCCAGAGGATCCAGCTTTACGGGCTCCTCCCCTTCCAATGTCAAGGCGATGGAGCCGGAGAGGGGCGCGATCAGCCTGTCGTAATCCGGAAGGGGCGTGAATACCGAGGTATCGGCGTCCACCGAAGCGGAGCTGACCCTCCACAGGAAGTCCCGGTCCGCGTACTCCGCGCCGGAGGGGTATATGGCCAGCTGGGTGGTCGTCCCGCCGGACCAGAAGCTCACTTTATATTCGTTTTGCGTAAGTTTCGTAAGCATTGGTTATATTTTGACCGCTTATATCAGATGATACTCCATGACCTGGTTCATGCAGTCGAAGTTCTCCAGCTTGAGGTAGAACTCGGCGCAGTCCACCAGGGCCTTGGCGGGGGTGAGGCCCACCAGTTCGCTTCCGATGATCCTGACTCCGTAGCGGTCGGCCAGGGATCTTACCATCTCGTATACCAGGTACAGCGGAGTACCCTCGAAGTTGACCATGTTCATGGAGACCTGGGCGATGTTCCTGTCCTCGAGCATGACGCCCATGGCCTTGCAGTACTTGAAGCCGCCGTTCTTTCCGCGGATGGTCTTGGCGATCTTCTTGGCGATCTCCACGTCGGAGGTGTCCAGGTTGATGTTGAAGGCGATCAGCGGCATGCGGGCTCCGATGGCGATGATGCCCGCGGTGGGATGGATCTTCCTCTCGCCGTAGTCGGGCGCCCATTCCTCCTTGAGGAGCTTTTCGGGCATGCCCTCGAACTGGCCCTTGCGGACCTCGGCCAGGTTCCTTCTCTGCTCGCAGCTGGCGGAATCCTCATACATGAAGCTGGGGATGCCAAGCTCCTCCCAGATCCTCTTGGCGACCCTGTGGGAAAGTTCGACGCACTCCTTCAGGGTGATCTCGGTGGTGGGGATGAAGGGGATGACGTCGGTGGCGCCCATCCTGGGATGCTGGCCGGTGTGCTTGGTCATATCGATGGTCTCCATGGCCTTTTTGGTCAGCCTGAAGGCGACCTCCTCGATGGCGGCGGGGCTCCCGACGATGGTGAATACGCAGCGGTTGTGGTTTCCATCGCTCTGCACGTCGAAGAGGGTGCAGCCGGGGACGGAGTTGGCGGTGTCTACCAGGCCCTGAAAGACCTCGGGGTCCTTTTCCCTGCTGACGCTGAAATTGGGTACTGTTTCAAGAAGCTTGGACATGATGGGGATTTCCTTTCTATATTGAATGACTGATATTATTGCTCTCTGTGATCCGTGGGGCCTGCCTAGCCCGCCCAGTAAACGATCTCGAAGACGTCGTAGAGGGATCTTCCGTCGGGCAGATACTGATCGCTCTCGTACTCGCCGGTCTCGATGAACATCCGGTATTCATCCCCGGTGGAGGTGTCCTTCAGGTCGATCCAGTCGCTGTCGTTGGTCCTCAGGGGCAGGAGCCCGGTGCCCGCGGGCAGGGTCTCGATGTCGTTGAATTCTGAAGCCGAAGGATCCTTGCACAGCGGAAGGTCCAGGACGTCGATGGTGGTCATCTCTATATCAGTCTCAAGGGCGTACCAGGGATCGTCGCTGTAGAAGCTGCCGTACTCCCCGACCTTGTAGATCCTGGAGCCCATGAAGGTCCCGGCGACGTTGCAGTTCTTCCAGACCGGAACGTACGAAGGATCGGTCAGGATGTCGTATCCGTACCAGCCGTAGACCTGTCCTGCGTAACCGATCCCGTCGGTGACGTCGAAGATCTCGGTGAAGCCCTCGTACATGTTCTCGCAGAAGATGAAGGCCATGTCGCAGCCGTCCTGAGTGTGGACGATGTAGGGGGTAACGCTGCTGCACCAGAGGTCTCCGATCTGCTCGGAGGTCTCTTCGCCGACGGTGA
Source organism: Bacillota bacterium (assembly GCA_017428655.1). Taxonomy (GTDB): domain Bacteria; phylum Bacillota; class Clostridia; order Peptostreptococcales; family Anaerovoracaceae; genus RGIG2707. The sequence continues at coordinate 7,146 of JAFRQL010000050.1, read as the reverse complement.
GGCTCAGGCTGTTGATATAATACTCCTCGATCATATCGTCGTATTCGCCCTCGGTCTCGACCCAGATCTCGTCCAGGGTACCGTCGTGGCCCAGGTCATACCCGCTGCCCCACCAGGATATCAGCGGGGTGACGTAGTCGGGAGCGGGCGCCAGCCACTCCATGTCGAAGAGCTCGGGAGCCTCGTCGTAAAGGACGGTGGCGGTCAGGGTCCCCGCGGCATAGGGAGCGATGTCGTACTCGTTGAAGATGACGGTGAGCCCCTGATTTCCCGCGAACCACCAGGGCTGGTAGATCTGGACCGTTCCGCCAGCGGCGTTTCCGGTATTGACATATCTGAACCAGTCGGTGAGAAGGGACTTCATGCCCTGCTCGTCGTAGGACTCAAAGACCTCAGGATAGCTTTCGGAAAGCTTTTTAGCGACGAGATCCTTGAAGGCGTCCTCGTCCTTGACCAGATCGGTGAACTCGATCTCCTTTCCGGTCTGAGGGTCGTAATTGAAGCATCTGTATATATAGTCGGGGTGGACGCCTCCCATGTAGGAGTAGGTCTCTTCGACGAAGCTGAGCAGGTTGTCGTCCGCCCTGGTCACGTAGACCGAGATCTCCCAGGTGCTGTCGGGATGGGTGCTCAGGTCCGCTCCGGCGTCGTGCATCTCCCGGCCGGTGGACATCATATCGTCCAGCATGGTCTGGCAGAGATCCGCGTTTTCGCTGCTGAATTTCTCAAGAGCCTTCTGAAGCTCGGGATATTTTTTCGCATGCTCGTCGTCCAGATAGAGCATCTCGTTTTTATATGAGCCGAGGGACTGCCAGGTGCCGTCGAACTCGTCCGACGCCATATCGGATCCGAACCTCTTGACCAGGTGAAGGTGGCCGGTGTACGGGTGAGCCGGCTGAGGCTCGGTCTTTTCGGGCTCGGCAGGCTTGGTCTCGCCTGTCTGGGCGGGGGCAGTCTGCTGGCCGCCTGAAGCGGTCTGGGCGGGCTCGGTATTTGCGGGCTGCTGGGCCGAAGGCGCGGGATCCGCTGCGGGAGCGGGCTCATGCTTTGCCCCGCCGCATGCCCCCAGGGACGCTGCCAGCGCCAGCGCCAGCATCATCGACAATATATTTTTCATTGGTTTTGTCCTTTCTCTTCGTGCAGAACACAGGCCCGCGGCCTGTACATAAAAAGACATTATATGATAACACATCGGGGCCGCTTCATAAAGAGCAAATAGCCCCGGACCGGGAGTATAAAAGGACGAATGTCCGGACCGGCCCAAGACGGCGAAGCACATTTTGCCTGCCTCAGAAGGGCATAACGCGCAGAAGAAGGGCATTATTATAACTCAAAACGCAATCAGGGGAATTCTGCAGTAATCTCTTTCCGATCATAGCTGTACCCGCCAGCATTCCCCTTCGGGAATTATAACTATTGGGGCATAAATGAAGAAACTGCAGTAATCCGGAGGTGGTCAAATGCCTTCGGCTGCAGCATAGCAGTTCATTTCACACGATCATACCGGCATTGAGTATAACTATTCGGCCGATCTTAAGGTCTGAGTTATAATCCTCTGCCCGCTCATGGTCAGAAATGGGATCTGCAGCCCTTTGAATTACTGCGAAAAGTCCCAAATAGCCAAACCAGTCATAATAACGCTCATTTCACCTCTCGATCGATCAACCGGTCCAGCTCTTTTCAGTCGGGAACGGTGAAAAGTCAGCCTAGAACAACAAAACGACTGCCGCGGTCAATGACACGCTGCAGTCGTTTTCTTCTTTCAGTAATAAACAGTTTCTATTTGTAGATATCCCTTCGGTGGCCGACGGAAAGCGCGAGTATCACAAGGATCTCGTCTTCGATCCTGCATATAAGCCTGTAGTCTCCGATGCGGTAGCGCCAAAGACCTGCGAGATCGGCGGTGAGCGCCTTTCCGTGGATCCTTGGATCCGCGCAGTCTACGAGATTCTTTTCGATCCAGGCTCTGAGCAGCTTTTGAGTGTACCTGTCGAGCTTCTTGAATTCCCTGTCAAATCGTACCGTGGTCTCAACTGAGTACTTCACTTATCGATGTCCTCCCACAGCTTCTCTATGGGACGGCTCTTCTTCCCGGAAGTGACATACTCTCTGTAAGCTTCCTCACCTACGACGACGTCATATTCATCTTCGATCCTCTCAAAGAGCGCCCTTTTGAACGCATCCGAAAGAGTCACGGAATGAAGCTTCGCGTAGCTCTCGGCCAGCGCCCTCTCTTCATCGCTGAGTCTTATTGAAAATGACATTTTCTCACCTCCTTGAAGTACATTGTACTACACAGAGCGGAGTTTGTCTACTTCATTTCCAGTATCTTCTGAAACTCCACCTTGTACCCGTCCGGGTCCTCGAAGAAGCAGGAGTAGACCGGGAAGCGGGGATGCCTTGCCGGCGGGGCGGTGACCTTCGCGCCGGCGGCCCGGACCTTTTCGAAATGGGCGTCAACGTCGGCCTCGTCCCTGCAGTTGAAGCTTATGCAGGGGCTCAGGGCGCCTGTGGGCATGGGACGGCCGTCCCCGTACTCGACGAAGCCTATGAAACCATAGCCTGTGTCGAATATCAGACTCTTGCCGCCGCCCTGGGACTGGTGCAGCTTAAGGCCGCAGACCCGGACGTAGAAATCCGCGGTCCTTTGGATATCGCTTACCGGAAAGAATATGACAGAGCTTTCGATGGCCATGAGGACCTCCCTATCAGAACAGACGCAGGCAGCGGCAGTGGTCAGCCCGGAACCTGCATGCAGAAATACTTAATCGGTTATCGCTATGGGCTCCTTTTCAAGGGCCCTGAGCATCTCTTCGTTCATGAACCTGCGGTCCAGGGTCGCGCCGTCGCAGAACATCATGAACCAGCGGTCGGACATGACATAATGGCCGTTTATGCCCATGGATTGGCCGTAGGAATTCTGGACCTTCCAGCGGTCGGGCTTGCCGTCCGGGCCGATGTTCACCCCGTTTATGAGCATCATGTGGGTGCCAACGGTCCACTTGTAGTCGTGGGAATAAGGCTTTTCCATCATGAGCCCGGTGCCGAACAGACTCTCGTAACTGAAGAGTCCCTGGTCCATCAGGCCGTATTTTTTGCTTGCGAACATCCGTGGATCGCTGCCGAAGATCACAGGCTCGCCGTGCTCCAGCATCTTTACCGCGACGTCTCTGATATCCTCCATGCTGGCGTTGAGGGCGATCCAGGAATCGTACTGGGGGCCGTCCTCGGGGAAGTCGGTCCGGTAGTACATCTCGTTGTATTTGTACCTGCTGTCGGGCCAGTGGTTGACCTCGACCATGTGCTCCAGCTGAAGGCCGCAGTAGTCATCCATGAACTGCAGCGGAGTCTGGCCCTCGAGCCTGTGGTGGACGCCCTTCACGTCGGTATATTCGAAGTCGAAGGTCTGGGGCGGCTCGCCGAGAAAGCGGCAGAGGATGCCGTAGACGTCCGCCAGGATGGCAGTCTTCATGGCCTCAAGGTCTGAGGCGGACGCTCCCGCCGCGAAGGCGTCCCGAAGCTCCTTGGCGCTGCGCCTGAGCTTCATGGAAAGGATCCTGGTCATTGGCATGGTCGCCCAGACGATCTGGGAGTCCGGCATGACCGCCTTGGGCACCAGGCCGTATTTCTTTGCTAAAGGCACGAAGCCGAAGTAGCCGTAGTCCGATATGGGCCTTGAAAGGAGCCTGTCCACGACCCGGTCGGTGAGGGGCCGGTCCGCGGTCCGCAGGGCCCTGTTCATGAACTGATTGGATTTTTCCAGCTGGTCGTAAAAATACACGAAGGCGTGGGACATCTGAAAGTTCCGCTCCGCGATCCCCAGAGTCTTCTTCACATTGACCCTGGCGATGTTGAGATATGTGAAGGACCAGCACCTCTCCGACGCTGCCTGATCGCAGACCCCGTCCGAGTCCATGTCTATGGTAAAGGTAAAGGGGAGCCTCGACGCGGCGTCCCTGGCCAGAGCGACCTCTTCAAGGGTGTTCCTCGCCAGGGCATCGCTGACCATATGGCCCTGCCTGTCCTCCGCCCATCTTTTTCTGAAGCTCTCCAGCTGAAGAGCGCTTATCTCCTGTCCTTTCATCGTTTTCTCCTTATATTCGGTTCAAGATATCGTGGTCTTATTGTATCACAGGAAACCATCCGCCGCGATATTTCAAATATCTTTTGCTTCCATGTTCCAATAGTATTGACACCGGAGCACAATGTTTATATAATTAAATTGTTTCATTAGAAACAATTTGCTGAAAATATGCAGGAAGGAGCATTTCATGTGGGATATTCACGAGAAATACGATAAGACCCAAAAGCCTGCGTCAAGAGAGGAGTACCTGAAGCTCTGCGATGCGGAATTCCGCGCAGGATTCAGGGCCTTTTTCTATGATGAGTTCCTGAACAAGGTATGCCTGGGCTGCGTAGATCTCCCCGCCCTTCTGGACGAGGCGGACTGCCTCCTGGGCCTCTGGAGGGAAAGAGGCATCTCCGAGACCGACCACGACTTCGCCTTCGCAAAGAGCCTAACTATGGCCGCAAAAGATAAGGAAGCGGAAACCCCGCTGAAGAGCGTCTTCATGGCCCCGTACGTCATCGAAAAGAAGCCGGTGACCCCCGAGGCCAGGGAAGCGGTCATGAGAGTGATCCACGAGCGCCGGTCCGTAAGAGCATTCCACGATAAGGACATCCCGGACGAGCTGCTGGCGAAGATCCTGGCCGCCGGCCTCAACGCCGCCCACAGCAGGAACCTTCAGTCCATCAGGTTCATACTGGCCAACGAAAACCACGAGCCCTGGGTCTTCAGAGGCATCGACATCCCTCCCGGGCACCATCACATCGCGGTGCTCCAGGACGACCGCTGCTATCAGGCCAGCGAAGAGAAGGATCAGATGCAGAGGATCATTGACGCGGGAGCCGCTACCGAATGTATGCTCCTGGCCCTTCACGCCTACGGCGTGGACGGAGCCTGGCTCACATACAACGACGAAGAGCAGTTCCCCCGCCTGAGAGAAAAGTTCGCGATCCCCGACTACATGCGCATCGTGGACCTGATCGAGCTGGGCTGGGGCTGCCAGACCCCCTTCCCGCCCCAGAGACCTGCCGTCGAAGAGCGGGTCGTCGTGAGAGTATAGAAAGGAGCGGAAAATGGAAAGAGAAAAGCCTTCAAAGAAAGAATTCTGGGCATATTTCAACCAGGACGACGACTTTTACATGGGCCTGAGCGACATCGGCTTCCGCACCTGCTTTCACGCCCGCATCCACCACAACCTGGAGATCCAGGTGAACCACGCCCTGAACACCGGCACCAAATTCTATCCCAAGAGGATCGACCTGATGTACCACTGGATGGAGCTCTGGGACAAGAAGGGCCTCTCCCACGACCTTCCCGAATACCGCTTCGCGGAGCAGATGTTCAGGATGGCCTTCGCCTTTGAAAAAGGCGTCGTCACAGACCTCGCCCCCTTCGCCCCCAAAAGGCTCACCGAAGAGGAGCAGAAGGCCTATGACGACGTCCTCTACTCAATGCACGAGACCCACGTTTTCAACGACGAGCCCGTGAGCGACGAGGATCTGGACGCCATCGTCGACGCCGCCCTCTGGGCCGCCAACGGAGGGAACCTCCAGCCCCTGCGCTTCATGATCATCCACGAGAGCGCAGCCCCCGGACTGTTCGCGGAGTCCAGCGCCAAGGGAGCTCCGGTCCACCTGGTGGTCTGCTACGAGACCGAAGGAAGACACGCCCTGACCGCCATGGGCGGAAGAAAGGACGTCCCCGAAGAGAGCTTCTTCAGCCACAGGAACTCTCCTCTCGACGCCGGATCCGCCCTGATGAACATCGAGCTTGCCGCCGCCGCGTGCGGACTATCCTACAGCAGGCAGACCATGACGGATGAGATAAAAGCGAGGCTCAGGGAGCGCTTCAGGACCCCGGACACCCTCCACCCCCTTTATTACGTGGAGCTGGGATACAGCGACGAGCCCGCCCTGAGGCTGCCTAGGCCCGCGGTCAGAGATACCGTCTGGGCCGTGATCTAGCACTGCCCTGGTGAAAGCGAGGTAAAGAACATGCCACGAGTTATAGAAAAAGGCTGCGTAAAGTGCGGCGCCTGCACCGCCGACTGCCCCGTCGAGGCCATCCACGAGGAGCCTGATCAGTTCGTCGTAGATCCCAAGATCTGCATCGACTGCGGCGAGTGCCACTGCCCCTTCGGCCACATGGGGAAGATCCCCTTCGATTTTAAAAAGTATAAAAAAGTAAAGGCCTAGAGCCTGCAGAAGACTCAGGACCTTTGACCCGAAAAGGACCGCCATCCTGTCGTGGCGGTCTTTTTTGTGCGCGAGAATCACAAAACAATGATTGCTTTGCAATTAACTTTATGATACTTTTAGTTTCGACTAACGCTTTGTATACAACAAGCCCCAGATCGCTCCGGGGGCCTGCGTGTTTGCTTTTAACTATATGACCTTGTCAGTTAAACCACTTTTCAGCAGCTTATTCAGCGGGCATATACTTGGCATCTTCGACTACAACGATGATGTTGTACTCCTCGTCGCCCTTTACGGTGTCGAAGAGGACGATGCCTGCATACTTCTTGGTCCTGAGTCCGTCGACGAAGCTCAGAGTCTTGACAGTGAGCTTGCCGTCAGCATCGAGGAGGTATACAGCCTGCTCATCAGCAAGAGTATAGTGCCTGTTCTCGATCTGGACATAGGTGCTGGTGGTCTTTACTTCCATAGCCTTGTCGGTAGCGAACGGAGTAACGACCTTGTAGGTGTCATCCTTCTTGTTAGCTTCGAAAGCTTCGACGCCGGTGATCATGCCGTTGGTGTCGAGGGTGAGGGTGTAAAGATCAAGTCCGTTCTTCACATCGTAGTCAGCATCGTAGTTGGTCTTGGACTTGTAAGTGGTAGCAGTACCGTTCTCCATGACCTTCAGCTTGTAGGTGTTGTTGGCGATCTCGGACCAGCCGGTGAAGAATACGTAGTTGTCGTTGGTGGAGGTTCCGCCATCGGTGATAGCGACCTTCAGAACGCCCTTCTTGATGTTCTTCTCGATGGAAGTGAGCTTGACGTCCTTGGAACCATAGAGAGCTTCAGCCTTGACCACAGCCCACTTGCTGGCCTTGGCCAGATCGGACTTGTAGCTGCCGT
>JAFRQL010000049.1 GCA_017428655.1 Bacillota bacterium | reverse complement strand
ACGCCGACCTGCTCCGCTCCGGACTTGATAAAAGTAACGAGCTTCATGGGATCCTCCTTTACTAAGGTCTGTATATCACATTGGTATGCCAGTGGCAATCGGGGCAGTTGACCGGGGGTATGCCCTTCGCCCTGTTCCTGAACGACTGCTTTTTAAACATAGGCCTTCCGCAGTTGGGGCATCTGAAATAGTAGTCCCTGGAGAACACGCTGCAGGACGCCATGAGAAGACCCACTGTTATAAGAAGGAAGGATAGTCCGATCTTGTCCGCGCGGACGAAGAATCCGGAAATGAAGACGGCGATCCCGACAAAGAAAAGGACGTGCAGCAGGATCATCTTCCTTCTGCTGACCTCGATCACCATGTTCTCCTTGACCCGCTTTTTAACCTTGGCCTTCTTCATCCCGCTGTCCTTTCACACGATCCCGCAAACATGTTCCACGTGAAACATGCCGCGGAAAACCTTGATATTCTAACGTTTACAGAGGTTCCTTGGACGGAAGCCCCGCTTTTCTCGGATACTTCTGCGGACAGTTCCCTGTCTTTTTCACGACCACGAAAATATGGCCGCTGCCCTCTATCCCGTCGGGGACGGTCCGCTCCGTCTCTCCCCCCAGGATGGAAAGCGCCCTGGAGGCTCCTGCGATCTCATCGGCGGAATCCTCAGTCTTGAACGCGGCGAAATATCCACCCTTCTTAACGAAGGGAAGGCAGTATTCGCAAAGAGTCGACATGTTGGCCACTGCCCTTGAAGTCACAAGGGGGAAGGCCTCCCTGTAAGCCTTGTCCCTGCCCAGATCCTCAGCCCTGGCGTGGACCACGGTGACGTTGGAAAGTCCCAGCTTTTCGGCGGTGTCTGATACCACCCTGAGCTTCTTTCCCACAGCGTCGACCAGAACGAACTGCTTGTCGGGGAAGACGCATGCCAGCGGAAGCCCCGGGAATCCCCCGCCGGTCCCCATGTCGAGGATCCGGTCCGCGGCCTGAAACTCGGGAAGATCGGCAAGTAAAAGTGAATCTATGACATTTTTATCTATAAATTCCTGTCTGTCCCGAATGGCGGTGACGTTGATCACCTTGTTCCACTCCAGGATCATATCCGTCATAGATCCGAGTCTTTCCGCCTCTTCAGCGCCGATGGCGACGCCGAGCTCTGCCAGCTCCCGTAATTCCAAAGGATCTTCCTCCAAATTTAGTGTCTTAAAGGCCCTGCAAGGGGCCTTGACCAGTCCTTAATTGACCCGCTCCTTCTCTCCTTTTCCAGAAAGACCAGGAGCACGTTTATATCCGCCGGGGACACCCCCGATATCCTGGACGCCTGGCCCAGGGATCCGGGCCTCATATCCGACAGCTTCTGTCTGGCTTCAAGCCTCAGCCCGCTGATGAGACCGTAGTCTATATCCTGCGGGAGCCTTCTGTTTTCAAGCCTTTTGAACTTTTCGACCTGAGCGGCCTGCTTGTCGATATATCCCGAATACTTGATGCTGACCTCGACCTTGGTCTTGACGTGGGAAGCCAGGACGGGCCTGTCGGGATCTGCGTCCTTAAGATCATCATAACCTATTTCGGGCCTTTTGAGAAGCTCGTAAAGGCTGATCCTGTTATCGACGGGAGAAGATCCCAGCCCTTCAAGGATCCCGTTGATCTGGGAAGGTATGACCGTGGTCTCCCTGAGCCTTTCAAGCTCCTCCGCCGTCTGCCTCTCGGTCAGTCTGAATCTTTCGTATCTCTCGTCGCTGACCAGCCCAATGGCCCTGCCCTTTTCGGTGAGCCTGGTGTCGGCATTGTCCTGCCTCAGGATCAGGCGGTATTCTGCCCTTGAGGTCATCATCCTGTAGGGCTCGTTGGTGCCCTTGGTGACCAGATCGTCGATGAGCACCCCGATATAAGCCTCGGACCTGTCGAGAATGAAGGGATCCTTTCCGTCCAGCATCAGGCTGGCGTTGATACCGGCCATGAGGCCCTGGCATCCGGCCTCTTCGTAGCCGGAGCTGCCGTTGAACTGGCCCGCGCAGAAGAGCCCGGGGAAATGCCTGTGCTCCAGGGTAAGCTTGAGCTCCTGGGGGTCTATGCAGTCGTACTCGATGGCGTAGGCGGAACGCACGAGCCTTACATTTTCAAGGCCCGCGATGGATCTGTAGAACTGCTCCTGCACGTCCTCGGGAAGGCTCGACGACAGTCCCTGCAGGTACATCTCGTCGGTGGTGAGCCCCTCGGGCTCGACAAAGACCTGATGCCTCTCCCTCTCGGGGAAGCGGTGGATCTTGTCCTCTATGGAAGGACAGTACCTGGGCCCGACCCCTTCGATCTGCCCTGAGAACATGGCCGAGCGATGCATGTTCTCGGTGATGATCCGGTGGGTCTCCTGGTTGGTGTATGTGAGGTAGCAGTCCCGTTTGTT
>JAFRQL010000048.1 GCA_017428655.1 Bacillota bacterium | reverse complement strand
TTATCATAACCGAACATACCAAAACTGACTTTGCTTGCATTCATTTCGTAGTCGACCCCATCAATGCATTCTTCGCCTATGTATTCTTCTTTCAGATAAGGGAGTCCGTAGGGATCAGGAAAATCAGAGACAGCGATAGCAGCTTCTTCATCTGAATAGTCTAAATACTCCTTCAAATGCTCTGCAAATGCAGCTTTAATGCCTGCTACATCTAAGTACTTCATTATTTACCTCCACCATAACTATATCTGATATATTAACGTACTAATTATACCACAGCACCTGTCCCATTTGTTACCCTCCGTCAACTTTGATGCGCCTTTCATTACTTTCTCTCATCCACATACCCCCGCAAAACCATTAAACTTCAAGTTGATTGACCGCGCCCGCCCTGTCCGATATATTTGAACCGAAGGCGGCAGTCAGGGGCGTTAAGGTCTTGATTTCCTGGAGTTCCTTGATACGGTCCTTCATTCTGATAAGCCATGCGGAAAGCGGTATGGTGAAAGCAGCGCGGTCAGCGGCACGAGGGAACAGTCAGCTAAACTGCAGTCCCGGGTGCCGGCTGATCATTTTTATTTCCTCCCCCACATTTTCTGCCAGTCTCACCATCTCTTCCTTTACGGCGGGCGGGCGGCGGTAGTATAATTATCGTTGGATTTTGGGGTCTTTGGAGGGCTCCACACTGGTTTACCGAAAGGAGTATTATGTCAGTAGTATGCAGAAGAGCGGACTGGGCGGACATCCCGGCCCTGCTCCACGTAGAGTATAAGACCATGCCGGGCCACAAGTATCTGGCCGCGGTCAGAGAGAAGTTCCTCGATCCGTCCCAGGGCGTTCTGCTCGCAGCGGAGGTCGACGGGGTCGTGGCTGGCGTTGCCCATCTGGCATTTCTGTCCGACGGCGGCAGCTGGTTCGAGGTCCTGAGGGTGACTCCCGACTACCAGAAGAGGGGCTGCGGCACCGCCATGTGGGCCGAGGCCTTCAAGATCTGCGAAGAGAAGAAGCTCAATTCCATCCGCATGTACACCGGATACAAGAACGTGACCTCAAGAAAGCTGGCGGAGCGCTTCGGGCTCACCCTGACCTGCCACACCAGAGAGGGCGTCCTCTCCCTTGAGGACTGTCCCGAAGAGGGCACCGGCGCCGTCAAGGAGTTCAAAAGGGTCACCGATCCCGAAAGAGCCGCAGAGCTTGCCGCTCCCTACGTTGAGAACTACGGCGGATACTTCTGCCGCAACCGCACCTTCTGGGCCATGGGCCCCGCCCTCTGGAGCGAGCTGGTGAAGCACGGCAGCCTCTACGAAAAGGACGGCAGCATCGTCGACATCGGAGCCCGCATGGAGCTGCACAAGGGCTTTCAGATGGGCCTGGTGGGCGGAGATATCAAGGTCTGCGCGGACCTTGCCAAGGACATGCTGGTCTACACTGGTCTCCCCGCGGTCACCGCGATGATCCCCGCGGCGGACGAGGCTCTCAAGGAAGGCCTTGAAAAGGAAGGCTTCGTCTTCCCCGACGTTTCGATCATAATGCTCGAAAAGAAGTTCAACTGGTAACAGCCGGCCCTGCCGGTATTGATAGACAACAAGGAGGATATCATGGATCTTACCGAACGTTTTCTAAAGTATGTAGCAGTCTATACCCATTCCGCCAAGGATGTTAAAAAGGATCCGACCACCGAGAGGCAGTGGGATCTTGCCAGGATCCTGGTCGAAGATCTCAAGGAGATCGGATGCGCCGACGCCAGAGTCGACGAGTGGTGCAGGGTCTACGCTACCTGCCCCGCTTCCCCCGGCTGGGAGGACGTTCCCGCCATCGGCTTCGTCGCCCACATGGACACCGTGGTCGACGCCCCGGGAGACAACATCAAGCCCCGCATCGTCCACTATGAGGGCGGAGACATCGTCCTTTCCGAGGGCATCGTCACCTCTCCCAAGGACTTCCCCTTCATGGACAAATACATCGGCCACGACCTGATCGTCACCGACGGCACCACCCTTCTGGGAGCCGACGACAAGGCGGGCATCGCCGAGATCATGGACATGGTCCAGAGATTCCAGCAGCATCCCGAGATCGGCCACAGGAAGGTCGCCATCTGCTTTACCCCCGATGAAGAGGTCGGCCGCGGCCCCCTGCACTTCGATTACGAAGGCTTCGGAGCGAAGATGGGCTACACCGTGGACGGCGGCGCCCTGGGCGGGGTCTGCTACGAGACCTTCAACGCAGCCAACGGCGTCATCACCATCAAGGGCTTCAACATCCATCCGGGAAGCGCCAAGAACAAGATGAAGAACGCGGTCAAGATCGCGGCCCGCTTCATCACCATGCTGCCCGACGCCGAGTCCCCCGAGCACACCGAAGGCTTCGAGGGCTACTATCACGTAGGCGACATCGAAGGCTCCGAGAGCGGCGCCAGGATGCACATCATCGTCCGCGACCACGACAGAGCCAAGTTCGAAGCAAGAAAGGCCTTCGTACATAACCTGGTGGATTACCTCAACAGCGTCTACGGCGAAGGCACCGTGACCCTCGAGCTCGAGGACGTCTACTACAACATGAAGGAGATGATCCTGCCCCACATGGAGCTCATCGACAACGCCATGAAGGCCATGGAGTCCGTCGGAGCGACTCCCAGGATCGAGGCTGCCAGAGGCGGCACCGACGGCGCTACCTTCTCCTACGGCGGGATGCCCTGCCCCAACCTCTCCACCGGCGGAGAGAACGCCCACGGCGTGAAGGAGTTCGCTTCCATCAACGACATGAAGAAGATGGTGGACGTGCTCCAGTACATCGCCTGCTCCAGGGAGTAGAGAGCGATGGCCGGCCCCGGTCACGGTCTGGGCCCCAGAGGCTTTCTGACCGATGAGGAGAAAAAGAACATGCCCAAGGTGACGGGAGCCCTCCTCAAGAGGATCCTCTCGTACCTTACGCCCTACTGGATCCAGTTCCTGCTGGTCTTCGTGGTCATACTCGTGTCCGCGGCGGTGGGGCTCCTTCCCTCGATCATAACCGGAAAAATCGTCGATCAGGCCCTTGTCGGAAAGGACATGGGCCTGCTCGTAAGGCTGCTGCTGATGGCCTTCGTGACCCTGACCGCCTCTCAGGTCATCGGGGTCCTGGAGAGCTACATCAACGCATGGATCTCCCAGCGCATCATCTTCGACATGAAGAACCAGATGTACGACCATCTGCAGCACATGCCCCACTCCTTCTTCACCTCGGAGAAGCAGGGGGACATCATCACCCGCATGGACACCGACATCAGCGGCGTCAGCACGGTGATCAGCGGCACCCTCTCCAGCATAGTGAGCAACACGGCGACGGTGGTCACCACCCTCATCGCCCTGTTCACGATGAACTGGAGGCTCGCCATCGTCGGCATCGTGGTCATCCCGCTGCTGATCCTGCCCACCAGGTCCGTGGGAGAGAACCGCTGGAAGCTCCTCTCCCAGAACCAGGCCAAGAAGGACGAGATGAACCAGGTGATCAACGAGACCCTGAGCGTCTCGGGGTCCATGCTGGTCAAGCTCTTCACCAGAGAAGAGAAGGAATACCAGAGGTTCGTATCCCTCAACGAAGAGATAACCCGCCTCGCCCTCAAAGAGCAGCGCAGCGGCAAGTGGTTCAGAGTGGTCATGGGGATGTTCACCCAGCTTGGCCCCCTTCTCATCTACTTTGCCGGCGGCTGGCTCATCATCAGCCGGGGGGATGCTTCCCTCACCGTCGGCACCATCACCGCCACCGTCGCCCTTATAAACCGGCTGTACAGGCCGGTGGAATCCCTGCTCAACAT
>JAFRQL010000047.1 GCA_017428655.1 Bacillota bacterium | reverse complement strand
ATCAACACCGATCAAATCAGAATTATGTCACAAATTCGGCTCTTATACAGAGCGGTATTAAGTAAAAATAACGGATCTGTGACAACGATCGCATATTCTGTTATCGATGTCACAAGTTACAGCTATTATTATGACATTTGTCCTTCATTCCGACCAAAAGTGTCATTCCTGTTTCAGACCTGCTGCCATTATGAGCTTTGAGCAACAGATCTGCCTGAATTCATCATCTATGGATGCTGCATCACACCGCCCGGGGCCTGGCGCAGGCGCTGCGCCTCCTTGCGCCCCCCTCGCTCATCAGAAAAGCATCATTAAAATGAAAGCTTGTTTCGAACAAATGTTTACAACCCCGCGTTCTTATGGTAATATATAGGCAGAAAAGTATATTTGCGTCTTTGGTCCACGTCAGGAGGTTTAGCATGACCGATCGGGAGCAGCAGATACTGGCATATATGCAGCAGCAGATAAAAAAGAACGGTTATCCCCCCACGGTGAGGGAGATCTGCGCTGCCCTGAACATCAAGTCCACATCGACGGTCCACAAGGCCATCGGATCCCTGCAGGAGCAGGGCTTCATCAGAAAGGACCCGGTCAAGAGAAGGGCCCTTGAGGTCATCAACACCGAGACCGGCGAGGGCCCGGTAAGAAAAGAGGCCGAAGCACCGGCTCCCGAGAGCTCCAGAGAGGACGTGGTCGACATCCCCGTCGTCGGACGCATCGCGGCCGGGACCCCGATCCTCGCCGAGCAGAACATTGAAGACTCCTTCCCCCTGCCCTCCAGATACCTGGGCAAGGGAACCAATTTCATGCTGACCGTCCACGGGGAATCCATGATCGAAGCCGGCATCATGGACGGCGACTACATCCTGGTGGAGCAGCAGAACACCGCGGCCAACGGCGACATCGTGGTCGCCATGATCGACGGCCTGGAGAGCGAGGCGACCGTCAAGACCTACTACAAGGAAAACGGCCACTACAGGCTCCAGCCCCAGAACAGTTCGATGGACCCCATCATCGTCGACAAGGTCCAGATCCTCGGCCTGGTCAAGGGCGTCTTCAGGTATTTCCACTGATAAGGCAGCCCCATGAACCCCTTTGAAGACCTGGCGAAGGCAGCAGAACGGATCGACGCCTCATACGAAGCGTACAGGAGCGGACAGTCCGCGGGATTTGAGACCGCGGACCGGTTCTTTGCGCCCTCTGAGAACATCATCGCCGCAGCGGACAACCTTCAGTTCATAAGGTGGATGTCCGAAGGGCCCAAGGCCCCTCTCAGACCATCCTTCGTATACATCGATCCCCCCTTCTTCACCGGAAACGACCAGCTGGCCAAGCTCAGGCTCGCCACCGGCGAGGGAGACCCCCTCGTCATGAGCAAAAAAGCCTACAGCGACAGGAGCTCCAGCGGCATCGGTCCCTATCTTTCCGACATCGGCCTGAGGCTCGCCGCCATCAGGGACGTCATGGACGACCGCGGGGTCATCGCGGTCCATCTGGACTGGCACGCGGTCCACTACGTCAAGCTCCTCATGGACTACATCTTCGGCAGCAGCCGCATGGTCAACGAACTGATCTGGTCCTACCGGTCCGGAGGCTTCGGGAGCCGGGGCTTTGCCAAGAAGCACGACACCATCCTGGTCTATTCAAAGGCCAAGGACTATTATTTCATGCCCCAGAAGGAGAAATCCTACAACAGAGGCTATAAGCCCTACCGCTTCAAGGGCGTCAAGGAATACGAAGATGAGCTGGGCTGGTACACCCTGGTCAACCACAGGGACGTTATAAACGTGGACATGGTCCCCAGAAGCTCACCCGAAAGGACAGGCTACGCCACCCAGAAGCCCCTGAAGCTGGTTGAGATGCTCCTTGAGAGTTTCGCGCCAAAGGGATCCCTTTGCAGCGATTTCTTCGCGGGAAGCGGCACCCTGGCGGAAGCAGCCTTAAGAAAAGGCTGCGGCTTTGCCTGCTGCGACGTCTCAAGATCGGCCGTCCAGACCGCGGCGAAGAGGCTGGCGAAGGCAGGAGCCTCCTTCGACGTTCTGGTCCAGAAGGGCCTTCCCGCCGGAGGCAAGCCTTTCCTGACCTTTGAAAGGCAGATCTCCATGGACGGCAGCGCGGTCTGCACCCTGACCGGCTGCGAAAGGGACGTCAGCGGGCTGGGTCTAAAGGGCAAGGCGCTGGAGTCCCTTGAGAAGGCCTTGTCCGCGAACCCCATCGCCATGGCTGAGTTCGGAGCCTGCGGAGTCATCGAAGACGGGATCTTCAAGGCCTCCGGGGTCTTCGTCCCGACCTCTAAGGGAAGAGAACTGGTCATGACCACATCCCCAAAAGACACTCATATCAAGGTCTGGGACAAGTTCGGAGGAAGCTGCGCGAGGCCCATCGAGTGAGCCTTCCGCCCCTCTCTGACGCCGCGGATATAATAATTTTCAGATTCGGATGAAAAAAAGCTTGCAAAAGGAGCGAATATACGTTATTATTCTTCGTGCCGCGGGCGGTTAGCTCAGCTGGTTAGAGCGCCTGCTCGACATGCAGGAGGTCGTTGGTTCAAGTCCAATATCGCCCACCACGGAATGACCCTCGGATCGAAAGATCCGGGGGTCTTGTTTTTTCTCAAATATATTCTTTTAATTCTGCGCCCTGCTATGTTAAAATATTAGGTAATTTTCGGTAAACATGTCCACAGGATCATAAAAAGAAAGGACGGAAAGCCGGTCCTCCGGCAAGCCCCATATGCAGGAACTAGAAAAGATCAAAGAATACAGGGACAAGCTCGTTGAGAACTGTTCAAAAGTCATCGTCGGAAAGGAGAACGTCATCGAGCTGGTGCTGGTATGCTTCATGTGCTCCGGCCACGTGCTCCTGGAGGACGTTCCCGGCACGGGCAAGACCATGCTGCTGCGCTCCTTTGCCAAGAGCGTAGGCGGGAATTTCAAGCGCATCCAGTTCACCCCGGATCTTCTGCCCTCGGATCTCACGGGCATCAACTTCTACAACCAGAAGCTGGGCGAGTTCCAGTTCAGGCCCGGCCCCCTCTTCTCAAATATAGTCCTTGCCGACGAGATCAACAGGGCGACCCCGAGGACCCAGTCCAGCCTTCTTGAGGCCATGGAGGAGCGCCAGATCACCGTCGACGGCGTGACCACCAGGCTGGAGGAGCCCTTCCTGGTCATGGCCAGCCAGAACCCCCTGGAATCCTACGGCACCTTCCCCCTGCCCGAAGCCCAGATCGACAGGTTCTTCATGAGGCTGTCCCTGGGGTACATGAAGAGATCCCAGGAGATGCAGGTCCTGGCAAGGCCCATGAGCGAAGGAAGGCCCGACGATCTGGAGCAGGTCGTTACCGCCGAGGAGACCGAGCTGGTCAGGAGCGCCTGGCAGCAGGTCAGGGTCCCCGAACCGGTGCTGGGCTACATCATGGACATCATCCAGGGCACCAGAAACGAGAGCAGCTTCGTCACCGGCATCTCCACCAGAGGCGCACAGGCTCTCTACAGAGGCTGCCAGGCCTATGCCGCGGTCAAGGGCAGGGATTACGTCATCCCCGAGGACGTCCAGTACCTGGCGCCCTTCATCCTCTGCCACAGGCTGAGCTCGGGAAGCGGCACCACCGACCAGGCCAAGGAATTCCTGCTCAGGGTCATCGGAAAGGTCCAGGTGCCCCTGGAGACCGTATAGATGATCCCCTTCGTACTGTTATTCATCATAACGGCCCTGTTCATCCAGCAGTATTCCAGGCGGGGCGATCTCAGAGGCCTCGACGCGTCCATGTCATCCAGCGTCGTCATCACCGAACCGGACCAGGAGTTCGAGCTCAGCGTTCTGCTGCGCAACAGGACCATCAGGTTCTTCCCCTTCCTTAAGCTCAGGATCTACATTCCGGAGGGGCTTACCTTCCCCAAGCTCAAGAAAGGCGTCCTGAACAAGGCGGCATCCGGCGGATACGAGCTGGTCATGACCACCTGGCTTCTGCCAAGGCAGCAGCTTCGCATCGACATCCCCACGGTCATCAGCGCCAGAGGCAGGTACTTCACCAACGGCCTCAACATCGCTGCCGGAGACTTCATCGGTCTCAACGAGATGTCCACCCGCTACGACGATTTCGTGGAGATCGTCTGCCTTCCCAGGGAGGCGGACCGCAGCCAGGCTCTGGAGATCGCGGGAGGCTTTCCCGGCGACCTTTCGGTCAACCGGTTCATCTTTGAAGACCCCGTCCTCACCATAGGCTACCGCGAGTACACCGGAAGGGAGCCCATGAGGCAGATCTCCTGGACCCGCAGCGCCCAGTCGGGACAGCTGATGGTCAAGGAGATGGATCATACCCTGGAGAGCTCGGTCACCGTGGTCGTGAACATCGAGACCTCCGGGGAAGACGCTCAGGCCAACATGGAGAAGGCCTATTCCATGGCCCGCTACGTCTGCCGCGAGCTGGAGGACCGCCATCTCAACTATTCCTTCGTCACCAACGCCGTCTCCACCGGAAGCGTCAAGAGCTTCGGCTTCGTGGGAGAGGGCCTTGGAAGGACCCACTTCGGATACATCCTCGAAGGCCTGGGAAGAGCCTGCTACCTGACCTCCAAGAGCTGCAGACAGGTGCTCATGGAAGCGGTGAGAAGGAGCAGCGGAAGCTACGGCCTGGTATTCATCACCGCGGGGGACGAAGCAGGCCAGTGCGCCGAAGCCAGAAGGCAGGCCTCAAGGGCGGGCCTTCAGATACTTTGCATAAACGCGGGAGGTGAGATCTGATGCTTCCCATCATAATACTCAAGGGAATGGGCGATCTGGCCTTCTACTACAGCTTTGCCGGCTTCTTCGCCGTCAAGTTCGGGGCGGATCCCTCCATGCTGCTGATCACCCTGATGATACAGACAGCGGCCTTCGCGGCATCCTTCATGCTTGAAGAAAAGGGCAGGCTCAGGTTCCTTCCCCCTGCCCTCACCCTACTGTGCCTGCTGCTGCCGGGCCTCTGCCCTGCCTTCGCCCTGGCTGTCCTTCCCGGGCTCATATATCTTTACATCAGCGCCAAAGACAGGACCTACTATCCGACCTGGGCCTCGGCGGCCGACCTTCTCTCCCTGTTCACCAAGGCTATGTCGGTGTTCGCCCTGATCATCCTGGTCATGAGGGGAAGCGACGCCCTGATGGCCATCAGCCTGCCCTGCGCGGTGATCTGCCTCTGCTGCTGCGTCATGCTGACCCGGTCCATGCGCCACGACATCGACGTCTACACGTCCCCGATGTTCCAGGCGGTGACCGCGGGGACCGCCGTCCTTCTGGTCATATTCAGCGCCGCAGTAAGCTCCCGGGCCTTCAGGGCAGCGGTATCCAAGGCCGTGGGAGCGGTATACCTTCACGCTATCGTGCCGGTACTGCTTTCCATTACCCAGCTCATCGTCTACATCTTCTATTTATGCGCCAGGGTGATCTCGTGGATACTCAAGCTCCTCAGGATCGAGGGCGCCGAGGTCCCCGACTACGAGACCATCTACGGTGAGAGCGGCGAAGAGATCCTCCAGGACAACTTCGACCCCAACGGCCACCCGATCCTTCGGATGATCGCCTCCATATGCCTGATACTCCTGGCCCTCTACGGAGCCTACCGGCTGTTCAGATACATGCAGGGCATGGTCACGAGAAGAAAGCCCGAGGATATTGGCGAAAGAGAGACCAGAAGCTTCATCTCTGACCGTGAGGAAAAGACCGGAGCCCCCAACGAAGGCCTGATCGACAAGCTCAGGGCCCAGTACAGGAGCTTCCTGAAGACCTACAGAAAGCTGGGACTTCCCCTTGAGAAGCATATGACCAGCGAGAACATCCTTACCATCTCGTCCAGGAATTTCGACCCCGAGGAGGGCGCCCGGCTCAGAGAGCTCTACATAAGGGCAAGGTACGGAGGCATCGCGGACAAGGACGACGTGGCGAAAGCCAAAGAACTGGTAAAAAGCCTTAAAAAGAACAAAGAAGACTGAAAACGGTAGATGACCGCCAAAAAAGGACCACGAATCATATTCGCGGTCCTTTTAATATTCTGCTCAGGATGACCCCGAAACTAGTTCAGGATCTCGTACTTATTGATATAATCGCCCAGCTCTTCCTTTTCGGCGCTGACGCTGATTATGAAATCCGGACCGTAGGAGCCGGATATTGCCGACAGTCTTTCGAAAAAGTCCTCAAGATCGCCGATGGAGATATCCGCATGCTTGAGAATGCTGTCGATGAAGACCATTTCGATGTCATGGTCCTGGCTGATTATGCCTAAAATAAAACCGATGTACTCGTCGATGTTGGTCACCTGCTCGTAATCCTCCATGCAGACGACCCTGATCCTGTACTTGAGATCGTACATCAATCTGTGATTCTTGTTTATAAATACTACGCTTCCGTTTACCTTGTCCAGGCTGCTGTTGGCCATATCGACCATCATCTTGGTCTTTCCACTGCCTTTGTGGCCAACCAGTAACTTAACCAATGGAACCGCCTCCCTTCTTCTGCGCGCCTTGGGCCCGCAGCGTTCTTACCTTAATAGTCACAGACATTATATCTGCTTTACGCCGGTTAAACAAGAGCCTTGCGGAATTAAATCGATACGAAAATGCGAACGGCGAAGCCCTCTTCGATGCAAAAAACGTGCCCTCCCGAAGGTGAGGCCGGGAGGGCTGTTGATGTGACCTTTTTATGGGGCCGCCGGGGCCTCTTTCGGACCTACTCCAGCTCGGGGCAGCCTGCGAAATAGCCGGTGGAGAACTTGCCGTTGTTCTTGATCATTCCCTCCAGGAGCCTGTATTCATAGACCAGATCGTTGAGGTCCATGACCTCGGAGGCCGAGTGGGAATAGCGCCTGGGCATGACCAGAGCGATGGCCGGGCAGTGGCTGCCGACGTAATTGACAGCGCCGGCGTCGTTATTTCCCGCACCGGGAGCGGGGACCCTCTGAAGGGGTATGCCGTTCTCGGCAGCGTATTTCTTGGCGAAGGTGAGGAGGCCCCAGTTGGGAAAGATCCTCGCCACGGGGCTGGTCATATCGCCCACGGTGATGATCGGTCCGCCGCCCATCTTGGTGGGGAGCTTTCTTTCGGGAACGTCGGGAGTTCCTCCGCAGGGAGCGGTGTCGACGGCGATGAAGCAGTCGGGCTTGACGTACTCGGATGCGTGGATGGCGCCGAGAAGTCCGGTCTCCTCCTGAACGGTGATGACGATGTAGATGGTCCCCTCGAACTGGATCTTTCCGGCCTTGATGGCCTCTGCAAGCTCAAGAAGGGCGGCGCAGCCCGCTCTGTCGTCGATGCAGCGTCCGGTCACCAGATCGGGCTTGTTGAGCTCGGTCAGGGGGCTCTCAACGACGCCGGTGCTCCCGACCTCAAGTCCCATCTCATAGACCTCTTCGGCGGAGGTGGCGCCTACGTCGATGTAGCACTCGTCCATGGGGGGCACCTTGGACTGCATCTCGGGGGGAGTGATGTGTCCGGGGGTAAGGCCCACGACGCCCTTGACGACGCCCTTGCTTCCGTTAAAGAGCACTCTGCTGGCAAGAACCGTCTTGAGCTGGACTCCTCCGTAGACTCCGAAGTAGATGAAGCCGTCCTTGCTGATGCTGCGGATGTGGAACCCGATCTCGTCGGCATGGGCCGCGATCATCATGGAGGGACCGGGCTTTTTGCTGTCGAATCTGGCGATGACGTCGCCGCAGGGAAGAACGGTGACCTCGTCGGCCAGGGGCTTGAGCTGGTCTCTGCAGTAGGCGATGACCTGGTGCTCGCTTCCCGAGACTCCTATAAGGCTGGTAAGGGTCCTGAGTTTTTCTTTGAGTCTTTCCTTCATCGTTTAACCTCCGTTGAAGTATTCTTTCGCAGCTGCCCGCAGGCAGCGTCTATATCCGCACCAAGGCGCCTTCTTATGGTCGCGGGGACGCCGTGAGCTTCAAGATATGAACGGAACTCCTCCGCCCTTTCGCGGCCGGAGCTCTTAAGTCCCGTCTCGGCGACGGGGTTGAGGGGGATCAGGTTGACGTGGCAGAGCATGCCCTTAAGAAGAGATGCCAGGGCCCTGGCGCTCTTCTCGCTGTCGTTCTTGCCTTCTATGAGGGTATATTCAAAGGTGACCCTGCGGCCGGTCGCTTCCCCGTGGGCGCGGCAGGCGGCAAGGAGGGCGTCGATATCGTAGGCTTTCGCTATGGGCATCAGGGCCTCCCGCTCCTGCTGGTCAGAGGCGTGAAGGGAGATGGCCAGGTTCACCTGGGGGAAGTCCCTTCCGAAGGCCTCGATCTTTGGCACTATGCCGCAGGTGGAGACGGTGATATTGCGAAGGCTCAGTCCGATGCCGTCGGGATCGTGGATGTCCGAAAGAAAGCGGCAGACCTCCTTGTAGTTGTCGAAGGGTTCGCCTATCCCCATCAGGACCACGTGGTTGATGGGAAGGCCGGTGTCCCTGCAGACGGAAGTGTATTCGCTGAGCATCTCCCAGGCCTTAAGGTCCCTCACCTTGCCTCCGATGGTCGAGGCGCAGAACCGGCAGCCCATGGCGCAGCCCACCTGGGTGGAGATGCAGAGGGAATTGCCGTAGTCGTAGCGCATGAAGACCGCTTCGACGCAGTTGCCATCGGAAAATCTCAACAGGTACTTGCGGGTGCCGTCGGAGGAGGTCTGGACGGCGGCGATCTCAGGCCCTTCGAAGGAGGACCGCTCCTTTAGAGACTCCCTTAAGGAGGCCGGAAGGTCGGTCATCTCGTCAATGGAGGACGCTCCGCGGCAGATCCATTTGAAGATCTGCTTTTCCCTGTAGGCAGGCTGGCCCATCTCCCTGAGCAGCTGCTTTCTTTCTTCTCTTGTCAGCGATCTGAGATCTTCCATGTGTTAAAGCCCCGCTATGAAAAGCTCGATGCAAAGCCTGGCGTCCATGACGCCGTTCTTGATGTCCTTCTCCATCTGGTACGCCGCGTCCAGATCCGCCCGAAGCTGGGGGACGGTCCGCTTGGCCGCGGCGGATGCGGCCTTCCTGAGCCGGTATTCGTTGATGCCGGTCTCTTTGGCGATGAAGGCCAGGTCCTGTCCCTCAGCCCTTCTCTCCGCCGTCTCGACCATGATCTCCAGCTGGGAGCACAGAAGCCCGATGAACCCGAGGATCACGCCCATCTGCTTTGAAGCCTGCTGAAGGTCTATGGAATCGGCGAGGATCCGGTAGGCGGCCTCCTTGCTTCCCGAGAAGGCCGAATCGATCAGGGTGAAGGCGTTGGTCTGGGCGGGAGCGGAGTAGATCCTGAAGAGCTCCTGCCTGGTGATCTCCTTTCCCGCGGAAAGGGCGGCGACCTTGTTGAGATCGTTCTCCAGATTATACAGAGAATAAGTGCTGTCCTTTTCGCCGTAGCCGCTGGCCTTGGCGAAATTGAGGAGCATCACCGGGTCCGCCGTCTTTCCCGCGGAGGCCAGGCGCTTCTGGATCCAGCCCTTGAGGGTCGCGTCGTCCAGAGGTGTGAAGTCGAACACCAGGCCGGACTTCGCGGCCGCCTTGTACAGCGCCCTGGTCTTGTTGGGCTTGGTGCAGACCAGCACCAGCATGGTGGTGTCGGGGATCTTCGGGATGTAATCCGAGAGCTTCTTTCCTGCCCCGTCTTCGTCCTTCGCTGATGAGAACAGAGGATCCGCGTCGACGATGACCAGCTTTCTCTTGGACATGAAGGGCAGGGTCTCGCAGGCGGACATGATCTCGGAGGCGTTGACGCTCTCCTCGGAAAGGCGGGTCAGGTCAATGGACGCCACGGCAGGCT
>JAFRQL010000046.1 GCA_017428655.1 Bacillota bacterium | reverse complement strand
GGTCCAGATCCGGTCGAACCAGTTGAGGTAAACGGTCCCGTCGGCGTTTTTATTATATATTCCCGCCATGGCGCACAGCAGAGCGAAGAGCAGCAGGAATATCAGGGCAAAGCCCGCAGCGGCCAGAAGGGCCATCCCTTTGAAGGATTCCCTGCTGACCTCATCCACGTATTCCGCGGCGAAGCTGTAGATATAGCGGTCGAACACCGTGGCCGTGTAGAGCCTGAAACTCAGCGCGGCGGCGGCGCAGCAGAAGCCGCAGGCCGCGGCCGAGGCGGCGCACAGGAGCTTCACCACCTGGGTGAAGAAAAGTCCGCTCTTTTTCGTGATGATAGTCTCTTCCATCTGATCCTGATCCCTCCGTCTGACCGAAGAGGCCGGCTCTCCGTCAGATCTTTTCCATCTTGTAGCCCAGTCCCCAGACGACCTTCAGGTATCTGGGATTCTTGGGGTCTATCTCGATCTTCTCTCTGATCCTTCTTATGTGGACGGTCACCGTGCCCTCGGTGTTTATGGACGGTTCGTTCCACACGGCCTCGTAGATCTGGCCGGTGGAATAGACCCTTCCCGCGTTCTCCGTCAGGAACTTGAGTATCCCGTACTCGGTGGGCGTGAACTGGATCTCCTCGCCGTCCAGGGTGACCCTTTTGGCGTCGTCATCGATGATGAGCCCTCCGGTGTGGAGGAGCTTTCCCCTGTCGATGCCGGCCATGCTTCCCAGGTCGGTGTAGCGCCGGATCTGGGAGCGGACCCTGGCTATGAGCTCCAGGGGGCTGAAGGGCTTGGTCACGTAGTCGTCTGCCCCGATGTTCAGCCCGGTTATCTTGTCGTAATCCTCGGATTTGGCGGACAGCATGATGATCGGGATGTTGCTGGCCTCCCTGATCTTCATGGTCGCCTGGATGCCGTCCATGTTGGGCATCATTATGTCCATGATTATGAGGTGGATGGGCTGGGTGCGGCAGACCTCCAGGGCCTCCCGGCCGTCGAAGGCCTTGAAGACCGTGTACCCTTCGTTGCGAAGGTAGATCTCTATGGCGCCGGCGATCTCCCTGTCGTCGTCCGCGACGAGAATATTGATCTCTTTATTGGTCATGGATATCCCCTTTGTGATCACAATGATAAGCGGCATTTCTTACAAACACCGCCTGAAAAGATTACGATTTTTTTAAGATTGGAGCCTCTGCGCCCTGGGGAGCTCCGCCGCTCTTTTTCTCTGCCCTGCGGCCCCTCTTGACGACCCGTGGGCCTGACGCCCTGACAACCCTTCCGAAGCCCGGCTCGCCCTCCGCTCTTGCCGCCGCGAAGTCAGCGGCCTTTTCCGATGCCCAGCCGGCGGCCTTTTCAGCGGCCTCAGCGGCTTTTCCCGCTGCCCAGCCCGCGGCTTTTCCCGCCCATTCGGCGGCTCCCGCGGCCTTTTCCGCAGCTCCGAGGGCCACCGGGATCATGGGATTGTCCGGCATGAGCTCTCTGAGCATCTGCTCGGTCACTGCCAGAGCGAACCTCTTGGCTTCGGATGACCTGCTGAAGGACCGGAGGAGCCTTGCGGCCTGCCTGATCCTGTGCTCGTTGAGGTCGGTGAGGGTCACCGCTCCGGTCTGGGCGAAAGCCTCGAAGAACTCGTCCAGGAAGGCCCTGCGCTCTTCGATGGACATCTCGTTAAGGACCGCCTGCATCCCGTTCTCATAGGCCTCGCTGGACCTTGAGAGCTTTTCGCTCCTGACGAAGGAGGTCCCCTTAACGTGCCAGCGGAAACCGTCGTGGGAAGAGACTCCCAGCTTGTCGCATTCGACGATCTCAAGGCCCTCGTCCTGGGTCAGCAGGGTGCCGACGATGGACGTGGTGGGCAGGATCACGTGGAGCTTCGGCCTGATGCGCAGGTAGCCCGGTTCTTTTATAAACTCCGGATAAAATCCCGGTCCGTCGTTGGAATATACGGCCTTTATGCGGTCCTGGACCTCTTCGGGCGCGAAGGACGAGGCGAAGACCGACATGTTGCCGCCCTTGGAATGGCCGCCCACGATGAGGGGGCCTTCGTAGGTCTCAGCCGCCCGCTTCAGGTAGTTTAAGGCGTCCCGCTGGGCGGGGATCTCCTTCTCTACAGACATGAGGAAATTCTCCTTCCAGGCGAGGAGGGTGTCGTCGGTGCCCCTGAAGCTTACGTAATTGGTCCCGTCAGGCAGGGTGACGGTCAGAGCGGAGAACTGCTCCGTGTCCTCATTGTCCAGGATGCTCACGTAGCCCGAGAGCCTGAGATCCCTGAACCTTTCGGTCTCCGGAAGCCTCTTGACAACGTCGGCCACGGTCCTCGCGGCGAGAAGCCCCAGATAATCGCCCTTTTCTCCGTACCGCTCGTAGTATTTTTCGAGGGCCTCTTTGATGGGGACCGGCTCCGGTCCCTCCCCCACGATCCCCGAAAAGTCGTAGGACCCGATCTTGCATATTATGTAGTTGTCGACTTCGTTGAAGGGCGAGACCTGAAAGGACAGGTCCGACCTGAAATCGAGATAATCGAAAATATCAGCCATGTTTTCCCCTGTTTTATCTGTATTGATTCAGGCCCAAAGCTTAAGCCCGACATTATATTTTATCGGCATGGCGGTATTTTTTCAAGTGCGGCGGGCGGGACGGTGTCACCGTGCGTTTTACTTTTAATTTCCTGAAGTGTATAATAAAAGATACATTTTTATCGAAAGGAGAATCCCGCAAATGATGAGACAAGAGATCGACGCCATGTCGGAAAAGGGCAGGAAGATATTCGAGGACTGCTCCGATCAGATCTGGTCCACCCCGGAACTCAACTTCACAGAGCACAAGTCCTGCGAAGCCTCAAAGAAGGTCATGGAGGAGCTGGGCTTTAAGATCACCTGGCCCCTTGAGGACATGAACACTGCGTTCATCGCCGAGGCCGGCCACGGCAAGCCCGTCATAGGCCTTCTGGGCGAGATCGACGCCCTTCCCGGCCTTTCCGCCAAGGCGGACACCGTGCCCTTCGAGCCGGTGACCGAAGGCGGCAACGGCCACGGCTGCGGCCACAATCTGCTGGGCTGCGGCGCCATGGAGGCCGCCTGGCTCATTAAGAACTACCTCGAGGAGCACCATCTCGAGGGCACGGTCAAGTATTTCTGCTGCCCCGCCGAGGAAGGCGGTGTAGGCAAGTACTTCATGATCGAGAGAGGCGCCTTCGACGACGTCGATTTCACCGTCAGCTGGCATCCCAGCTCCTATTTCGGCATCAGCCAGAGCGGAAAATCCATATACATCGCCAATTTCAAGTTCTACGGGACCGCCGCCCACGCGGCAGGGGATCCCTATCACGGCCGCTCCGCCCTGGACGCTCTTGAACTGATGAACGTCGGCGTCCAGTTCCTGCGGGAGCACGTGGAGGAAGGGACCAACATCCACTACGCCATCACCAACAGCGGCGGCAGGGCTGCCAACGTGGTCCAGTCCTACGCCGAGGCCTCCTACGTGGTGAGAGCCCTGGACAACAGCAAACTCAGGGACGTCTTCAGAAGGGTCTGCCTGGTAGCCACCGGCGCAGCCACCATGACCGAGACCCGCTTCGACGGTCCCGAGATCGTCAGCGCCTTCTCCTCCATCGTGCCCAACGAGGTCATGTCAGACGTCCTGAGAGAAAACATCAAGTCCATCCTGCCCGTCGAATACACCCCCGAGGAGCTGGAGTACGCTAAGAAGTTCCAGGCCGTCGGCACCAAGCCCGACGCCGAGGACGTCATCGACCAGAGGATAGTCGAGAACGTGCCCGCCAGCACCGACGTCGGCGACGTCAGCTGGGTCACTCCCCTGGTCTACCTCAGGTGCCCGACCATCGCCAACGGCACCCCCGGCCACAGCTGGCAGATCACCGCTCAGGGCAAGGGCTGCGTGGCAAAGAAAGGCATGCACATCGCGGCGAGGCTCATGGCCAACACCTGCCTGGACATGGTCGAAAAGCCCGAACTCATCGACGCCGCCAAGGCCGATTTCAAGAAGAAGCTGGCCGGCCGCACCTACGCGAAGGAGTGCCTGATGCCCAAGGACAGAAAGCCGACCCCGATCTACTGATGCGCTGAAGATCAACAAAAGAGACAATATACTGACAGACAATATCAAGAAGGGCGTCTCCTACATCGCCATAGGAGCCCTGTTCACCCTGGTGAACTTCAACCTGACATTTGACGAAACGTCCGTCAACGTCATGCCCAATTTCGTAGGCTGGATACTCGTTTACCTCGCCTGCGGACTTCTCGGAGACTACATCGCGGACAAGGCCTACCTCAAGCCCGCGGCCTGAAGATCGGGGGAAAAAACTTGGATCAAACGATAATGGGGACGCCAGGCAGCGAATAACGCCTGAAGTCCCCATTTTTCATGCCTGAACGTCGGTTATTCATTTTGCAAAGGGCCGCAGGTGGGGACAAATAGCGGGAGGAATGCACGATCGTACCCACTTTGCCCCGGTGATCTATTGCCTCCGGTCCGGAGATCTTCAAATCATGGGGACTTTTCTCACCTTTAGGCATGCTTTGTCCCCATTTGGAGCTCGATCTCTTTAAAAACTTGACTTTTGCCAACAAAAAAGTGGGGACAGACGCCGCATTTTCTGCGTTCTGTCCCCATTTAAGCGCCGCGCCCGCTCCGGGTCAGCGCTTTTCCGCGAGCTCAGCGGCCTCTGCCAGGCTGATCCCCTTTTCCGCGGCGATCCTGGCAAGATCGTCGTGCTCCAGCTTCGTCCTGACGACCCCGAAGCCCTCGGAGACCTTACGGCGGATGGTCCCCGCTTCGGTCTCGACCTCTTCGATGCGCCTGTTAAGAACGTGGCGGACAAATGCGTTCTCGCGGATGCCTATGGTGGTCGTGTGGCGGAACATGGCCTCGATCACCGCGTCCTTTTTCTCTGCCCTGCACATGGCCCTGATCAGAAGGCCGGGCCTCGATTTCTTCATGCCGATGGGCACAGTGTAGACGTCCAGTGCGCCGGCTTCGAAGAGCCTCTCCATGGCAAAGCCGACGGCCTCACCGGTCATATCGTCCACGTTGCATGAAAGCTCGAAGACCTGATCCGCAGGCCCTTCGCTCTCGCCGATCATGGCGCGGACGCAGTTGGCTGCTTCAAAGTCCTTCTTGCCCATGCCGTAGCCGGTGGCGGAGACCCTCATGACGGGCATCGGTCCGAAGGAGGTGGCGAAATGCTTGAGCAGGGCGGCTCCGGTGGGGGTGCAGAGCTCTCCCCTGACCGCTCCGCCGTAGATGGGCACGTCCTTCAGGATGAAGGCGGTGGCAGGTGCGGGCACGGGCAGGATCCCGTGGGCGCAGCGGACCTGGCCGCTCCCTACGTGGACCGGGGATACGACGACTCTGTCCGGAGCGAGGCGGTCCATGAGGAGGCAGACGGCGGTCACATCGGCGACGGCGTCCATGGTTCCGACCTCATGGAAGTGGATCTGGTCGACCGGGGCTCCGTGGGCGTGGCTCTCGGCCTCGGCGATGAGGCCGTAGACCGTCATGACGTGGTCTGCGACCCTCTCGGGGATGTTCATATGGCCGCGGACGATGTGCTCGATGTCGTGGATGCCGCTGTGATGATGGTGGGAATGACCATGGTCATGCTCATGATCGTGGTCATAGCTGTTATCATGGTCGTGGGGGTGCTCGTGATGCTCGTGGCTGCCGCAGCCGTCCTCGCAGAGCTCGTGGTCATGGTGGTGTTCATGATCGTGCTCATGGCTGTGCTCATGGTCGTGGGGGTGCTCGTGATGCTCGTGGCTTCCGCAGCCGTCCTCGCAGAACTCGTGGTCATGGTGGTCATGCTCGTGCGCATGGTGTTCATGATCCTCTCCATGCTCATGATCATGATGATGGTCCAGGCTCTCTTCCTCTTCGCCGCCCACGGTGACCTTCATGTGGGTCCCGGTGATGCCGCATTTAACGGAAGGCTCGGCCTCGAAGACTACGCCCGGTATGCCGAGACCGTTGAGCTCGTCTATAAAAGCCTTAGGATCGGGCAGAAGCTCCAGAAGGGCGGCGGTCAGCATGTCGCCGGCGGCTCCCATGCCGCAGTCAAGGAATAAGGTCTTCATTTTGCCTCCTTTTTGGCGTTCATATGATTGATCATGCTCGCGAGATATCCGGCTCCGAAACCGTTGTCGATGTTGACGACGGAGACTCCGCTGGCGCAGGAATTGAGCATAGACAGCAGGGCCGAGAGCCCGCCGAAGGACGCTCCGTAGCCCACGCTGGTGGGGACCGCGATGACCGGGCAGTCAGCGAGGCCTCCGATGACGCTGGCAAGGGCGCCTTCCATCCCGGCGATGGCTATGATCACCGAGGCTCCCATGATGTCCTCCATGTGGGCCAGGGTCCTGTGGAGCCCCGCGACTCCCACGTCGTAGAGCCTCACCACCTCGTTGCCCAGCACCTGGGCGGTCAGGGCCGCCTCCTCAGCCACGGGGATGTCGCTGGTGCCTCCGGTGGCTACAACGATCTTCCCGATGCCGTCGGGCTCGGGCATCTTCCCGATGACGGCGCAGCGGCCATCCTTGTAATAGGTCATCTCGTGGGCCTTCGCGACTATGTCCGCGGACTCCTGGGAGAGCCTGGTCACCAGTATGGTCTCCTGGCCGTTCTTCTTCATGGTCTCGGCGATGCCGATGATCTGCTCAGGGGTCTTGCCCGCGCCGTAGATCACCTCCGCGGCGCCCTGGCGCACCTTCCTGTGCATGTCGACCTTGGCATAACCGATGTCCTCAAAGGGCTTGACCTTGAGCTTGAGCAGGGCATCGTCCACGTCGACCGTGCCTTCCTTTACCCCCTCAAGCAGTTTTCTAATATCGCTGTTCATTTTCTGACCTCCAGATCGAGATAGACCGCCTTGTAATACGCGCCCAGCTTTTCGAGGACCTCGCCGCGGTGTTTGAGCAGGGTCCCGAGCTGGTCTTCGGGCATCTGCAGGACCGCGGCCTCGCCCCTTCTTCTCACCCTGAAGTCGGTGAAGCCCAGAGAAAACAGGAAGCCCTCGGACTCTTCGGTGGCTGCGAGCTTTTCCGCGGTGATCTCCTCCCCCGCGGGGATCCTGGTAGCAAGGCAGGCGTAGGCCGGCTTGTCCCAGGTGAAGAGGCCTTCTTCTTTGGAGAGCCTTCGGATCTCGGCCTTGGTGAGACCGCAGTCCCTCAGGGGCGAGAGGACCGACATCTCCTTGAGGGCCTTCATTCCGGGACGGTCCCCGGCGTCGTCGGAGGCGTTGGTCCCGTCCATGAGAACGGTGAAGCCGTCCTCAGCGGCAGCCCCGGCGATGGCCCCGAAGATTACCTTCTTGCAGTAGTAGCAGCGGTCCGGGGGATTGGACGCGACCACCGGATCCGCCAGCACGTCCAGTTCGATGATCCTCATGTCCGCGCCCAGCTCTTCTGCGAGCTTTTTGGCGTCGTCCAGCTCGAACTGGGGCTGGAAGGCCGACTTTACGTAATATGCCCTGGTCTTTTCCGCGTATTTTACGGCCTGGCTCAGCAGGTAGGACGAGTCGACTCCGCCCGAGAAGGCTATGCCCGCCCGGGGATGGGCCGTGAAGTATTCCTTAAGCGTCATTTCCATGATCTCCTTCAAAAAATAAAACACACATACCCGCCTTCAGGTGGGTCCTGTGTGCCTTCATGGCAGGTCATAACAGGCTCCGCGTCCTTCCTGCGGCGCTTCAGCGCCCGGACCGGATGCCTGTGTGACAGTTTATCAGTTTTGGGAAAACAATGCAATACGCGCCGCGGCCAATGTGTGCAGACGCCCGGCCCTCGTCACTGCTCGGTGAGCTTGCCCACGACCATGAACCTGGCGTTGTCCCGCTCGTAGGTGCAGGTGCAAAGGGAGACGATCCGGTCGCCGTCCTCGGCGGTGACGCCGCTCTTAAAGGTCGACCGTTCCTTGAGGGAGGCGACGTATTTTCCCATGCCGCCTTTGGCCAGGTCCAGCCTCACGAACTCATAGGTGCCGTCCTCGATGGTGCCGCTGATCAGTTCGACGGTGTAGACCTTGTCCGGCGTGGTGATGGTCATGACCGGATGGCTGTCGTAATACTCCTGCTTCCTGTAGTTGCGAAGGTCCGCGAACATGCTGCCGTCCTTGAGACGGTGGCCGTAGATGACGGTGTTGGGGTCGGAGAAGTCCTTGGCGCAGCGGTAGTCCATGAAGATGGAGCCGCTGGTGCTGTAGGTCCCGTCGAAGAGGTGGTTCAGGTAGAAGCTGTTGTTCTTTCCCCGGACGATGGGATAGTCGATATGGGAGTCCTCCAGGGTGATCCAGCCGGCGACGTCCTCGTTGATCTTCGCGATCTTCGAAAGGTCGACGGTAAAGCTCACGTCCGCCGCGGAGGAAATGGGAAGGGACGGTCCGCCGGAGAGCTTCGGGGACTCTTCCAGCTCTTCGGAAGGAGCCTCCGCCGCCTGTGAGGCCGAGGGATCCGGGCTCTCCCCGGGCTCTGCCGAAGCCTCGGTCTTCACGCTGGTCCTGAGCCTGGCGTAGGCGTCCCGGGCCATCTTGTCCGAGACGAGCTTTGAGACCACCTTATACGATGAGAATACGAACACTATGAGGCAGACCGCGAATGCTACGGTGTAGATCGACGGTCTGCTCTTTTTCGGGGTATCGTCTGACATTGGTGTGTTGGTAATTGGGTCTGAGGGTCTGGGGGCATGCGGCGCAGGGCCGCGCTTTATGGGGACGCGGGGTCTAGCGCTCCTCGTAGTGCTTCGCTACGTCCTTGAGGTAGTCGATGATGGTGAGGTGCTGGGGGCAGACTCCCTCGCACTGGCCGCAGGCGATGCAGTCCGAGGCCTTGCCGCGGTCCTTGGCGATCATCTGGTAGTTGGAGAAGTTGACGGTCCAGCCCTTCTGGTCCAGCCTCTCCCGCATGTCCTCGTTGTAGATGGAGAAGTACTGGGGGATCGCGATGTTCATGGGGCAGCCGTCGGTGCAGTAGGAGCAGCCGGTGCAGGGGACCGCGATCTGGGAGTTGATGATCTCCGCGACCCTGGCGCACAGGGCCTTCTCCTCTTCGGTGAGAGGCTTGAGGTCTTCCATGTAGGCCGAGTTGTCGTCCATCTGGGAAAGATCGCTCATGCCGGAGAGGACCACCATGACGTTGTCAAGGCTCGCCGCGAAGCGCACCGCCCAGCTGGGGACGGACATGTCGGGCTCCGCCGCCTTGAGCAGCTTTTCGGCCTCCTCGGGGACCACCGCCAGGCTCCCGCCCTTGACGGGCTCCATGACCACCACCGGCTTTCCATGCTTTACGCAGGTCTCGTAGCAGCCGCCTGACTGGATCCAGGGGCTGTTCCAGTCAAGATAATTGAGCTGCAGCTGGACAAACTCCATCTCGGGATGGTCCGTCAGGACCTGATCCAGAAGCTTAGGATCGTCGTGATAGGAGAAGCCGATGTGCTTTACAAGGCCCGCTTCCTTCTTTTCTTTCAGCCAGGTGAAGCAGTCCAGCTGGTCGTAGACCTCCAGCTTTGCCCTGTCCAGGCCGTGGAGCAGGTAATAATCGAAATATCCGGCTCCGGTCTTCTTCAGTTGCTCATTGAAGATGGCGTCCCGGTCCTCTTTGGTCTTGATGAAGCCCGCATGGAGCTTGTCCGCCAGGGTGAAGCTCTCCCTGGGATAGCGCTCTACCAGAGCCTCTCTCGCCACGTTCTCGCTGTTGAAGCCGCAGTACATCCACGCGGTGTCGAAGTAGGTGAAGCCCCTTTCCATGAACATGTCCACCATCTTCTTGACCTGCTCGACGTCGATGTCCGCCGCGTTTGCTCTATCGTTTCTGGGAAGCCTCATGAGGCCGAAGCCCAGCTTTTTTACCGGTCTGAACTGCATTTTCGCTCCTTCCCGCGGACTTTGCCGCGCTTTTCAAACATTCACCGGATATATTATACCCGAAAGCCTGCCATCGGGCAAGAACGGCGGGATGCTGCATCTTACCGGTATTACTCTTCTATGGGTAGATCATTTTCATCGGATTCAATATCAAAGATCTCTAAACTATCGTCCACATCACTATTTTTTTCGCCTTCCATGATCCCATCGTAGAACCACTTATATGCACGTGCTCCAATGATCTTTGTTTGAACAAGGTCAAAACCGCCATTAATAAAGCCACCTATACCCGGGACCAGCTTAGCGAGATTGATGACCCCTTTTGTTCCAAATTTCGTAACTAACCGAAATCCGATCAGCTTATTGATCTTTACAAAGAAAGCCCCCGGTATCTTCTTAATAACATTGACAGCGATCTTTTCCCCTGCAACGATCCCTGCTCTCTTTAACAATTCATTTACCGATATCCCTACAAGACAGGCATAGATAAGAGTCTGTACTTTGTCGCTAGTGACGTCATAACCACCAACATAGGCAACTGCTGCTATCATCCTCAGCTGGACATAGAGCACGCTCGATAGATTTGCCGGTACTGCTACAGGAAGTGCGATCGCTCCACCCAATCCGGCAACAAAGCCTGCGGTCGTACATTTAACTACCTGAGTATCTATCAGTTTTTTTACAGCCTCTTCTTTTGTGGGATATCGGTCAAGATACTCTAAAGCCAGATCATCCACGGGTTTACTGACTAAAGGAATGCCATTTATCGCTTTCTCATAGCACGCATCCATCACTTTTCTCAAATTCTCTTTTGTTATTTCCTGCTGCATTGCAAATACCCTCGATCTTTTCTGTATAGCTATTACACTTGCTGTCTCTTTGAAATATAGCTATTAAAAAATAAACAAATAGTAACTAACAGATAGTGTAACACGACAACCCTGTCTTTTCATGATAAAAAAGTGATGGTGGCACTGCATATTGATCCGACTTTTTTTTACCTCGGCCTAAGGCGTGGATGCTCTACAGGCTGATCTCGGTCTTGAAGGCGATGACCGCCCGGCCTGCGATGGAGACCTCGCTGACCGTGCCGGACTTCACGCAGGCGGCGACCTGCAGGATCCCAGCCCGGCCTATGGCCTCCCCCTGACAGACCGAAAAGACCTTAAGACCCGTCTCTCCCGCGCCCGGAAGGAGCCCGAAGCGGACGATATATTCCCCGACAGGACCTCCGGCGGTGCCGGTCACCGGGTCCTCGGCGATCCCGAGAGCCGGGCAGAAGAGCCGCGAATGTATCTGGACATCGTCCTCCGGATGAAGTGTGAAGGGATAAAAGCCGCTGGTGTTGGTCCTTCTGCTGATCTCGAGGAGCTTGCCCTGATCGGGCCTGAGGCTGTGGAGCATTTGAACGTCCTTAAGGCCGATCATGAAAAAGGGGATATCTCCTGATGCCCTGCATCCATGGGGCGGGAGCTTCGCCCCGCCGAAATAAAAAACCGCAGGGCGGACTCTTCGCCCGGCCCTGCAGCGCGCTTTTTCTAGAACTTATTGTAGATCACGGTCTCTTCGGCGGGCCTGATCTGGCTGTGCTTGGGCGAGGGCTGATAGCCGTCGGCCGGATAGCCCATGGGGAGCAGGCTGACGGGGACCAGGTCTTCGGGGACGTTGAACTCCCGCCTGACCGCTTCTGGATCGAACCACATGACCCAGCAGCTTCCGATGCCCAGCTCGGCGGCCTCGAGCATCATGTGAGTGGTCACGATGGAGCCGTCCACGAACTCGCTGGTCTGGCCGTCGTACTGCCTCTGCCAGCACTCGTCGGTGTTGACGAAGGTGAGCAGAGCCAGAGGAGCGTTGAAGTGGCAGCTGGTGCACTTCTTGAGCTTCTCCAAGCCTTCGGGGGTGTTGATGACCAGGACCCTCTGGGGCTGGTAGTTGCAGGCGGTGGGAGCGATCCTGCCGGCCTGAAGGATCTTGTCCAGCTTCTCCTGCTCGACGGGGACGTCCTTGAATTTTCTTACCGAGCAGCGGTCGGCAGCCAGCTCCAGGAAGGTCTTCGGAGCCTCCGCCGGGATCTCGGGCTGGGGAACGGGCACATCGTCGGGGATCGGGCACTTGTAGACGCCGCCCTCCTTCTTCATCATCTCGTCGAAGTCGGCCCATGCGGACTTGAGCAGCTCGGGATCCCTGAAGAATCTCGCGGCGGTGAGGGCCAGGACCTTGCCGCCCTGGAGCATGCCCTTGAGGCCGATGCCGTTGCCGGTACAGCAGGTCGCCTGCCAGTTGTGGTTGCCGGTGACGCCGGGCCAGGTGACGGTGGAGACCAGGCCGCAGGGCACGATGTGCTGGACGTCGCCCAGGTCGAAGGAGCCGGAGCTCTCGAACCATCTGTTGGGCCTTACGCCGGTGGGCAGGGGATCGTCGCCCTTGAACTGGGGGGAGGTCTTGGCCAGTGCCCAGGCCATCTCCTTCTCCTCTTCGGTGTATTCGATGGGAGGCAGGTCGTTCTTCATGACATCGTAGAAGGCGTCGGCGATGACCGCGTTGGAGTGGGTGTTGTAGCAGCCGCCCAGGAACTCGACGGTGAGCTCGGTGCCGGTCATGCTTGCGGCGCCCTTGGCGACCTCCACCAGTCTGCCGTAGATGTCGTCGATGGACTCGCGGGAGAGGGATCTGACGTAATACCAGACGGAAGCCTTGTCGGGGATGATGTTGGGGGCTTCGCCGGCTTCTTTATACGAATAGTGGATGCGGGCCTTGTCGGGGATGTGCTCCCTCAGGTAGTTGGCGCCTACGCTGAGGAGCTCGCAGGCGTCCAGAGCGGATCTTCCCAGCCAGGGTGCTCCGGAGGCGTGTCCCGCCCTGCCCTTGTAGTGGAAGATGGCGCTGTTGATGCCGCCGGCGATGCCGCAGTGGGCCATGTTGGCGCCGCCGCCGTGCCATGCCAGAGCCATGTCCAGCTCCTTGAAGGCTCCGCCCCTCGCCATGAAGGGCTTGCCGGTCAGGACCTCTTCGGCGGGGCAGCCGTAGAAGACCACGGTGCCGGAGAGCTTGTTCTCTTCAAGGTCGGCCTTCATGCCCAGAGCCGCCGCCAGGGTCGCGGTGCCCAGCAGGTTGTGGCCGCAGCCGTGTCCGGGGCCGCCGGGGACCTCGGGATCGTGGACGATGCTCTGCTTCTGGGAAAGTCCGGGCAGGGCGTCGTATTCGGCGAGAAGGCCGATGACGGGATGGCCGCTCCCCCAGGTCGCCCTGATGGAAGTGGGCATGCCGTAAAGGCCGGTCTCCACCTCAAAACCGTTCTCTCTCAAGGCCTGAGCCATCCACTCGCATGCCTTGACCTCGTTGTAGGCGGTCTCGGGATGGTCGTGGATCCTGAGGGCCAGCTCGTTATAGTAGTCTTTCTTTGCGTCGATGGCGTCGATTATGAACTGCTTGTGATCCATGTATTCCTCCGTTTGTGTTTCCAGGGGATGGTTTGCGTGCCCCGGGTCCTCATCGGACCTTAAGGCCATTTATCTCTATTATGATTATAACTGATTTATCGGGATCATAACAGTTCATATTGCAGACAATTGCACAAGCGGCGGATGACCCAAAGGCGGGGCCCCGCAGCGGCAGTAAGCTTTGCCGCTGCTTTGAGCGAGAGGTGGCGCAAGGAGGCAACACGCCGGCTGCCGCCGGGCAGGCGGATGCGGGAGCCTCGCGCCAGGACCCCGCAGCGTTTTGCGCCATGATCCACAGCCCCAGTTCCTTCTGCTCTGCCGTGCTAAACTATTGTAGACGCCAGTGACGGGTGATATAATGTATGCGTACACTATCGCATTTATAAGGAGGTATTTCCATATGTTCAGTGCAATCAATCTGGCGTCCCTGACCGCTCTGTGCCTGCAGATCGTCAAGGCGCTTCTGATCTACGTCATCGGACGCATCGCCATCGACCTCATCATCAAGGCAGTCAAGAAGGGCCTTGAGAAGACCAGCCTCGATCCGATGCTCCACAAGTTCATCTGCAACGTGATCAAGGTCATCTGCTGGGCAGAGATCGTCATCGCCATCATGACCGTCTTCGGCTTCAACGCCAGCAGCCTTCTGACCGTCTTCGCGGCGGCAGGCGCAGCGGTCGCCCTGGCTCTTCAGGGCTCCCTGTCCAACTTTGCCAGCGGCATCCTGATCATGGTCAACAAGCCCTTCAAGAAGGGTGATTACGTGGTCTGCGGCGGCGGAGAAGGCTTCGTCGAGAGCATCGACCTGATGGCCACCACCCTGGTCACCATGGACAACAGGGTCACCATCGTCCCCAACAGCCAGATCACCGGAGCGAGCATCACCAACGTCTCCAAGAAGGACACCAGAAGGGTCGACATGCAGATCGGCGTCGCCTACAACACCGACATCGATTACGCCAAGAAGGTCATCACCGACTTCATCAACAGCGATCCCAGAGTCCTCAAGGATCCCGCGGTCTTCTGCGAAGTCACCAAGTACGACAAGAACGCTGTGGAGCTGGAGATGAGAGCATGGTGCAACGGCGCCGATTACTGGGGCGTCAAGTTCGACATCCAGTCCGCTCTCAAGGGCGTGCTGACCAATGCCGGCATCGCCATCCCCTATCCCCAGGTGGACGTCCACATCAAGGACAACAAGTAGCTTTGCATGTCTTGCCGGGTCCCTTTCGGGCCCGGTTTTTTGCTAAATAAAGGAGAATCGATATGAATTACAAGATCCAGGGCGAACCCATGCCCGTAGTCATCTGCGAGGTCGAGTCCGGCGAGACCATGATCACCGAGAAGGGCTCCATGGTCTGGATGAGCCCCAACATGAAGATGGAGACCAGCGGCGGCGGCATCGGCAAGATGTTTGGACGCATGCTGGGCGGCGAGAGCCTCTTCCAGAACCACTACACCGCTCAGGGCGGCAAGGGCATGATCGCCTTCGCCTCCAGCTTCCCCGGCAGCATCATGGCCATCGAGATCACCCCCGACAAGCCGGTCATCTGCCAGAAGAGCGCCTTCCTGGCATCCACCGAGGGGGTCGAGCTCTCGAATTTCTTCCAGAAGAAGATCGGAGCGGGACTCTTCGGCGGCGAGGGCTTCATCATGCAGAAGATCAGCGGCAGAGGCATCGCCTTCATCGAGATCGACGGATCGGCGGTGGAATATGAGCTTTCCGCCGGACAGCAGCTGGTCATCGACACCGGCAACCTGGCCATGATCGACGCCACCTGCGGCATCGACGTGGTCACGGTCAAGGGCGTGAAGAACGCGCTCCTCGGAGGCGAAGGCCTCTTCCACACCGTCGTCACCGGCCCGGGAAAGGTGACCCTGCAGACCATGCCTCTCTCCAGCTTCGTAGGCACCATAAGCGCCCTGCTGCCCACCGGGAACAAGTAGGTGCGGCCATGAAGACTCTCTTTACCGGGGCCTGCGAAAGGCAGCGCATGGAGCTCTACTGCGAGTATATCAAAAAGATCCCCCAGCTGCTGGCCCAGTTGGCTTCGGTCGAGGACATGTACGAGAAGGCCGTGACCGAAGAGGAGATGCTCACCAGGCAGGATCCCGAAAGCGTCAGCACCGGCCTTTACGCGGCCAGGCTGGCTTCGACCAGGGACCAGTGCCTGAGCCGGGCGGAGGATATAAAGGACCAGCTGAGGCTCATCTTCGGCCTTAAGGCCGAGCTGGAGGAAAAGAGCCCCGCCTTAAGGGAGCTGGC
This sequence comes from Bacillota bacterium, assembly GCA_017428655.1. Taxonomy (GTDB): domain Bacteria; phylum Bacillota; class Clostridia; order Peptostreptococcales; family Anaerovoracaceae; genus RGIG2707. The sequence continues at coordinate 9,617 of JAFRQL010000046.1, read as the reverse complement.
CCAAAAGGAAGACTGACATCTCACACCGCATTATAAATGACATAAGGAGGACTTCAAATTGGACATGCTCGACACCATGCTCTCCAGAAGGAGCATAAGAAAGTACAAGGACGAACCGGTCTGCCCCGAAAAGCTTGAGGCTGTCCTCAGCGCTGCCCTGTGCTCCGCCACCGGCAAGGGCAAAAGGCCCTGGGAGCTCGTCGTAGTCAAAGACAAGGAGCAGCTGAAGAAGCTGGCCCTCTGCAGACAGGGCGCCGGCAGGCTCCTGGAGGGCGCAGCAGTCGGCATCGCGGTCATCGGCGACAAGGAGCTTTCGGACACCTGGATCGAGGACTGCTCCATCGTCATGGCCAACATGCACCTGATGGCCCACGCCCAGGGACTGGGCAGCTGCTGGATCCAGGGCAGGAACCGCCAGGGCGAGGACGGCAGGACCTCCGACGCATGCGCCAAGGAGCTGCTGGGCTATCCCGATAATTTCGAGCTGCTGGCCTTCCTTGCCATCGGCGTCCCCGACGAAGAAAAGCCCGCCTACAAGATAGAAGATCTGCACCTCGAGAAGCTGCACATCGAAGAGTTCTGATGCCGATCCCGCGCCCCCCGGGCACGGACAGAGCCCCTTTTCCCCTATTCCCAAGGAGGTCACAATGAAAAAGCTTGAAAAAAGGCTGAGCCTTGTGCTCGCCCTCATCATGGTCATCTGCCAGCTGCCCCTGCTCGGGCAGCCCGTCAGCGCCGGAGGCGACATCATCGACGTCAGCACCGCCGCCCAGCTCAAGTCTGCCCTCGAGATGAACGGCGACTGCACCATACTGCTGCTGGACAACATCGATGAAAGACACGGCCGCATCTACGAAGACGACATGGGCTACAACCACTACGAAGCCCCGGACGGCGACAGGGCGCACAAGTACGACATCGACCACTGGTGCGAGGTCGGCAGCGGCCGCAAGACCCTCGATCTCAACGGCTGCGTCTTCCGCATCGAGTACAAGAACACCCAGGACCTCGACGCCGATCTGCTGTACATCCCCTCGGGCGCGGATCTGACCGTCAAGGACTCCCACGGCACCGGCTATGTGACCTTCGACGGCTACATCGGCGGCGGCTGGTACATGCCCCAGAAGAGCACCCTCGAGACCGTCAGGAACATCTTCCGCGTGGACGGCGGCAAACTGACCGTCACCGGCGGATGCTTCGAGGCCGGCCGTTCCAAAGAGGAGTGGGTGACCGCTGCCCTGCGCAACGGCGAAGAGACCATGTATCCATACACCGGCAACGCCAGGAAATCCGTCAACGGCTGCGCCCTCGTACTCGATGAGGGAAAAGTCGAGATCTACGGCGCCAGCATGACAGGCAGAGGCTACACCTTCCTCGACACCGACGGGCTGCGGTATTCCAAGCCGGCGGCCTGCATAGACGCGAAGGGCGGCGAACTGACCATCATCGAAGGCTACTTCGCTGGCCGAGGCGGAGCCGACTGCGTCAGGACCTCGTCCTCCTGCAAGGCGGATATCAGGGGAGGAAAGTACCAGGTATTCACCAATGAGGTGCTCATGCTGCCCGTCCCCTCCAGAGATGAGCTGATGGCGGCCTATGACGAGGCCTCTGAGGCCAACATCGCCTTCCTCAGCCACTACAACGTGACCGACGGCATATACGGCAGGCTCTTCAGCCCCGGCGCCCTCGATTACGATAATATCTCCATAACTTACAATTTCAAGCGCGAATACATGACCGACCGAAGGCTGTCCAAGTCCCTCGGCAGCTACGGGACCATCAAGGACTTCTTCGAGGAATGGGACCGCCGCGTCACCGGCAACACCCACATCGGTTATGAGCCTTATGTGGTCATAAAGCCCGATCTGGACCCCGGCGAGATAATCATCGAAGGCCACGAGAACGAGCCCGAGCCCTGGATCAATCCCGATAAAGAGGGCCTTTTCGTCAGCTGCGAATACGAGCCGGCCTTCGCCATGGCCTCGAAGCTCAACGGCAGCCCCCTGACCGTGACCTACACCTACAGCCTCTACGACGCCAACCAGGCGACGGCGAAGCTGATAGGCTCCTACACGGTCGGAAACACCGAGCCCATAGACCTCTATGCCTTCCCCGACGCGGAGAAGGCGCTTAAGAACGACGGCCGCTACGCCATAAGGCTCAGCGTCACCGAGGACTACTGGACCCCGGCATACAGCTATCTGGTCAGCACCGACGCCTCATATTACGCCAAGCAGACCTTCCGCGTGACCCACATCGATCCCCCGGGAGTCGTCTCCCAGACCAGGGGCCTGCAGCTGGCCTCGAAAAAGGGCGGGACCGTTAAGCTCAGCGTCACCGGCACCGACGGAGTCCTGGCCTCGGCATGGCTGAGAGTCGGAAAGAACGGATCGGTCTCCAGAGCCGGCAACGGCACCTTCAGCGGCGCCACGGCGACATACTCCCCCAAGGTCGAAAAGAGCGACATGTTCCAGTGCGTCATGCGCAGCGACGGAGGCGACGTCTATTCGGAGCCGGTCGAGGTCTGCTTTGAGCCCACCTTCTTTACGCCCAGCTCCGCCAGAGTCGGCGAGGGCGGCACCGCCCTGCTGATGGCGGAATGCGACTACGACGACGGCAGCTGCGCCCACATCGAGTCCGATGGCTGGTACAAGGTGCCCGAGGGCTGGAAGGGAGGAAGCAAGGGCCTAACGTCCGTCGGAAGCAGCGCCAGGGCCGAGAAGGGAAGGCTCACTATAAAGAACGTCAGTGCCTCCGACTACGGCGAGTACGTCAGATGGATAGAGACCGAGCACGGAGACTACTTCAGCGAAAAGGTCAGCCTCACCCGCGGATCTGCCGCGGCCACCAGCACCAACATCAAGTATGCCGAGATCGACGGCCTCAGGTACCAGGCCTTCCTGCACACGGGCCTCTACGCCCGCATGCCCGTCCCGCCCATCGACTGGCTCTACAGCGACAACCCCTACATACGCTTCGACAAGCTTGAATGGAGCGGCGTGAGCAACGACAGGCTGCCCTCCGAGACCTCGTACGAGCTCACCATCAGCGCCAAGGGCGACTATTACTTTGAGCTCAACGACAGGGGCGGCCTCAGGTGGAGCATGGACGGCGTGTTCTACGAGCAGGCGGGCCTTGGAGAGCCCGGCGAGGTCCTGAAGACCGTGACCCTCCGCTCTCCTATCCTGTATCTGCCCGAGGCTGTCGACCGCATCGATTACACCGGCGTGATGCAGGGGACCGCCGGCGAGAGCTGCATGTGGGAGCACATGTGCCTGGTCGACTGCCAGGTGCACGAGGATACCTGCACCGTCACCGGTATGAGCGTTGATCCCGCCGACCTGCCCGAAGGCCTCAGCTTCCAGTGGCTGGGGAATGAAGGCTTTAAGGTCTACGGCGTCCCCGAAATACCGGGGATCTACACGGCGGCGGCAAGCGTCAAGCTCTCCAGCGGCTACACCGTGCCCATGGAGCTCAGCTTCATCATCGAGATGCCCAAGCTCGCTGAGACCGGTCCCATAAGTCTCAAGATAGACCTGCCCGAGCTTCCAGTCTGCGAGCACGACTTCGGCGACCCCGTGAGCAGCGGCGCGAAGACCCACACCCTGGAGTGCGCCGAATGCGGCTACGTCATCACCGAGGAGCACACCTGGGATGAAGGCAGGGTAATAAAGGAAGCGACGCCCGAAGAAAACGGCGTCGTCATCTACACCTGCTCCGAATGCGGAGAGACGAAGGAGGAGGCCCTGGTCTGGGACGCCGAAAGCTCCGGCGCAATGACCGGGGATCAGGCGGAGAACGCCGCTGAGTTCTCTCAGGATCCCGCAAAGCCCTCCGAAGGACAGGTCCCGGGCCAGACCGTTCCCGGACAGCCGGGACAGCCTCAGGTACCCGGCCAGCCGGCAGCGGGGGAGAAGCCCATGCCCTTCGCGGACGTCCCCGAAAGCGCCTATTACAGGGACGCCGTCCTCTGGGCCTTCTACAGCGAGCCCCAGGTGACCGACGGCACCAGCCCGACCACCTTCAGCCCCGCGAATAGCTGCACCCGCGCCCAGGTCGTGACCTTCCTATGGAGAGCCCTTGGAAAGCCCGCGCCCAAGAGCAGGGAGAACCCCTTCAGCGATGTCTCGGAGAGCGACTGGTTCTTTGAGCCCGTCCTCTGGGCCGTCGAACAGGGCATAACCGACGGCACCAGCCCGACCACCTTCAGCCCCAAGAGCCCCTGCAAAAACAGCCACATCCTGACCTTCATCTGGAGGGCGGTCGGACGGCCCGGCGACACCGGAGCCGAGAAGACCTCCCAGTGGTACGCCGACGCCCTCAGCTGGGCCGAAGACAGCGGGCTTCTTGAAGGCACCTACAGCGGGACCATCTACGACGTCAACGCCCTCTGCCCCAGAGCCAACGTGGTCGAATACCTCTACAGATACAGCGAAAAACAGTAAAACGCAGCATCATCCCGGGCAGTTCCTCTGTCCGGAGCTTCACCATTATCGTTTACAGACCGCCGCACACGCTTATGATACGCGTCTGCGGCAGTCTTTTTTATCACCGCCAGCCGCCGCGGGATCCGCATAATTTGAACGGGTGCCTGACCAAATCCGGTGAAATGTGAATATCAGGCCGGAATTCACTCATAAAATGTGAAAACAAACCAAATATTCACTCATGAAATGTGCGAAAAGCCTTGAAGTTCCCTCATCTTTTGTGTAAAATTGAACATAATCAATATCGGAGGTCTGTCAAATGTACCTGAAAAGAAAGATCGATGCATTTCTGGAAGAATGGAGAGCAGAACCGGGAAGGAAACCTCTGGTGATCAAAGGCAGTCGTCAAGTAGGAAAGACTGAATCGATCCTGCATTTTGCCGCAAGCCACTATGAGAGCATCGTTGAGATCAATTTTGTCCGTGATGAAAAGTACAAGGGCATCATATCTGATGGATACGATGTGTCTGATATCATAAAGAATATATCACTTATTGATCCTTCAAAGCGCTTTATTCCCGGAAAGACGCTGATATTTTTTGACGAGATCACGGAATTCCCGGAGATCGCGGCATCTCTGAAATTTTTTTGCATAGACGGCCGTTTCGACGTGATATGCAGCGGCTCGATGCTTGGTATCAATTACAAAAGGATCGAAAGCAACAGTGTAGGATATAAAAAGGACTTCGAGATGTTTTCGATGGACTTTGAGGAATTCCTGTGGGCAAAAGGATATGCAGACGATACGTCAAAAGACATGCTCTCCCACATGAGATGCTGCAGCCCCTTCAATGAACTTGAGATGAAGATCTACAATTCTCTCTATCTTGATCATACTATCCTGGGAGGCATGCCTGCCGTAGTTGTCGAATATATAGAGAAAGGTACGTTTGAGGGTTCTATTGAAACACAAAAGCAGCTCATCGCAGACTATAAAGAGGATATACGCAAATATGCGTCCGGTTTAGATCAGACACGGATCGTCAATGTTTTCAATAGGATCGCACCGCAGCTCGCGAAAGAGAACAAGAAATTTCAGATCTCAAAGGTCGCGCCGGGCGCAAGATTCAGGGATTATCGCGGATGCGCCGAATGGCTGGCTGATGCAGGGATGGTTAATATATGCTACTGCATGGAGTTCCCCGAACTGCCGCTTGGCGGAAACTATGAGCCGGATATCTTCAAATTGTATTTTGCCGATACAGGATTGCTGGTATCCTTGCTGGACGATGAGTCGCAGGAAGACCTCAGAGCCAATAAGAACCTCGGTGTTTATAAGGGAGCCCTGTATGAGAATATGGTCGGCGAAGCGCTGATAAAGCAGGGATATAAACTGTATTATTACAGGAAAAAAGATTCGACGCTGGAGGCAGATTTTTTCATACGTTCTGCCTCCTCCCTGATACCTGTCGAAGTAAAGGCTCAAAGCGGGAAGGCAAAATCCATGAGAACTCTCATCATGTCTGACCACTACCCAGACATAAGATACGGGATCAAACTATCTGGAAACAATATCGGCCATGAAGGTCGTATATATACTTTCCCCTATTTCTGCACATTCCTGATGAAAAGATTTATGGCGGATTTTCATGCCGAAGAAGAAATCTGACAAGAGTTCAGACCGCCGCACACGCTGATGATACGCGCCTGCGGCAGTCTTTTTTATCACAGCCAGCCGCCGCAGGGCCTGCAGCTGCCCGCATCTTCCGATATTTTTTGATTTTTTAAAAAAAAATTTTAAACCAGTGTCTTTTTTGCGATTTTCGCGCGATGTATATAGTGAAGGGGAAGATCCCTTCGGAAAGAACCGCCGTATTGAAAAGGAACAAGGCTGAACTTGAGATATCAGACCTTGAAGCGCTGTTCAACGAATACTATCAGGACATGCTCGCCGTAGCCTTCAAGTACCTTCACAGTCTTGCGGACGCGGAGGACGCCGTTTCCAAAGCCTTCGTGTCCCTCGCCGCCAATCCCGGAATACTGAAAGGACTTGACCCGGACCAGATCCGGCCCCGCCTTCTGTCCCTGGCAAAGTTCAGAGCCTTCGACCACTACCGCAGAGAATCGGGCCACGATCACGCGGAGCTCACCGGCGCCGAGCAGCAGGAGCCAAAGGCAGACGACGTGGAGAGCCTGGAGCTTGCCCTGCTGCTCCAGCAGATGAAAGAGCCCCAGAAGACCGTATTTTCGCTGCGATACGCCCATGACCTGAAGATATCGGAGATAGCAAAGCTTCTCGGGATCAGCAGTGCCGCAGTGCGAAAGCACCTCAGAGACGGCAAGGCCTGGTTAAGGTCGGCCATAACAGGGGAGGACGAAGATGTTTAAGAGGGGGATCCCGGCGGACCGGCTGCATAAGGCAGCCGATCTGCTGAGAGAGCAGGAAATATGCGAACAGGCCTCCTCGCTGGATGAGCTCAGGCTCGCCCTTCCGCAGGACGTGCTGGAAAGCAGCCGGATCAGAGCCTGGAACAAGCTCCGGGCCGAACTTGACGCAGTCTCCCCTTCCCCTGCCCAGGCCGGAGCAGGTACGCGCCGCAGCCTGCGAAAGCGCCTGCTCACCGCAGCGGCGGTGATGGTACTTGTATTCGGGATGACCATGGTGGTGAGCGCTGAGGCGAGGCAGCGGGTCATTGATCTGTACAAGGTGGTGCTCGAAAATCGTATAGTTTATAGATTCGTAAAGAAAAGCGGCGGACCTGCCGGTCCCCTCCTCCATTTAAATGCGGAAGAATACTTCGAAGGCTTCGAATCAAAACTGGTGGTGGACCTTCCCAAAACCAGGGATGAATACTATAAAAATGACGCTACCGGGGACACTATCATGTACTCATGCGCCGCGGTAACGAGCGCTTCCGGTTTTGGCGTAAGAGGGAATATCCGATCGCGTGAATCGGTAACAGTACACGGCTTTGACGCCGACCTGTACCACAGCAACGGAAAGGTCACGGAAAACACCTTGATATGGGTCGACACAGACCGGGAGCTGGCGTTTATGATAAGCACCACTTTGAGCGTCGAAGACATTTATGACATGGTGGAACTGATATATCGATAATTGTTATACCCCCCCCCCTGCAAATATCTGTAAATACTATAGGCCATATGTAACGTTTTTCCGATTTTCACGCGATGTATATAGTGAAGGGCCTTTTAGCTAAATCGCCGATCTTCTGGTGCTACTGCAGATGTGCCAGACAAAACTGTTGGCGGAGTATCCACGCCTAACTCAGTGTATTGCGGATACAATCTACTCATCGCTGCAAATGCAGCAGGAAGGAAATGAAATGAAAAGACGAAGTCTGATAACTATCTCCCTCTTTATGACCCTCAGTTTGATCCTTGCAGTTATTCCCAGCTATGCAGAGAATGATCATAAAGTGATCCCAGAAACATATGATCCTTCTACTATGACCATAGAGGAAAGATGGGCATGGGTTCAAGAAAACGTCGAACCGATATACGTCGGCCCAGCGCATCATGAAGACAGATCCGAGATATTATATACAAATCTCGACACATCGTATGTTGGTCCGAACGATTATACCAATTATGCTAAGGTTGAGACAAAAGTGAAGTTTACCGTAAATGACACCATGACTAGAGTCCAAAGCTGGAGTACAGATACGTTCCGTGCAACTCCTCTTATCGGAACGCTAACAATAACGGATACGAATTCTTCTTCCACAAGGTTATCCGATGACAATGTGCGCATCATTTACGAAGCATGGTTCGCCAATATTACAGGCGCATATTATATTGAGCATTGGTACAATGTTTATAGTGATGGGGGTTATGCACTTTATGTAAACAAAGGCGGTCCCCTCTAAGGATCATTGAGCCTGCAGTCTTCTTTTTGAAAAGGAGGTTTTATGAAAATGAAACGCTTGATCCTGCTTCTTCTCACGCTGTGTCTGATGACCGGCTGCGCTGACAAAAGCGGCAGTCCCCAAAATGCAGAGCCCAATTCTGAAGAGGTTATTTACCTTGAACAGATGGATCCGGAAGAACTGCACAGTGCATTTGAAAGCGCAGCATTAAAGTGGGCTGCAGGCTCTGACAATAGTAAGATCGCATCGATCTCAGTCGACGATCTGTATGTTGACTCTATCCTGCTTGACGATACGCACAACGCAAGGACCGCAAGAAATTCTTATCTAAAACTGCTTGTCACATTATCAGAAGGGGCTGATACTGACACAGTAAGGGCAAACGATCTTCTTGATAGTTTTATCCAAAGTATCAACGGGCGGGATCTCAGAGCAAGGCTCCGCTCTGCTTCTATGGAGCTCAGGGACTACACCGGCAAGCTCATCGGCACTGCCGGGGATCTTGCGTATTCCGCAGATGCAGTCCCAAACGGACGCGACAACAGCCAGTATGCAAGTCTGATCGCTCAAAGTGAGGAAGAACTTCAGGTCCAGACAATGATCTATAACTACTGTCTTGACCTTGACCACACATATTACAGCCAGAACGAAAGCTTTTTCGGCCACGGCAACTTCTGGCTCAGGCGATTTGGTATCGAAAAGGAAAGCGGGATACTGACTGCACAGGTCGTGACTCTTGTCCCGCCCCTCGATAATGTAAAAAAAGAGAAGCTAGAGGCGGATCTTCAAGATGTCGCGGAGAAGATATCAGAGATGCTCATTAACGATGCCAAGAGTCTTAACTATATCAGGCCTGGCAATATTGAAGAAGTCAAAGTCTCACTATATGCTGGATGGCTGGGAGAGGGCCGCGTTGAAAGTCATCGGAGTTATCAAAATCAGTAACACTTATTTCAGTCCCATCACAAAAGCATGTCCTTAAACCATACATCCTATTGTTTATCTGATGCAGTTCGAGATGCATCATGGTAAATAAAAAGCGCCCGGCGGCATGACTCACAAACCCTGCCGCCGCCGGACGATCTCTAAAGTGGTTCAAACCACTTATAGCTACCATTGTAGCAGAAAGGAACCCTCAATGAAACGTTATTTATCTCTCCTTGTTGCTCTTGCAATGACTCTCTCAGCAACATCCTTTATCTTTGCGAATCCAGAGACTGCAGAAACCGATCCATATTATGTATCTGTCACTGCCGTTAACTCGGTTTCAGAACTATCAAAGAACTGGCTTTTGAGAGGC
>JAFRQL010000045.1 GCA_017428655.1 Bacillota bacterium | reverse complement strand
GCTGGAGATGGACCTCAAGGTCATGGATTCCACCGCGGCCTCCCTTTGCAGGGACAACGGCATAAGGATCCACGTCTTCGGCCTCGCGGAGGAGAACGGGATCATCCGCGTCTGCCAGGGCGAAGAACTGGGCACCATAGTCGAGTAGGAAGAAGGGGCAGAATCCTCTTCGCAGGCATGTCCGCTTCGCGTGAACGATCATACGAAGCGAGGGGTGGCGCAAGGAGGCACCGCGCCGACTGCCGTCAGGCAGGCGGATGCGGGGGATGCCTGCGCCAGGACCCCGAGCGTTATAAACAAGTCAATATAACAATTCTGAATAAATCAACTCTATCAAGGAGGATACAATGAGCAGCTCTAAGGAAGAATACAAAGACAAGATGTCGAAGACCCTCAGCGTCCTCAAGCAGGACCTGAACACCGTAAGAGCAGGCAGAGCCAACGCCGCGCTCCTCGACCAGATCGCCGTCGACTACTACGGCACCCCGACCCCAATCAAGAACATCTGCAGCATCAGCACTCCCGACCCCAGGACCCTCATGGTCACCCCCTTCGATCCCAAGAGCATGAAGGACGTTGAGAAGGCCATCATGGTCTCCAACCTGGGCATCAACCCCACCAACGACGGCAGGAACATCCGTCTGGTCATCCCCGCCCTCACCGAGGAACGCAGAAGGGATCTGACCAAGGTCATCAAGAAGATGGGCGAGGACTCCAAGGTCGCGGTCAGAAACCTCAGAAGAGACGTCAACGAGACCCTCAAGAAGGCCCAGAAGGCCGGAGAGATCACCGAGGACGATCTGAAGGACGAGCTTGAAGAGATCCAGAAGATGACCGACAACTGCATGAAGGATATCGACAAGATGATCGCCGAAAAAGACAAGGAGCTCATGGAGCTGTAATGCTTTTTCCGGATTGTCTGGGACTGGAACTGAGCCAGGCGTCGCGGCTTCTCGAGAGCTGCGGCGCGGCTTTTCATGTAAAGAAAGCATCTCCCTTCTTCGCCGGACGGCCCAAGGAGGCCCCCGAAGGGTGGCTCATGGTCATCGGCCAGAAGGAAGAGCAGGGGACCGTCGTCCTGACGGTATCCTCCGTACCCTTTGAAGGAGACGAACATGTCCGAAAATGAAAGAAAGATGCCCGTCCACGTCGCGATGATCATGGACGGGAACGGCCGCTGGGCAAAGGAACGGGGCATGATCAGGCTCCAGGGACACAACGCCGGCATGGAGGCCCTGCGAGAGATCGTAAGGCATTCCGCCAATATCGGAGTGAAATATCTCACGGTCTACGCCTTCTCAACGGAGAACTGGAAGCGTCCCGAGGAGGAGGTCTCGGGGATCTTCAAGCTTCTCGTAAGATATGTGAAGTCCGAGATCGACGAGCTGAACAGGAGCAACGTCCGGGTGCAGATCATAGGCGACATCTCCAGGCTTCCCGAGGAGTCCGCCAAGGCAGCGGGATACGCCGTTGAGACCACTAAGGACAACACCGGTCTGGTCTTCTCCATCGCCATCAATTACGGCGGAAGGGCTGAGATAGCCAGGGCCGCCAGGCTCCTTGCGAAGGACGTGAGGGCCGGAAGGATCGCTCCGGAGGATATCGACGAGGCCGCGGTAGCATCAAAGCTCTACACCGCGGACATGCCCGATCCCGATCTTCTCATAAGGACCGGAGGGGAGCACAGGCTCTCCAATTACCTGACCTGGCAGACCGCCTACAGCGAGGTCTATGTGACCGATGTCTACTGGCCCGACTTCACTCCGGAAGAATACGACAAGGCCGTCGACTGGTACACGGGAAGGGACAGGAGATACGGAGGACTGAAGTAATGAAGACGAGGATCATCTCGGCGTGCATAATGGCGCCGCTTCTGGCGCTGGTCTGGCTGGGAGGGGTGCCCCTTTTCGCGGCCTGCCTCATCATCGCCTTCATGGGGATGCATGAGTTCTACGACGGCTTCAGGGCCATGGGCAAGGACCCCTGCGTCTACACGGGATATATCAGCGCCGGTCTTCTATTCGCCGCGGTCTATCTCAGGTATTTCACTGGGAAGCTTCAGGGTGAGCATTTCGCATCTGCGGTGCTTGCCTGGCTCACCGTCACCATGGTCATGGGCCTGGGCGTCAGCCTCATAAAAGAGGATCACGACGTATTTGACGGTCCTCTGGGAGCTCTTGGCTCCCTGTACATAGCCTTTTTCTGCGTCCACGTGGTCATGACCGAAAGGACCTTCGGAGATCTGGTATGGCTGGTCTTCCTTGCGGCCTTCGGCACCGACATCATGGCTTATTTCACCGGATACTTTCTGGGAAAGCACAAGCTCTGTCCCAAGCTCTCCCCGAAGAAGACCGTTGAAGGGGTAGTGGGAGGCGTCATCGGCAGCGCGGTGTTCTGCTCCGTCTTCGCCCTCATCGCCGCTCCGGACAAGGTCGTGAGCTGCGCCCTGGCAGGCCTCATCGCGTCGCCCTTTGCCCAGGCGGGGGACCTTATAGCCTCGGCCTTTAAGCGCAAGATGGGCATAAAGGACTACGGAAGGCTCATCCCCGGCCACGGCGGGATCATGGACAGATTCGATTCGGTCCTTCTCACCGCGCCATTCATATATTACGTGCTGCTCATAGTTGAAGCTGCATAATATATTGTTGCCATGAAGAACATATGCATACTCGGGTCCACCGGTTCCATCGGCACCCAGACCCTTGACATAATAAGAAAAGACCCCGAAGGATATAAAGCTGTATCCATGACCGCCGGCCATAACATCGCGCTCTTCAGACAGCAGCTGGAGGAATTCAGGCCCCGCTATGCCGCCGTCGCCGATATGAAAGACGCCGTTGAGCTGGCAAGAGACTTCCCCAAGACCGCCTTCGGCTTTGGGATGAACGGCATAGTCACCGCGGCCTCCCTGGTGGAGAGCGACATGGTCGTGAACTCCCTTCTGGGGATGATGGGCATCAGGCCCACATATGAGGCGATCAAAGCCGGGAGATCCATCGCCTTTGCCAACAAGGAGACTCTGGTCGCCGCCGGGTCCCTGATAATGGCCGCCGTAAAAGAGAAGGGCGTCTCCTTCATTCCGGTAGACAGCGAGCATTCCGCGATCTTCCAGTCCCTTCAGGGCAGCGCGGGGAATCCAATAGAGAGGATCCTTCTCACCGCCTCGGGCGGTCCCTTCAGGGGATATACCAAAGAGCAGCTCGAGAAGGTGACCCTCGCCCAGGCCCTCAGGCATCCCAACTGGTCCATGGGGGCTAAGATCACCGTGGATTCCGCCACCATGATGAACAAGGGCCTTGAGATCATCGAAGCCAGCTGGCTCTTCGACGTCCCCGCAGAGAAGATCACCGTCCTGGTCCACCCGGAGAGCGCCCTTCATTCCGCCGTGGAATTCGCCGACGGGTCCATCATAGGACAGATGGGAGCGCCGGACATGCACATACCCATCGCCTACGCCCTGAGCTATCCCGAGAGGATCCCCGGGGCGGGAAAGCGCCTGGACCTTGCCGCCCTCGGAACTCTTCACTTTGAAAAGCCCGATCCGGAAGTGTTTCGCTGCCTCGGCCTTGCCTACAGCGCCATCAAAGCCGGAGGAAGCTTCCCCTGCTGCATGAACGCAGCCAACGAGGAAGCCGTCGCGGCCTTCCTGAAAGAGAAGATCTCCTTCGTCCAGATAGCGGACGTGGTCGACCACTGCCTCTCCCATCACGACGGCAGGGTACTTGACAGCGTCGACGCCGTGGAAGAGCTGGAGAAGGCGGTCCGCTCCGACGCCGCGGCATACATAAAAACTATTGCATAAAAAGTATTGATAGATAGGAGGGATATAAGATGGCATACGTACTGACACTTATCTACGCGTTCCTTCTTTTCTGCATGATGATAATCATCCATGAATTCGGCCACTTCATCAGCGCCCGCATCCTGGGCGTCAAGGTCAACGAATTCTCCATGGGCATGGGCCCGGCCGTCTGGAAAAAGCAGAAGGGCGAGACCCTTTACGCCGTAAGGCTCTTTCCCGTGGGAGGCTACTGCGCCCTTGAGGGAGAGGACGAGGACGGGGACGGTAAGGATCCCGATCCCAGATCCTTCGTGAATCAGTCCTATCCCAACAAGATCCTGATACTCATGGCCGGCTCCTTCATGAATCTGGTCTTCTGCGTCACCATCATGATCATCGTCTACATGTGCCTTAAGGTCGGACCTCTCAGTGCGGTCAACCTGGCTCTCGGCACCACCGGCATGGTCATCACGTCCATATTCTCCGGACTCAAGATGCTTCTTTCCGGGGCCGCCACCGGCGACGACGTCATGGGCATCGTGGGCATCGCGGGAGTCGTCTCAGAGCAGGCCAAGCTGGGCGTCCTGGACGTCAGCTACCTGATGGCCATCCTCAGCGCCAATCTCGCGGTGATGAACATGCTGCCGATACCCGCCCTCGACGGAGGCAGGATCCTGCTCACCGTCATCAGGTGGATCACCGGGGGAAGGCTCTCCGGCAAGGCAGAGGCGATCATCAACGCCGTGGGCATGGTGCTCCTGGTGGTCCTGATGATAGTCCTCGTAGTTAAAGACACCATCAGATTCTTCTGATCGGAGGAAGATATGAGAAAGACAAGACAGGTCACCGTGGGCGGCATCCCCATCGGGGGAGGCGCTCCCATCACCATCCAGTCCATGTGCAACACCGACACCAGAGATCCAAAGGCCAGCCTTGAGCAGATCGAAAGGCTGGTGGACGCGGGTTGCCAGATCATCAGGCTGGCCGTTCCCGACATGGAGGCCTCCAAAGGCTTCGGCGAGATCAAAAAGCGCTGCCCGATCCCCATGGTCGCGGACATCCACTTCGACTACCGCCTGGCCATCGCAGCCATCGACAACGGGGCGGACAAGATCAGGATCAATCCGGGCAACATCGGATCTCCCGACAAGGTGGAGGCGGTGCTGACCAGGGCAAAGGCTGCCCATATCCCGGTCAGGATCGGAGTCAATTCAGGCTCTCTTGAAAAAGATCTGGTGGAAAAATACGGAGGAGTCACCGCCGAGGCTCTGTGCGAGAGCGCCCTTAAGGCCGTGGCGTATTGCGAGAGCTTCGGTTTTGATGATATAGTGGTATCGCTGAAGTCCACCGACGTAAAGATGAACCACGAGGCTCACAAGCTCTTCTGCAGCAGGTCCGACAGGCCCCTTCACATCGGGCTCACCGAGTCCGGGGCAGGCAGGATGGCGGAGATCAAGTCCGCGGCCGCTCTGGGAGCCCTCATCCTCGAGGGCATGGGCGACACCATGAGGATATCCCTCACCGGAGATCCGGTAAGGGAAGTTATCCTCGCCAAAGAGGTGCTCGCCGCCGTCGGGGCCAGGAAGCAGGGGATCGACTTCGTGTCGTGTCCCACCTGCGGAAGGACCAGGGTAGACCTTCCCTCCATCGCGGTGGAGGTCGAAAGAAGGCTGTCGCCCCTGTCCGACAAACTGTCCGCCGAAGGAAGGTTCATCAGGGTCGCCGTCATGGGCTGCGAGGTCAACGGTCCCGGAGAGGCCAGGGAGGCCGATTTCGGGGTCGCCTGTGGCAAGGGCGTGGGACTTATACTGGACCACGGCGAAATAGTAAAAAAGGTCGATGAGAAGGATATAGCGGACGAGCTGATCGCTCTCATCACGTCAAAATGACCGGTATTACCGCGTCAACAGGGGGAAAAGGGGGAATACACTCATGAAAAAGATCATCGCGGCTATGCTTTCAGCCGCACTGACAACAGGACTTCTCGCAGGCTGCGGCAGCGGGACCCAGGAGCCGGTAAAGGTCCAGGAGCCCGCAAAGCAGGAGCAGCCCGCCGGAACTCAGCAGACGGAACAGCAGCCCCAGCAGGGCGATGCTTCCCAGCCTGCACAGACCTCTTCCGAAGAAAAGAAGGAAGAGCCTTCCAACGCTCAGAAGAACCAGCCTACCTTCAGGCTCACCAAGGATGAGTTCCCCAGAGTCGACGGTTCTACGGTGACCATCCCGCTCTCCGAGGCGATATACGCCAAGCTCACCGGATCCACCGAGGAAGAGGCCAAGCTCAACATCAAGCACAACAAGACCCATCAGGGCTACGTGAATCTCATCAACGGCGACTGCGACATCATATTCGTCACCAGCCCCAGCGAAGAGGAGCTCCAGCTGGCAAAGGACGCCGGCATAGAGCTTGAGGTGGTCCCCGTTGTCAGCGAAGCCTTCGTGTTCCTGGTCAGCGCCGACAACAAGGTCGAGGGCCTGACCCACGACCAGATCACCGGCATCTACAGCGGAAAGATCACCAACTGGAGCGAGGTCGGAGGAGACGACGTCCCCATCAGAGCCTTCCAGAGGCCCGTCAATTCCGGGAGCCAGACCGGCATGATCGATCTGGTCATGGGAGACGTCCCCCTTGCAGAGGCTCCCACCGAACTGGTGACCGCTATCATGGGCGAGCTCATCGACGCGGTGGCAGCATATAGCAACGAGCCCGACGCCATCGGATACTCCTATTACTACTATGTCAACGACATGTGGGGATACAACAAGACCAAGCTCCTGGCGGTCGACGGCGTCGCCCCCAACGACGATACCATCGCCGACGGAAGCTACCGCTACCGCACCGCCTATTACGCGGTCATCAGAAAGAACGAGCCTGAAGGCAGCACCGCAAGGAAGATGGTCGAATGGCTCCTCTCAGACGAGGGCCAGCAGCTGGTCCAGGACGCCGGATACGTAAGGGCGGGCAAGTAAAGAAAGGTGAAAGCCATGAAGAAGTCAAGGATCTTTATCACGATGCTGCTGGTGATCTCGCTTCTTTCCGCGTGCGGGAGCCCCCAGCAGGCGCCTCAGCAGCCCTCAGAGCCTTCCCAGACCACTCAGGAGCCCTCCGGGCAGTCAGCCCAGTCTCAGACTCCCGCGGAGCCTTCAAAGCCTTCTGAGGCTTCTCAGGAGCCCCAGCAGACTGCCGAAGCGAAGCCTTCCTATGAGCCCCAGCCTCTGCTGAAGTCGGCGTACCGCAATCCTCTCACCATCGACTACCACGAGGACGAGGATCAGGACTACGCCTCAGAGTACGCCACCGGCAAGACCATCAATTACTTCACCGTCTCCGGCCTTAAGGACGAGGCTGTTGAGAACGCCATCAACGGCGAGCTCATCGGCCTTCGCAACAGGGCGGACCGCTGGGAGATCCCTCCCTTCAGGGGGACCGGCAGCCTTGATCCTTCGATGTTCGAAGGCGGATACAAGTATTTCTCCATGGACCAGATGTGGAACTGCAACGACTATCTTTCGGTCATGTGCACCACCAGCATCAACAGGTCCGACGGCGATTACGGCAGCTACGGCGACCTGTACTGCGTGAACTACGACCTGAGGACCGGAAAGAAGCTGGCTCTTAAGGACATCTTCGCGGAAGGCTATCCTTACATGGACGTCATCAACAAGAGGGTGGTCGAGTATCTCAAGGAGCAGCATGCCGACGACGAGACCCGCGTTCCCAACGAGTACGGTTTCTACGACGACGGCTACAGCGATACCCAGGTCAGCCTGACGGCGCCTTTCCCCGGCATAAGGGAGGACCAGGGCTTCCTCTTCGGGGATTACGGCCTTCGCATCGTCCTGGATTATAACGACGATTATCTGGATTTCGACGGTTACTACGTCGAGCCCTTCACCGTCAGCATAAGCTACAGCGATTTCGGGGACGGTCTGCTCCTTTCAAGAGACCCGGATCCCTCCATCTACAAGCGGACGGAAAGACCTGTTAAGTTCCTCGTGGGCGACCTTGGCGGCAAGGTGATCTACGAGAACACCGATCTTTACAAGGGCGAATACAACATCGTCTGCGAAGAGAGGCTGTCCTATCCGGAGCTGCTGGACGAGACCCTCAAGGCGGACTTCATGAAGAAGGTCGCGGCAAACCGTCCCAGGCTTGCTCCCTACATCAGAGCCTGCGAAGAGGCCAAGGATCCCTCTGAAGTCTATTATTACCTGGACTGCAGCGGTTACTGCCACATCGTCGGAGACTACACGGTGATGAACCTATACACGTCTGAGCCTCCCATCGTCGAATCCGGCGAATACATCGGCAGCGAGTCCTCCTACGTCTACGACAAGGACGGGAATCTGCTGACCGCGGGGGACATGTTCCAGAGCGGGTTCGACTGGCAGAGCTTCCTTGAGGACAGGTTCATGGCGGCCTTGGACGAGCAGCAGGAATACGGTTACGAAATGGTCTACGACCTCGATCCCTCGGTCCTCACCGAAAGGGCGACCTTCGACATCATGACCAGCGGCATATCCTTCCATGCAGGGCAAAACGTAAAGCTCCACAACAGGGAATACGATTACGACTTCGATTATGATCCCTATTTCTACATCGATTTCACCAGCGAAGACGCCCTGGTCCTCGACTATTAAACACACTTAAGAAAGACGAGCGGTCTGCCGGACGGTCCTTCTGCCCGGCAGATCCTTCATGAGATGTCACTAGCAAGCCTCAACTTCATCTACTACTTCATACCGGTCTTCTTCGCCGTCTATTACCTGGTGCCGAAGAAGGCGAGGACCGCAGTGCTGCTTTGCGGCAGCCTGCTTTTCTATGCATGGGGAAGCGTTGAGGCTCTCTGCGTCCTCGTCGGGATCTCGGTCCTGACCTGGGTCTTCGCCAAGCTCTCCGAAAGGAACGGCGCCTGGACCTGGGCGGGGATCGTCCTTGACATAGCGGCCCTCTGCTGGTGCAAGTACCTGAGGCCCGAAGGCGTTTATGCCGGGATGTCGTTCTACGTCTTTCACGCCGTGAGCTTTCTCTGCGACTGCAGAAAGAGGGGCAGGGAGGCGGGACCCCTGGAATCCGTGGTCTACATGACCCTTTTTCCAAAGCTCATGATGGGTCCGATAATGACCTTTGACGACTTTGACGCCCAGTACGGTAGGCTCTCTGAAGCATCCGCAGATGGAGCCGGGGCCGTCAGCGTCGACCGGACCGCCGATGGAGCATTTATGTTCGCCCTGGGCTTCGGCAAAAAGGCCCTGATCGCGGGGCCGCTGTCCGAGGCGGTATCCATCATCTGGCCTGCAGCCGGATCCTCGGTGATCACCGCCTGGGCGGCCCTCGGGTGCTTCGGCCTTCAGCTCTACTACGATTTCAGCGGGTACAGCGACATGGCCAGGGGACTGGGCCTCATGGCAGGCTTTGATCTTCCCCTGAACTTCGACCATCCCTACTGTTCGGCCTCGGTCTCGGAGTTCTGGAGGCGCTGGCACATCAGCCTTGGAGCCTGGTTCAAAAAGAATATCTACTTTCCTCTCGGGGGGAGCAGAAAGGGCACTGGAAGGACTCTGATAAATCTGATGATCGTCTGGCTCGCCACCGGGATCTGGCACGGCGACACCCTGAACTTCGTCCTCTGGGGCGTCGGGATTGGGATCGTCATATGCTTTGAGAAGGTCACCGGCTTTGCTGAGAAGGTCCCGAGGGCCTTCGGAACGGTCTGGCAGATCTTCTGGATCCTCATGGGCTGGGTGCTCTTCAACACAGAGAGCCTGGCCGACGCCGCGGGCTTTTACGCCAGTCTCTTCTCCGGCAGGCTGACCTACGTATCGGCCAGCCTGGCCTCCTGCTTTCACGACTACTGGGGCGTGATCCTCATGGCGGTCGTCGGGGCAGGGCCTGCCGTCAGGGACGCCTTCGGCGAGGCTTTCAGGAACAAAGAAACTTTAATGTACGGTATAGCAAGGGCGCTGGCGGTGGTTGTCATCATGGTCCTCGCCACGGTGGTCACGGTCAATTCCGGCTTCAGCGCATTCATATACACCAGGTTTTAGAATATGAACAGATTAGGTTCGATCATAACTGCAGCGGTATTATTCGGTTCGACGGCCATCGGAGGCGTCGGGACCGCGGTCTCGCCCGTCTCGGACTTCTCCCAGGCCGAGAACAGGAGCCTTGCCCAGCTTCCCGCGGTGGAGGTGCTCAGGGAGGATCCCGCCCGCTTCACTGCCATGCTGGACGAGTGGACAGCGGATCATTTCGTAAGAAGGGAGCAGATCATCACCGCATACACAAATTATCTTCTCGCAGCTGGGAAGAAAAACGTGAGAGGCTTGCTGACCCTGGAAGAGGGCGGCGGAAGGAGCGGCGATGCCAACGAAGGCGAAGCCTCAGGCGTCCCCTTTACCATAAGCTCCGACTACCTGTTCAGCCCGGTCTTCACCGTGGTAAGGAACCGCTGCGGTTGGCTCTTTGATAACATCGATCGGGTCCAGCAAAAGCACGACGCGGACTTTGTATACATCATGGTCCCGGAAAAGGTCCTGAGCCTTGCCGAGGCCTCCGGCGGCCAGCTGGATGAGGCCCTATGCCGGGAGAACATGGACTTTATAAAAGCCGGGGCAGGGGATCACCACGTGAAGGTCATCGACATCTGCCAGAGGATCCTTTCGGAGTATTCTCCAAAGGAAAGGGCCGACATGTACTACAAGACCGACTTCCACTGGAACGAGCTGGGCGCCTACCGGGCGGCCGAGATCATCTCCATGGAGCTGGCAGAGGAGGGTTATATCTCCGCCGCGTCCATACCGACTGCCGCGGACTTCTACTGGAGAGATCTCAGCGGAGCCAGGACCTACATGGGAGATCTTTCCCAAAGGCTCACCGATCAGGCCTCGGACGGCGAGTTCATCCCGTTCTACATGCCTGCGGATCAGAGCGCTCTTAAGTACTATGACTCTTTAAACGGAAGCCCTGTTGACCGTAATACTATTATCGCCTCCGGCCTTGAAGAGCCTGCGGACGTCCCTCTGACCTACAACACCCTTTCCACCTACAACCTGGGATACTACAGGGTCGAGAACCCCGCGGCCCTGGAGGACAAGAGGGTGCTGATCCTCAAGGACTCCATGCAGAACGCCACCACCGATTTCTTCACGGTGATGTTCAAAGAGGTAAATATCGTCGATCCCAGGTATGACGGACCGCTTTTCAGTGATATAATGAAACAGAGGAACATCGATCTGGTGCTCTTCCTGTATCACGAAAACAACGTGAGCACCGAGCTGATGAACTATATCAAACGCGAGCCGGATGGGACCGTCCAGCCCTGACGCCGGCCCCGCATCATCGATCATCCTTAAGGAGGTAAGAACAT
>JAFRQL010000044.1 GCA_017428655.1 Bacillota bacterium | reverse complement strand
GACGTTGAGGGCGGGGATGCCGGTCAGGGTATAGGTGACGAAGACCTTGCACACCGCTCCGACGGCCAGGTTCCTCACCGGGATGATCTGCTTTCCTACTCCCTGCAGGATGCCGGTCAGGGTGTGGACCAGCCCGAGGAATACGACGCTCACGGCGATTATCGCAAGGCAGGGAGCCGCGTTGATGGCGCTGGCCCTCTGGCTGGGATAAAGGAGCATCAGTATGGGCTTTGCCAGGACGCTCATGCCGATGGCGCAGGGAAGCGCGATGATCACGGCGTATCTGATGCCGAGCCTGATGCTGTCATGCATGAAGCCGGTCTCTTTGCGCTTGAAGGCGGAGGCGACCAGGGGCACCATGCTGATGCACACGGCCTGGGTTAGCACCTGGGGGAAGTTGATCAGAGGCTGGGCGAAGCCCGTCAGCTCTCCGTAGAGGGAGTTGGCGACCTGCCTGCTGTAGCCGATGGCGATGAGCCTCTTTTCGACCACCATCATGTCGATGGCGTTCATTATGGGAAGGACGGCAGAACCGATGGTGATGGGCACCGCGATGACCAGTATCTCCTTGAGGATCTGCCCGTAGGACTCTCCCCCTTCCAGGGTCTGGCCTTCGAACTCGGAGCGGATGGTCCTTCTGCTCCTGAAATAAACCAGGGCGATGCCCAGGAATCCGAAGAGGCCTCCGGCCGTTGCGCCAAAGCTGGCTCCCGCCGCCGCGAACTCGACTCCTCTGGGAAGAAGGGCGACCGCAAGGCCAAGACCGATGGCGACCCTGAAGACCTGCTCGATGACCTGGGAAGCCGCGGTGGGCTTCATGTTCTGCCTTCCCTGGAAATATCCCCTGAAGGCGGACATGAGGGGGCAGAGGAGAAGGGCCGGAGCGATGGCCTTCATGGACCAGATGGCCTCCGGAGTCTCCATGTAGGTCCCGGTGATCCAGTCCGCGCCGAAGAACAGTATGGACGAGTTCACGACGCCGGTGCAGAGAAGCAGTATGAAGCTGGCCCTGAACACCTTGTAGGCCTCGTAGGGCTTGTCCACCGCGTTCCTCTCCGCGACCATCCTTGCGATGGCGGTCGGTATGCCGGCGATGGCAAGGGTAAGAAAAAGATTGTAGATGGGATAGGCCTTCTGATAGTAGCCCATGCCCGTCGCGCCTATTATATTCCCGAGGGGGATCCTGAAGGCCGCTCCGAGGAATTTGATGACTATCCCCGCAAGGCCCAGGATCACCGTCCCGCCTATGAACGATCTGTTCTTGTTTTCCTTCTGTTCCATTACAAGCCTCAGGCAGCATATCCGCTGCATGAATGTATGATATACCAGCTACTGCGCCCGTTCAAGTGAAGTTGCGCCCCAGGGCCGCAGGTCAGGCCGGGATCTTTGCCTTTTTCGTCATTATCTCCAGGAGCTCGAGAGCCTGCTCCGCGGGAGACCTTCCCTTCTCCGCGAAGAGGGACAGCCTGGGAGCGCTGCCTCCGTAGACCGTGAGTTTTTGCCCGAACCGGTCAAGGAGCTGCAGGAAGAGCTCTGGAGTAAAGGCGTTGTGCTCTTCGAAGACGAAGACCAGCCGGTCCTTTTGCTGGACCACCTTGGCGATGCCCAGCCTGGAGCCCAGATTGTGGATCATGGCCACGTCCAGCAGGTTCTCCGCTTCTCTGGGAAGATCCCCGAACCTGTCCAGAAGCTCGTCGGTGACCTCCAGCCTGGCCTGCCTGTCGTAGACTCCCGAGATCCTCTTGTACATGGCGAGCCTGGTAAGCTCGTCCGCCACGTAGGTCTCCGGCAGGAAGGCTGACACCAGCAGGTTGACCTCGGTATCCGCAGAGATGGGAGCCTCATCCGCGGGGCCTCCGCGAAGCTCGTTTACGGCCTCCTCCACCAGCTTGCAGTAGAGCTCGTATCCGATGGAGAGCATGTGGCCTGACTGCTCGACGCCCAGGATGTTGCCGGCGCCGCGAAGCTCCAGATCCCTCATGGCGACCCGAAAGCCCGCGCCGAACTCGGTGAACTCCCTGATCGCCCTGAGCCTCTTCTCCGCGATCTCGGAAAGGACCTTGTCCTTTTTGTACATCAGATAGGCGTAGGCCATCCGGTTGGACCTGCCGACCCTGCCCCTCAGCTGGTAGAGCTGGGAAAGGCCGAACCTATCGGCGTCCAGTATTATCATGGTGTTGACGTTGGGGATGTCCAGCCCCGATTCGATGATGGTTGTCGCGATGAGTATCTGGGTCTCGCCGGAGACGAACTCCATCATCACGTCCTCCAGCTGGCGCTCGCTCATCTGGCCGTGTCCCACCGAGATCTTCGCCTCGGGGACCAGCTCCTGGATGTGCCTCGCGGCGTTCTGGATGCCCTTGACCCGGTTGTAGACCACGTAGACCTGCCCGTCTCTTCCCAGTTCCCTTCTGATGGCGTCGGCCAGGGTGTTGTCGTCCTGCTCCATGACGTAGGTCTGGACCGGATAGCGGTCCTCGGGGGGCTGCTCGATGACGGACATGTCGCGGACCCCGATGAGGGACATGTGCAGGGTCCTGGGGATGGGCGTCGCGGAAAGGGTCAGCACGTCCACGTTGGTCTTCAGCTGCTTGATCGCTTCCTTGTGCTCAACGCCGAACCTCTGCTCCTCGTCGATGACCAGAAGCCCCAGATCCTTGAAATGGACGTCCTTTGAAAGGAGCCTGTGGGTCCCGATGACCAGGTCGGTGTTGCCCGAAGCCAGATCCGTGATGGTCTGGGACTGCTGCTTCTCGGTCCTGAACCGCGAGAGCATGTCTATCCTGAAGGGGTATCCGCTGAACCGGTCGGTCAGGGTCATGTAGTGCTGGTTGGCCAGGATGGTGGTCGGCACCAGGACGGCGGCCTGCTTTCCCTCCTCAAGGCATTTGAATATCGCCCTGGCCGCGACCTCGGTCTTTCCGAAGCCTACGTCGCCGCACAGGAGCCTGTCCATGGCCTTGTCGCTCTCCATGTCCTTTTTGATCTCTTCGACGCAGCGGAGCTGGTCGTCGGTCTCCTGGTAGGGGAATGCGTCCTCGAACTCCTTCTGCCAGGTGCTGTCGGGGCCGAAATGATAGCCGGGATTGACGCTCCTTTCGGCGGAAAGCTTGAGGAAATCCGCCGCCATGTCCTTGATAGCGGCCTTTGCCTTCGCCTTGGTCTTCTGCCAGTCGTTTCCGGACAGCCTGTTGATCCTGGGCTCGACCCCTTCGCTCCCCACGTATTTCTGGATGGACTCCATCTGGTCCACCGGAACGTAGAGGACGTCCTCCTGGGCGTAGCGGATCTTGAGGTAGTCCCTGGTGCTGCCGTCGACGGTCAGTTTCTCCACTCCCATGAATCGGCCGATACCGTGGGTCTCGTGGACCACGTAGTCGCCCTTGTTGATGTCGGTGAAGACCTTGATCTCGGAGCCTCTGCGGGAGCTCCTGCGGCCCTTCTTCTTGGTGTGCTGGAAGATATCGGCGTCGGAGATGTAGAGGATCCTGTCGTCTATGAGGTCGGTGCCGGCGGAAAGGCTGCCGTAGCGGAGCTCGACCCCCGACGTGATCCCAGCCCTCTCCAGGAACTCCTTGAGGTTGGTCAGCCTCTCGTCGCTGCCCGCTCCTATAACAACCTTGTAGCCTCTGGCAAGCCTAGCCTTGAGCTCGCCCTCCAGAAGGTCCATGTGGCCGGAAAAGACCGGAGCCTGGGTGGCGTTGACGTGGATGATCTGATCCAGCCTGTCAGTATAGGGGATCTGCTGGGCGAATGGGGTCGCGAAAACTATGTCAAGACTGTCAGATGAAAGGTCCTTTGCCTTGAAGATGTCGGCGGGATCCGGGTTGGACTTCAGGTCCTGGGGGACGGCCTGATGGCGCTCCAGCAGGGTCCTTCCCAGCTCGTCGTTCTCTTTGGTATAGAAGTCGAGGGATTCCTTTATCCTCGACGGGTCGTCGATTATTATGAAGGACGGATCCTTGATATAGTCCCAGAGAAGGGCCGGCTCTTCGTAAAAATACGACACGAAGCCCTCGAGGTACTGGGGATTGATGCCCTCCTCAAGGCATTCGATCAGGTAGTCCCGCTGGCCCCGGAGCTTTTCCAGAGCCTCTTCGGTGATCCTGCCGGAGCACGCCTTGCCGTAGGCTGCCGATATGCCCTTGAGGGCCCTCTCGTAGGCCCTGTCGTTTTTGACCATCAGCTGGGCGGGGGAAAGGAGGACCTCCTCCAGGCTCTCCACCGAGCGCTGGGTCATCGGATCGTAGCTTCTGATGGAGTCCACCTCGTCGTCGAAAAGCTCGATCCTCACGGGCAGGCTCCTGCCCGGCGAGAACACGTCGATGATGTCGCCCCTCACCGCGAACTGGCCGACGGCCTCCGCCGCGGAGTTCCTCTCGTAGCCCATGCGGGCGAGCCTTCCTATGAGATCCTGCCTGTCGCAGGTCCCGGAGAGCCTGACGGTGAACATGTCCTTCTCGTAGTCTTCGGGGACGGGGAGCTTTTTAAGGGCGCCTAGTATCGGCGCCACAGCGATGCAGCTCTCACCGCTGACCAGCCTGGTGAGGACCGAGAGCCTTTCGGAGAGCTCTCCGGTGCTCTTCGCCTCGTATCTTAAGAGGCCTGCCTCCTGGTCCGGAACGACGCATACCGGGACAGACGAAAAAAAGGACAGGTCGCCAGCAATGCGCCTTGCCCTCGCAAGAGAAGAGCAGATCACCAGTCCCTGCCCCGGTCTTTGCGCCATCAGCCTTCCGGCCAGCAGCGCAGTCCTGTTGTCTGAGATGCCTGTGTAGTTAGTGATCATTCCCTGGGTGCCGTATCGTCCTCTTCGGCCTTCTTTTTCTTCTTTTCGCCGTCCTTTTTGGTGTTGTAGGTGTTCATCGCCCTGTCCAGCCCGAAGCGCACGAAGCACTCGCAGGCGTCCGCCGCCCGGCTCACCGCGTCCGCAAGAAGAGGCCTCTCCTCTTCGGTCCAGTGGCCCAGCACATACCTGTCCATGGGTATGACTCCGCTGTCCCCGATGCCTATGCGGATCCTGGGAAAGCCCTGCTCCTGCAGCTGGTATATGATGGACTTCATGCCGTTGTGGCTCCCGGAGCTTCCGGAGGGCCTGATCCTGATGGATCCGACCGCGATGTCGGCGTCGTCGTAGACTACCATCAAACGGGAGGGGTCAAGGCGGTAATAGTCCATCGCCTGCCTGACCGCCTCTCCGCTTAGATTCATAAAGGTCTGCGGCTTCATCAGCATCACCTTTTCGGCGCCTATGCGTCCTTCCCCCACCAGGGCCTTGAACCTGAGCTGCTTTACGCTGATGCCCAGCCTTTCGGCCAGCACGTCCACAGTCAGAAAGCCCATGTTGTGGCGGGTCGTCTCATATTCTCTTCCCGGATTGCCGAGACCGCAGATAAGATACATTTACTTGGTGGATTCCTTTTCTTCAAAGAGGGGGCTCAGAGGCTCATTGGCGAAGACCCTGTAGATGGTCTCGGCGAAGGGGCCGGCCACGGACAGGACCTTGAGCTTGCCGATCCTCTTTTCCTGGGGGATGTCGATGGTGTTGAGGAACACGATCTCGCTGATGGGGGACTTCTCCAGCCTTTCGATAGCGGGACCGGAGAGCACTCCGTGGGTGGCGCAGGCGCTGACGGAGACGGCGCCGGCCTTGATCAGGGCCTCGGCCGCGTTGCAGATGGTGCCCGCGGTATCGACCATGTCATCGACCAGGATGCAGTTCTTGCCGTCGACGTCGCCGACGATGTTCATGATCTCGGAGACGTTGGCCTGGGGACGGCGCTTGTCGATGATGGCGATGGGAGCGTCAAATCCTGCCGCGAAGGACCTTGCCCTCTTGACGCTGCCGTGGTCGGGGGAGACCACTACCAGATTCTTGACTTCTTTCTGCTGGAAGTACTTGACCAGGGTGGGCTGTCCGATCATGTGGTCTACGGGGATATTGAAGTATCCCTGGATCTGGGCGGCGTGAAGGTCCATGGTGATGACCCTGTCGGCTCCGGCTACGCTGATGATATCGGCGACCAGCTTGGCGGTAAGCGGTTCTCTGGGCTTGGAGATCCTGTCCTGACGGGCATATCCAAAGTAGGGGATGACGGCGTTGATGCGGCCTGCGGACGCCCTCTTCATGGCGTCGATCATGATGCACAGCTCCATCAGATTATCGTTGACGGGTTCGGATGTGGACTGGATGATATAGCAGTCAGCGCCGCGGACCGATTCCCCGAGGCTGACGGATATCTCTCCGTCGCTGAAGTGAGAGACCTTGCAGGCTCCCAGAGGCTTTTCGAGGATGGCCGAGATCTCCTGGGCCAGCTCGGGATTGCCGTTGCACGCAAACAGTTTGTAATCAGTGTAGACTCCGTTTTTCATGATCGATTTCCTTTCCGTTCCCGTTGAGCTTTATATATCCGACCGTTCCCTTCTGGGATGCGGGGTATAACAGTATATCACGCTCTCTGGCCTTTTGCCATAAGCTCGGGATTAATATCCATCCTGAGTTTTTTGTCCGCGTCCTCGCTCATCAGAAGCAGCGGCAGATAGTTCCCGATCTTCTTTCCGCCGGTGCCTCCCGCGACGACTACGACTCCGATGCCCACCGCGGAAGCGTCGAATTCAGCCAGCATATCCTCGATGCCCTTGATGCTCCCGCCGCCCCGCATGATGTCGTCTATGATGATGCAGCGGGTGCCGGGCTTCATTGCCCTCTTGGAGAGGCTCATCTGCTGGATCCTGTCCGCGGACCCCGAGAAGTAGTTGATGCTCACGGTGGAGCCTTCCGAGACCCTGCTCTCCCGCCTTAGCACCGCCAGGGGAAGATCCAGGAGCTCCGCGGTGAACAGGGCGACTCCGATGCCCTTGGTCTCCACGGTCACCACCATCTCGGCCTCGGCGCTGGCGAAGTGCCTGGCGAAGATCCTGGCGGCTCCCTTTGCCAGCTCGGGACTGAACAGGATGTCCGAGGTGTAGAGAAAACCGCTGCCAAGGACCCTTTCGGGCTCTTCGAAGGCTGCCTTAAGGCCGCCGAGCACTTTCGCGGCCTCCGCATCGGTGATATAGGGGACGTATCTCACGCCGCCCTTCACCCCCGCGGTGGTCTCGAGATAGCCCAGTCCACCCTCCTCGATGGACCTTCTGATCAGTTTGATGTCTTCGCTGATGCTGGACCTGGCGCAGCCGAAGGCCTCGGCGAAGGTCCCCAGGGAATAGTCCCTGTTGGGATGCTCGGTCAGTATGTGGGTTATGGCGCAGACCCGCTCTATCTTCTTCATCTGCGGCCTTCCAGTATGAGCTCGCCGACCTTGTAGATGTCGCCGGCGCCCATGGTG
>JAFRQL010000002.1 GCA_017428655.1 Bacillota bacterium | reverse complement strand
TGTCCGGCGGCCAGCAGCAGAGGGTCGCCATAGCGAGGGCTATATCCGACGAGCCTCCGATCATCATGGCGGACGAGCCCACCGGCGCCCTGGATTCCAGGACGGGCCGCGAGATCCTGCGCTTCCTGCAGGAGCTCAACATCGAGGGCCACACCATAATCCTGATCACCCACGACAACGGCATCGCCGCCACCGCGAGGCGCATCGTCAGGATATCCGACGGCAAGATCATAGAAGACAGGCAGCAGGAGGTGGATTGGAAATGAACATATTTCAGTCCGTAAAGATGGCCTGGCGCTCCATCATGGCAAAGAAGGGCCGCTCGGTCCTCACCATGCTCAGCATATTCATCGGCATCGCCTCCGTCATGTCCATCGTCTCCGTCATGGAGGGCATGAAGGACTTTACCAGAGCCCAGTACGCCGCCATGGGCACCAACGTGGTCAACGTGAGCATCTACTCCTGGTCCTTCGACGAAGAGGGCAACAGCAAGGCCAAGGATTACTTCCCGGACCTGTACAACTTCTGCGGATCCATCAAGGAATACGTCGACGGCGTGACCCCCAACGGCTACGCCTCCGCAACGGTGACCTACGGCACCAAGACCACCGCCAACATGGAGTACAAATGGGACGAGC
This sequence comes from Bacillota bacterium, assembly GCA_017428655.1. Classification (GTDB taxonomy): domain Bacteria; phylum Bacillota; class Clostridia; order Peptostreptococcales; family Anaerovoracaceae; genus RGIG2707. Next base: position 2,314 of record JAFRQL010000002.1, on the reverse strand, counting down.
AGAGCGGAAGGACCATCTCGGCCCCGCCCAGGATGTCCTTCGGAAGCGATCAGTACTCCATCTGCAACAATCTGACCATAGCCAAAGGCAGAGACATCAGCTACCTGGACCTTGAAAGATACAACCAGGTCATGGTCCTGGGAAAGAACGCAGCTGAGACCTTCTTCGGGACCATGGATCCCATCGGCAAGGTCATGCAGGTCAACGGCCAGGCCTTCACGGTCATCGGAGTCTACGCACCCAGAGCCACCGGCGAGAACGCAGACTACATGCTGGATAATATAATCGTATTCCCGTATACGAGCAGACGCGCCATCGGCGGCGATATGATGACAGAATTCATCATCAAGGCCAAGGACTCCCAGTCCGTCAGCCAGGTGATCACCAGGGTGGGCGGCTTCCTCAAGGGGCTGATCCCCGAAGGGACCGGAGGCTACAGCGTCTACAGCCAGTCCCAGTGGCAGGAGTCCGAGAACCAGTATCTGAACATGATAGGTCTGGTCCTGGGCGGCATCGCGGCCATCAGCCTTCTGGTCGGCGGCATCGGCATCATGAACATCATGCTGGTCACCGTCACCGAGAGGACCCGCGAGATAGGCATCAGAAGGGCCATCGGCGCAAAGCGCAGCAGCATAGTCGCCCAGTTCCTCATCGAGGCGGGCATGCTCTGCGGCTTCGGCGGGATCCTGGGGATCCTGGTGGGCATGGTCCTGAGCTATGTTCTGGGCAAGCTAATATTCCACATGACCATATATCCGGTGCTCTGGGTCACCCTGAGCGCCTTCGGACTTTCGGTATTGCTAGGGATGATCTTCGGCTCGTATCCGGCGGTAAAGGCTTCCAAGCTCCAGCCGGTAGAGGCTCTGAGATCTGAATAAGGGGGAAATATGATCAAGAGATTTATAAGTTTGGGGATCTGCCTGCTGATGGTATTCAGCGCGGTATCCTCGGTCTTCGCGGCTCAGCCCGCATTCACGGACATAGACGACCTTCAGACCGCAAGGGACGCTGAGGTCCTGAGGCTCATGGGAGTCATCGAAGGGTACGGGGACGGCTCCTTCAAGCCGGCCAATTCCCTGACCCGCGCCCAGTTCTGCAAGATGGCCATCTGCATGATGGGCCTTGAGCAGGATTCGGCCAAGTATTCCAACATCACCATCTTCCCGGACGTCAGGGCTTCCCACTGGGCGGCTCCCTACATCAATCTGGCCGCCAAGGGCCAGAAGATCATAGCCGGCTTTGACGACGGTCTCTTCAGGCCCAACCAGCCCATCACCTCCGGTCAGGCGGTGACCATAATCCTCAGGATCATGGGCTACAAGGACGACAAGGTCGGAGGGGTCTGGCCCGACAGCTTCATGGCGGCAGGCCAGTCAATCGGTCTTCTCGAGGGCTGCGGCTTCACCGGCGGAAGACAGACCATCACCAGGGCACAGGCAGCCAGGCTCTTCGTCAATATGCTGACCTGCAAGACCTATGAGGGTGGGAATGTTTACTCCATCGGCGATGAAGTAACATTCAGATCCATCGATGCAGAAGCCAATAAAATGATCGTAGCGAATGATGAGGGGACCGAGACCAAACTCGAGCTTGCGAAGGACATAGACGATTCCATGCTTGAGGGCATGAAGGGAAGGTGCGTGACCGGAAGCAATGGCAAGATACTGACCTTTATACCTTCCGACAACAGCACCGGTATCTACGAGGGACTTGTCATCGTTGCCGCGGATGGTTCTACTTTAGGCTTCAAGCAGCTCTCCGGCGGGGCTGATTACAAACTCTACAGAGACGGAAAGCCTGCGACGGTCTCCGATATCAAGAAGTGGGATGTTGCCACATATGATCCCGCTACCAATTCCATGAGGCTCTGCAGCACCAGGCTCAGGGTCTACTACGAGGACTGCACCGGAAGCCCCAAGAGCCCCGACACCATCACGATCATGGGCGGCAGGGTCTTCCCGGTCATGGACAGCGCTAAGGCATCTCTTGCAAATTTCAAACCGAGTCAGGATATGTATGTCCTCTTTACCATAGATGGACAGATCGCTGGCGCAGCCGCTTTGGATGCTGACGATATCGCTATTAATCTAATTGGTGAAGTCAGCACTGATGGTAAATTGACCGTCGAGTTCTGCGGGGAGAAAACTGTTATCAGTAATTCTGTAGAGGACAAGTTTTATGGTTATCCTGTTCTTCTCACTTCTTATCGCAAGGAAGGTCCCAGAGTCCGTTATATCAACCTCGACGACGTTGATGGAACTATGTTCTACGGCAGGGTCACTATTACTAATGGGTATGAATTGACTCCTGAATA
>JAFRQL010000043.1 GCA_017428655.1 Bacillota bacterium | reverse complement strand
CGGTTGCAATCGTTTATACCGTTTTAGTTTCTCTGGGTCAACTCTATATGATTCAACTTTGAATAAATCATATAATTTTCTATGATAACTTTTTTTATCGCAACAAAGATCACTCGACGTTCTAACCCAAATTCCGGCAGAATGATAATTATCGCCCGTCAAAACATAATCCGTTGATGATTTTTTTATGATTTCTACCATATTTTTTGATATCATGCTGTCACTAAAATACTGGATCCAATATATACCAGGTATCTTTACTTCCGGATCTATAGAAGCGGTTTCTTTTTCATTTGAAAACAGTCTTAAATTACTATAGTATATCGATTTTGGCGTTATAGGGACTTCATCGATAACAATATATGAGATATTATTCGTATTATTACACATACTAACTATTGAATTTATAACTCTTTCTTGTACAGAATTCCATAATTCACTAAACACTTCCAAATAAATCGTTTGTTCCTTTTTTATTATCGGCATCACTTTACAATTTGAATGCATGATTAATGCATAACCTGATAGCACTATCTTTTGAACACACGAGCAAAGAACTGAAATCCGACAAGTATCAGGCAGCAATATATCTTTCATATTCGAAAAGAATGTTGATACATCAGAAATCTTGTTTTTTGAACCCCAAGAATTGGCATAATCTATTTCGGCCTTTATGGAAGTAATTCTTTCATTAACATTCATACTTTGTATTAATAAATCTAAAAAAACTATCATTTGATGACCTGTAACACTATCCTTATGTCCATTAAAATGAATTAATATTCCTATTTTTTTTGTCATTCTATATACTCCAAAGTATTTATTTAAGCTTCACAGAAGGCAATCTTAACGTTTCATTGGAATAGCATCGTAAATGCAGTAGCAGCCACTACTTCATCACCAGGTATTGGTGACGCTATTGCAGCTATCACAACTGCAGCACTGATAATATAATTCCAAATGCTTTTTTTATCTTCCTTAGGAGATGAATATGTCAGGCTGTAGCTGTCCAAAGTCCTCACCATGCTCTGCAGCTGTCTGCCCTGGGCCCAGGTATAGGTCCATGTGCCGTCGCTCAGCGGATTGCTGATATCGTCATAGCTTATTGTGTCGGTGCCGTAAGCTGTCAGCTGGTCTTTCCACCCGTCAGTGCCGTAAGTATAAGAGATGCTGCTGAATAAACTGCCTGAGGTATATTCATATGATATCATATCCCCACTAACTCTTTTCCATACCAGTCCAGCCCGACAGTGAAGACAATACTGTATTTTGAGCGCTTGTCGATCTGCTCGGCGGGGATACAGGTGTTTTCCATCATAACTTTACACCTCCCGTCTAGTTGTACTGTGCGATCCGGTCTTGACCGTATAACGCGCAATGAAGAGTATTCATTCCATGGGCGAGGTATGTTTACAAATAACTGATTCCGTCAGGACGATGATAGCAGATATCTTTCTCAGAGGCAAGTGATAAAAAGACCCCGAAAACATGGCGGCAGCTGAGACAGGTCCCTGAAGGTATACTGCAATACGCTCTTTAAACCCCTTGCCAATCCCTGTATCTTCCTATAAAATATAGGGTATTCGTCCGCAAGGAGGCACAGGCCATGAGCATTTTCTTTCCCCTGCGGGGCCAGTATGAAGCTCTCCGGAGCGCTTTCAGGGAGCTGCCCGTCATCCGCCGGCAGGACGCCGCGCGCAGGATGAACGTGCACCCCCGCCGGGTCACGGGCCGGCTGGAAAAGATGATCCGCAAGGGGTACTATAAGGATACGACACCGCCGTATTACGATCAGGACATCGACGCCCTGGTGTCCTCCCCCCGGTATCAGACCTTCGCGAAGGTCTATATCGGGGCCGGGGATCTCAAGGCGGAGCTCCTGCGCATGCAGGCCCTGATCCGGGAGAGGATGAACACCCGCTATTCCCTGGCCCAGCGCGCCCGGCCCCAGGTGGTGGGCCGCTTCCTGGAGGACCTGTCCGGGGGGCTGCGCAGCGGCTCCGTGGGGAAGGTCATCGCCAAAAAGGGCCAGAAATTCATGCGCAGCCTGCTCGATCCCGGCAGCACCTTCGAGGAGGACCCGGTAGAGAACGCCCTGATGGAGGTGCTGGGCCTCATCGAGAACGACTGCACCACCCTGATGCAGCTCATGCCCACCCGGCAGGACAGGAACTACGCCCCGTTCCAGCCCATCCTGCTCACCGCGGGCCATCGGGTCAAGGCCGTGGAGCAGTGCCTGCCCGAGGGGAACGCCGCGGAGAGGATCGCCCTGAGCACCGTGCCCACGGCGAACCGGCTGGCGCGGGAGCTGCGGGAGGAGACCCTTTCCCAGTTCGACGACGCCTTAAGGGAGCTGATGCGCCCGCCGCGCAGGCCCATGACCCCCACCGAGGAACTGATCGCCCAGCTGGAGACCGAGTCGCGCCAGCTGCGCACGCTTTCCTCCCAGCTGCCCGAGACGCGGATGAAGAGCAGCCTCGCTGCCATCGCCGTCAAGCTGGACAGCATCCGCGCCCAGCTCCTCTCCTCCTCCGCGGAGGCGCCCGCCGCCCTAACGCGGTCCCTCAAAAACACCTACCTGCCCATGATGGACCAGCTGCTCACCCAGTACCTGCGCACGCCCTATTCCTCATCGGCGGACGCGACCTTCGCCGCCACGGAAGAGGTGTTCGCCGTGACACTGCCCCAGGCCTTCGACCGGATCCTGAAGGACATCGGCACCAGCAACGCCATCGACCTGCAGTCCAACGCCGAGGCCCTGGTGAAAAAGATGCAGCTGGACGGCCTGCTGCCCATGGACTTCGGGAAAGGCGCGTAAAGCAGATCCGACGGCTCGCGGGGGCAT
>JAFRQL010000042.1 GCA_017428655.1 Bacillota bacterium | reverse complement strand
TATAGAACAGTAGATTTAACTAATAAAGCCTTCAATTCTAACAATATAAGAGACATAAACGAATATAAAACAACAATGTATTCATCAGTTACTAATAAATACTATAAAGATTTTTATTGGAATACCTTTGATACTGATAATCCAAATAGAAATGATGCCATTTATGGTGACATAGCTAATCCGTTATTTAATATATATTTTGGCAATAGATATTTGATTACAAAAGAAAAACCTCAGATAGGGTACACATATCTAAACAGTAATGATAGTTACAATCTATATCAAAATAAAGATGTCTTTAGCATAGGATATGCAAATAGTAAATTAATGAGTGAAGAAGAATTTAATAAACTAAAATATCCATACAATATTGAAGCTCTTTTAAACTATACTATCGTAGATGAAGAAACGAAATCTAACTATAAAACGAATATAAAAGAAGTAGATTTAAATAAAGAGTTTGACAATTTAAAAGAAAAATACAATTTTACATTAACAGAAGCTAAAAAAGAAGTATTTAAATCAAAAAGCAATTTTTCCAATCAAATAGTTATAATAAAATTTGATATGAATTATTCAGAGAGTTGTAACAAAGGAGATACATCAATAACAATAAACAATGTTAAAAATGTATTAACGTGTAGCAGCTGGAAATATCATAATCATAATTATAGCTTTACATATGTTTTATCTGAACCTAATACTTTTGATATAGAAATAGAAAAAGGCACTTACGATATATCAAATATGGCAATGTATACTTTAAATTATAATAGTATAAAAGATATAAATAATAGTCATTCTAATCTAATAGTATATAAAAAAGAGGCAAATAAAGGCATTATAAAAGGGCACATAAATGTTAAAGAAAATAGTTATTTTAGCCTTTCAATTCCATATGATAAAGGGTATAATATTTATGTTGACAGACAAAAAATAGCCAAGATCTATCAAATAACTGAAAGGGAGTCAAATTATGTACGAGTTTTCCATGACCGAAGAGCAGGAACTGTTGCTTGAGAGCCTTGAGGAGTTCATGGCCCGCGGCAATTACATGGAGTACTTCAAAGAGTGCGACCATGAGCACAAGTATCCCGAGAAAGCCTGCAACGATTATATCGAAGCCGGCTATCACCTCCTCCCCCTGCCCGAAGAGTACGGCGGCGACGAGCTTGACCTCGTTTCCAACGTCCTCATGACGATGAAGATGTATGAGCTCGGCTGGCCCGCACTGGCTCTGCCCGGCAGCTTCCTGCAGGTAGACAACATCCTTGCCTACGGCAACAAGGAGCAGCAGGACAAGGTCATCGGCGAAGCCGTTGCCGGCCGCAAGGGCTACACCCTCGGCTTTACCGAGCCGCAGGCCGGTTCCGACAACAGCGCCATGGCGACCCGCGCCACCCACAAGGACGGCAAGGTCATCCTGAACGGCTGCAAGACCTTCAACACCGGCGCCTCCGTCACCAAGTACATGATGTGCATGGCCCGCGAGTACGAAGTTGATAATCCGTACAAGGATATGAGCTGGTACCTCGTTCCCCTGGACGCCCCCGGCGTGAAGATCACCCCGATCCCCAAGGTCGGCTGCCACTGCATCCCCACCTGCGAAGTCCGTCTTGACGACGTGGAGCTCGACGAGGGCGCCCTGGTCGGCAAGAAGTGCATGGGCTTCTATCAGCTGATGAAGAACTTCGAGACCGAGCGTCTCATGTCCTGCGCCGTCAATGTCGGCGAGGCCAAGTGCGCCTACAACGTGGCTGCCGCCTACGCCGGCCAGCGCGTCCAGTTCGGCGACATCATCGGCAACAAGCAGATCATCCAGGAGAAGGTCTGCGACATGCGCATCAAGATCCTCGCCATGGAGAACTTCACCCTGAACTGCGCCTGGAGAAAGATGCAGGGCGAGAAGATGGGCGTTGACATTTCCCTCCTCAAGCGCTACACCGGCAAAGCCGCATTCGAAGTCATCGACGACGCCATGCAGATCATGGGCGGCATCGGCTATACCCAGGACTGCATCATCGACCGTCTGTGGCGTGATCAGCGCGGTTTCCGCATCTTCGCCGGCAGCGAAGAGATCATGGTCCACTCCAGCGCAAGACAGCTTATAAAAGAGGCCGCTGCGAAGAAGTAAACGGCTTCCGTCATCACACCTAATCCTACGCCGGCATCCGAAAATCAAACAGATGCCGGCGTATGTAACCGGGAGATCGATATGCGTATCAGTGATCTGTTGCTCGGATCCGTTGAAAAATATCCTGAAAAGACCGCTATCCAGTATCTGGACAAAGGCCTCACCTATCGGGAATTATACGAAAACTGCTGCCGCGCCGCGAACGCGCTGCAGAAAGCCGGCGTGAAGCCCGGCGAAGTTGTCTGCATCGTGTGCCGGAACAGCATCGAATACATCGAGATCGAGTTTGCTGTTTCGCTTCTCGGTGCAGTTCCCGCGCTTGTGAACTGGAAGGTCGCCCCTTCCGGCATCCTCAACAGCATACGTCAGACCGGGGCCAAAGTGGTGTTCGTCTCCAACTGCGAACAGCGCACAGTCAGCTATCTGCAGGCTAACGCCGGTGATTCCCTGCACCTGGTCCTGACGCCTTATGACCCCATCCTGCCTTCCGATTACGCCGCCTTCCGCGACAGCGAGGAGCCTTCGTTCCCCGCTTACGAAGCTGACCCGGAAGAGTTGGGCCTCATCCTCTTCACCAGCGGTACGACCGGCGCCGCCAAGGGCGTGATGGTGTCGCACCGCGCCGTGGTGCAGCAGGCCATCTCCTGCATGGAGAGCGGCAGCTGGACCGACGAGGATGTTTACCTCTGTCTCTCCCCGCTGTTCCACTCCATCGGCCTCACGGTGATGACGCTGATCATGGTGGGCGGCAAGCTTGTGCTCTGCCCCTCCGACATCACCCGCCGCCTCAGCTCGATCTACACCATCGCCACCGCCGAAAAGATCACCCGCACCGTTCTGGTGCCCACACTGCTCCAGCGCCTCGTGACTTACATGGAAGACCATGACCTCAGAAGTGACACCCTGCACTTCATTCACTACGGCGCCTCTCCCATGAGCAAGGAACTCCTGGAGCGCAGCTTCCGCGTGTTCAACTGCAAGTTCCAGCAGGGCTACGGCATGTCGGAGACCTACGGCACCTGCATCGTGCTGAAGGCGGAAGACCACCATCACGAAGAGCTCCTCAACTCCGTCGGAAAACCGATGCCCGGCGTCAGCGTCCGCATCGTGGATGAGAGC
>JAFRQL010000041.1 GCA_017428655.1 Bacillota bacterium | reverse complement strand
GTCGATCACCATGATCCTGAACCTGGCTCTGCTGGGCCTGGGCTTCATCTTCATCGGCCGGGATTTCGGCGCCAAGACCGTATACACTACCGTGCTCCTGCCCTTGATGCTGGGCCTGCTCGAAAAGGTCTTTCCGGAAAACGCTTCCCTTACCCAGGATCCCCTGTCAGACATGATATGCTTCCTGTTCCTCTGCAGCCTGGGCCAGTCCATACTGTTCAAGCGCAACGCGTCCTCCGGCGGTCTGGATATCGTGGGAAAGATCATGAACAAGTTCTTCCGCATGGAGCTGGGCAAGGCGATCTCCATGGTGGGGATGTGTGTAGCTCTGTCGTCCGCCTTCGCCTATGACAGCAGGACCGTCGTCCTCAGCGTTCTGGGCACATATCTCAACGGGATCGTCCTGGATCACTTCATCTTCAACTCCAATATGACCAAGAGGGTCTGCATCCTGTCGGAGCAGGAGGAGAAGGTCCTCCACTACATAACGGAGGACCTGCACAGCGGAGCCACGATCTATCAGGCAAGAGGCGCCTATACAGACGAGCCCAGGAACGAGATAATAACCATCGTAAATATGCACGAATACAGGCAGCTGATGAATTTTATACAGCAGAACGACCCCAAGGCCTTCATAACCGTCTACAACGTCAACGAGGTGATCTACAGGCCGAAGACCGGAAGGGCGGAAAAGCATTAGCGTTTTCGTGTACGGATCAAAAGAAACTTTTTACAAAAGCCGCATATTGCGGCTTTTTGTATGCGCAAAAAAGCAGTATAATACCCGCGGACCAAAAAAGATCGGAGGCGCCATGTCGGACCTGAAAAGAAAACAGACCATAGTTCTCATAAAATGCTGCATCCTCGTCGCGTGCAGCATAGGTCTCATAGACAACTGCATCGGTATCTTCTACACTCCGGTGTCGGAGGCCCTCGGGGCCGGAAGGGGCAGGGTCGCCGCCATCGCGACGATCATCAGCATCTCCCAGGCCTTCGGAGGACAGGCCGTCGCCAGGATCATAAAGAAGGTCCCCATAAACCTGGTCATGTGCGCAGGAACGGTGATGACCTCGGCGGGGCTCTTCCTTTTCTCGTTCCTTCCGAGGCTGGAACATTTCTATGTAATAGCGGTGATCATAGGCCTTGGCGATATCTGCTACAAGAACATGACCATATCCATCGTGCTGCGCAGCTGGTTCGGCGAGAAGACCGCATCCAGGCTGGGCATCGCCATGGCGTTTTCAGGCCTCGCGGCGGCGGTGATGAGCCCGATCCTGGGGACCATCATCTCTTCCTCCGGATACCGGGCGGGCTTCAGGCTCCTCGCTCTGCTAATCGCTGTCCTTTCGATCCCCGCGGCATATACCTGCAGGACCAGGGACGACAGCGCGGCTTTGAGAGGATCAGGCAGTAAGGCTGAGGGAAAGGATGCGGTCAGGACCGTCATCCCCGCAGGGTCCATGGCAGTGATGCTGCTGATCCCGGCCTTCGTCGCAGGCATCATCGGAATGAATACCCATTTTTCATCCTACGCGGTGACTCTGGGCTACAGCCTGAGCTTCGGCGCGACGGTGGTGTCCTTTCAGAGCATCTTCAATTCGGTCTGGAAGCTGGTCTTCGGCGTCATCGCCGACAGGATAGGCGCCGCGAGGACCTGCATGGTATATCTGGTCATGATAGTCTTCTCATGCGTTATCCTCATGACCATGACCCAAAGCCCGGCAGCGATCCTGGCGGGAGTTAGCATCTTCCCGGCGGTCTTCTCCATCCCGACCATCGGGATCCCCACCATAGTCCAGAACATGGCAAAGGAGCGGTACGGGGAGGTCTACGCCACGGCGAACATGATAACGACTCTGGGCTACGCCGCCTTTACCTCCCTTTACGGTACCATCAGCGACAGGGCGGGAGTATATATCCCCTGCCTTCTCATCGTTGCGGTATGCGCCGTCCTCTGCGCCGCGGTCTGCTACGCGGCGGGAAGACAGAAGAAAGCATGAGAAGGGCCGGCTTTTCCATCGTTAAATAATAAGGGCGGAGGCCCTGATATCAAATAGACGGAGGTCTTATGACTGAACTCAGCAAAAAACAGATGAGCATACTCATCAAGTGCTGCATCCTCGTGGGCTGCAGCATCGGTCTTATCAGCAACTGCATCGGCATC
>JAFRQL010000040.1 GCA_017428655.1 Bacillota bacterium | reverse complement strand
TTAGCTCAGTTGGTCAGAGCATCCGGCTCATAACCGGCAGGTCCCGGGTTCAAGTCCCTGAAGGCCCACCATAATATAGATGCCCAGATAGCTCAGTTGGTAGATCAGGGGACTGAAAATCCCCGTGTCACTGGTTCAATTCCGGTTCTGGGCACCAAACGAATGAAGATCAAGACTCCGATACCGGGGCCTTGATTTTTTTTATCCGTTGTCACACTATTGTCACACTTATCACGTCTTTAGATCACTTCACCCATTCTCTCTATTGCAGATCTTTGTGTTCCCTTTCAAGTTATTACCTCGAAAGAACGGTGCATAAGAACGGCGGCCCCTGGTATCGATTTTGTATGATTATTACTCAATTTTTTTAAAACTTTTTGAAGATTTAAAACAATTGATATGTTATAATTAAAATGAAATATAAAGGGGAGTTTTCACCCTCAGGGATCCGACTGATGCCGGAACACTTCTTGCGGATGTGCCGCAGAAAGGCCATGATATGAACGATCTGGAAAGGGTCTTCGAAAGGAACAGTGCGCTCCTGAAAAGCATGTCGATCCTGTCTGCCGGGGATCTTCATGACGCTTTGGGGGATCTGTACGATCCCAGGCAGAGGTTCAAACTGTTCAGCGGCCTTCCGGAAGAGGATGCCCTGATGCTGCGGGAGCATTACCTGAGGGAGTGCCTCAGCGGGATAGACAGAAGCAGGGCATGTCTCAATGTGCGCATCGACTATGTGAGGGGAAGCATACTGCTGCCTCAGATGGATCATATAGTGACTGATCTGACTGTCACCTATGAACGCATCCCTGCGAAGATATCTGTGGATCTTAAGACCTCCTCCAGTGAATACTGCTGCCTTTCATGCATCTACGGGGTCGATCTGCTGCTGCAGGATCACAGGGATCACGTGATAGAGAATATATACCAGATCGCGGAGCACGGATATACTCAGCATGAAGAAAGCATCGTGGCTCTTGCGGATGACGCCCCGGTATTTAAGATAGAACTGAACTTTGCAGACGGAAAAGTCCGGAGATATCACGGTCTTCCCGATGGTGAAGCGCCATATCTTCCGGCTTTGATCTTTGAGATGTTCGATCACGTGAAAAAGCTGGTCCCCTGGGCGGACATAGAGGTCTGACAGAGGATGGCGCAGATCATATCGATGACCATACAGCGGGATCCCCGCTGTTTTTTTGTGCGCTTTTTCGCAGACGCCTTGACAGACGACTGTATTAATCGTATCATACAGTTGTAAAGTGTATTACTCGAGTAACACGGTTTAAGATGATATCCTTTGACGATTTCAAAGCAGGCGGGGACGGCCCGGTATATCTGCAGATCATAGACTACATAAAGCGCGGTGCGGTGGCGGGCACGATCCTTGACGGCGACGAGCTTCCCTCGAGAAGGGTGGTCTCCGCCCTACTGGGGATCAATCCCAACACGGTCCAGAAGGCCTTCGCCATCCTCGAAGAGGAGGGGCTCATGGAATCCAGGACCGGCGCCAGGAGCTGCATGACCCTGAGCCCGCAGAAGCTGGAGGATCTCAGGATCCAGCTGCTCTCAAAGGATATAAGGGGGATCACCGAGTCCCTCAAGGCGGCGGGGATAGGAAAGGATGAGGCTCTTGCCCTCATCAGCCGCTATTGGGACGGAACGCAGGAGTGATCAGATCAGGTTTTGTTCAAAAGGAGCTCAGGGGAGCATCATGGAAAAGTATCTTTCGGTTTTTGAACTGCATATAGCGGAGAGGATATACAGGGTCCTCGGGATCAGCGCCGCCGCCGCTCTTCTTGACGCCGCCGCATATCTTTGGGGGATAAGGAGGCTGGCGGGAGAGTTCATGCAGTTCTCTGAGCTGGTCGAAAGCGGTCCCGGGGAGGGCTGGTTTTTAGGCCTCAGCCCGTTCTACGCGGTGTTCTGCGCGGGCTTCGTCGCAGCGTCAGCGGTGGTCATCAGCCGCGGAGCCAGGTATTCGGTGCCTTCCGGGACCATCCTGAGGCTCAGGATCTCCGAAAGGGCGGTCTTTCTGATCAGGATCCCCGCGGGGATGGCCTGCATGGCGGTCTATTACCTTTCCCAGGCGCTGGTCATGCTCTGCCTTTCGGTCCTGTACATAAGGGCAAACGGTGGAGCCGCAGGTCCGCAGGCTATGATGATCGACTTTTACAGGAGCCCCTTCCTTCACGGCCTGGTCCCGCTGGAGTATACGTCTCTTTGGGTCAGGAACATCATTTTCATTGCCCTGATAGCGGCCTTCGGGGCCGTTGCCGGACTTTCCGCGAATACTTCGAACAAGCAGTTTGAGCCGGTCATCGGAGCGTGGATCGGCGTCATCCTGGCGATGCGCTTTAGGTCGGAGCTTGACGCTTCAGCCGGAATGGTCCTGGCGGCAGGCATGTTCATCGTAACCGCGGGGCTCATCGTCTACGGTCTGATGAATGCTCAGGATGGGAAAGGGGGCAGGGCGGAAAATGACTGACCGCAGGGATATTTCAAGTGTTTTTCGCGGAGCCTTCGCAGGCTTCAGGACAAAGCTGACGTCCTTTCTTGAGAGGAACTCTCCTCCGGGGTCGAGATACATGGCGATGTTCTGGAACCTGCTGCTCATGATGCTGATCGGAGTGGTCTTCGCCGGCTTCGGGAGCTTTCTTCTGAGGTTTTCGTCGGAAAAGAACGCTCTCTATGAGATCCGCTGGGTCCCCCAGCAGGTGAAGTTCCTCATGCCGGGAGCGGTCATGCCTGGACCTTCCGTCCTTGACCACGGCATCTATTCGGGCTTCATATACTTCGCGGCCTACTGCCTCGGGGTCACGGCGACAAATTACCGGTCGTTCTTCAGGGAGAGCCGCAGCATCTACCTGATGAAGAGGCTGCCGCGGGCGGAGCTGGCGAGAAGGTGCGCCCTGGTCCCCGCCGCCGCGCTGCTGTGCGCCCTGATCCTCATGATCGCCTTGCTGAATCTGGCGGCACTGATATATTTTAGATCGGTGCCGGCGGAGTGTCTGCCGGACGACACGGGATTCTCGTTTTTCAACAGTCTGATCGTTTTCGGGAGATAAGAGATGCTTGAAGTAAAGAACGTGTCCAAATATTACGGAAACAAAAGGGCCCTGGGAGGGGTCTCCTTCACCCTGGACAGGGGCAGCATCACCGGTCTTTTCGGAGAGAACGGAGCGGGGAAGACCACCCTGATGAAGTGCATCCTGGGGTTCATGCCCTTCCGCGGACAGGTGCTCCTGGACGGGGAGCCGGTGACCAGGAAAAACATCGAAAAGCTCTCCTTCGCGACCAGCGAGCACAGCTTTTTCCCGGGGCTCTCTCCTAAAGCCCACGATGAGTTCTACAAGGAACACTTTCCCCGCTATGACGAAAAGCGGTTCAAGGGCCTGATGGAGTTCTTCGAGCTTCCCATGAACAGGCCTCTTCGCAGCTTTTCCCAGGGCCAGCAGAACCAGTTCGAGGTGGTCATGTCCCTGTGCCAGGGGGCGGATTACATCCTTATGGACGAGCCCTTCGCCGGCAACGACATATTCAACCGCGAGGACTTCTACAAGGTGCTGCTGGGGATCCTGGAGCCCCGGGAGATGGTCCTGCTTTCCACCCATCTGATCGAAGAGGTCAGCGGCTTCGTGGACCGG
>JAFRQL010000001.1 GCA_017428655.1 Bacillota bacterium | reverse complement strand
CATGCAGTTGACCTCCTTGAGGACGCCCTTCTTCTCCAGCTGCATGGCGAGGTTGAGGCCGGTCTGGCCGCCGATGCCAGGGACGATGGCGTCGGGACGCTCGTAGCGCAGGATCTTGGCGATGTATTCCAGGGTGAGAGGCTCCATGTAGACCTTGTCCGCGATGGTGGTGTCGGTCATGATGGTCGCGGGGTTGGAATTGCAGAGGATGACCTCATAGCCCTCTTCCTTTAAGGCCAGGCATGCCTGGGTGCCGGCATAGTCGAATTCGGCTGCCTGGCCGATGACGATGGGGCCGGAGCCTATGATAAGTACTTTCTTTACGTCTGTTCTTTTTGCCATTTTGATTCCTCCGATATATATGAACTATCTTTTATATACTGTCCTGCCCTGATGAAGGGTCAGATAACATGCTCCGTAAAGCTCCATTCCTTCAAAGGGAGTCGCCCTGCCCTTGGAAAGGAACCTGGCGGGATCCACGGTGAACTTCTCGTCCAGATCCCATACGGACAGATCCATGGGATCGAGGGGGAGGCCGAACCTCTCCCTGGGCCTGGTGATCATAAGCTCCGCCAGCCTTTCGAGGGTGATTATCCCGGTCTTCACCAGGTGGGTGTAGCAGGCGGAAAAGCTTGTCTCAAGGCCGACCACTCCGAAGGCGCTCTTTTCAAGGCCTTTCGCCTTTTCCTCGGCGCTGTGGGGAGCGTGGTCGGTGATGATCATGTCGATGGTCCCGTCCTTTATGCCCTCGATGAGAGCGTCCCTGTCCTCAGCGCTGCGGATGGGCGGATTCATCTTGAACCTGCCGTCCTCCTGAAGCCAGCTGTCGTCCATTATGAGGTAATGGGGACCGGTCTCGCAGGTGACGTCTACGCCCTCGGCCTTGGCCTTTCTGATGATATCTACGCTCTCTTTGGTCGAGATGTGGCAGACGTGGTAGGGACAGCCGGTCTCCTTTGAGAGCCTTACGTCTCTGACGATCTGGGCCCATTCGCTCTCGGAGCATATGCCCCTGTGGCCGTGGGCCCTGGCGTATTCGCCGTCGTGGATGTATCCTCCCTTGAGAAGATCGTTGACCTCGCAGTGGGCGACGATCATCTTTCCCAAAGCCTTTGCCCTCTTCATGGCCTCTCTCATCATGTCATCGCTCTGAACGCCCCTTCCGTCGTCGGAAAAGGCACAGACAAAGGGCGCCATGGCGTCAAGATCCGCCAGCTCTTCGCCCTTTTCTCCCACGGTGATGGATCCGTAGGGGAAGACGTCTATGAGCCCGGCCTTCTTGATCGCCTCAAGCTCCGCGCTCAGGTGCTCGAGACTGTCCGGGACCGGATCCAGATTGGGCATTGCGCAGACCGAGGTGACTCCCCCCGCTGCCGCCGCCATCGAACCGGTCAGGATGGTCTCCTTATATGAAAAACCCGGCTCGCGAAAGTGCACGTGCACGTCGCAAAAGCCGGGAAAGACTGTGAATCCATGCCCCTCGGGAAGCTGGGAAGCCAGCATATCAAGGAGAGACTCCTCC
Organism: Bacillota bacterium; assembly: GCA_017428655.1. Lineage (GTDB taxonomy): Bacteria > Bacillota > Clostridia > Peptostreptococcales > Anaerovoracaceae > RGIG2707. The sequence goes on along the minus strand of JAFRQL010000001.1, from coordinate 13,564 downwards.
CCTTTCATGCCGAAGAACCTGATATCTCTCAGATCGCAAGCCATGTCTGCTCCTTTCACGAAAAAAGCCCCGCCGATATGGCAAGGCTCAAGTATACGCACAAAGGAAGACCGATGCCGCGCACCGGAAAACCCGTATCACTCGATCTTGCCGATATCTCTGTATCGCCTTAAAGATCAATTTCGCAAGTATAGTATCACAGGCACGGTCTCATTACAAGCAAAAAGATCGTGGCCGGATATGTTTTTTTAAAGACATTTATAGAGCGTCTTTCAGTCCAGCCTGAGGACGCTGACCACCGGTCTTTCCTCCTTAAGACGGTGGACGCAGAAGTGGCCGACGACGCCGGGATCTTCCCAGTTCCGGTATAGCCTTATGGCCTCGCCGTAGGTCCTGCAGTCAAGGCGCAGAGCCTGAACTTTCGCACCTTCCGCGTCTATGAGGCTCTGGGTCAGCTTTCCGCAGAGGTGGATCAGAGGTCTTTGGGGAAGGCCCTTAAGGCGCTCTATGAGCCTTACGAGATGGGGCATGTATGTTTCCCTGAACGTCACCGGGCCCAGGATATCCGCAGTCGCCACCGGATCCGCCAGAGACAGGACAGCGCAGCCGTCCGCCAGTTCCTTTTTTGTAAAGAACGCAGCCTCTTCAGGGCAGTTGGGACAGTCGGAAAGGACCCTGATCCGGCACTTCCCGCAGCTGCCAGATCCCCCGCAGGGGCCTTCTATATGAAGCATCATGATCTCCTGTTATCTCAAAAAAATCCAACCTTATGGTCAGACGCATCAGCCGGAGGCGGCAAGACCTCCGGCTCATTTATGAAGATAATATTCCATGGCAGCCTTCGATTTCAATGGCGCGGAAGGCCGCGGCGCGCGCAGGAGAGCATCAATTTCGCGATAGATGGTCCCGATATATCAAAGTTCTTGGCTAAGACTAAAGGACTGGGATGGCTCTGCCTGCGGTCCTCAGCGCGGAAACGTCAAGGCTTCCCTCGTCCAGGACCAGCTTTCCGTTGATCATGACTTTTCTGATGCCGAAGGGCTCCTCTTTGCCTGTGACGGCGCTTCTGATCTCGTCCTCGCTGAAGAAGGTCAGGTCGGCGTAACAGCCTTCCCTGAGGTAGCCGCGGTCCTTGAGCATGAAACGGTCCGCGGTCGCTCCGGTCATCCGCCTGATGGTATTCTCCATGGTGTCCCCGGTCCCCAGCAGAGAGTCTCTCAAAAACTTGGGGAAGCAGTCGTAGATGGCGGGGTTCTGGACTCCGTGGTCCTCCACCCAGGCGTCGGTCATGTACAGGCAGCGGGGATCGTGCTCGAACTGGGAGATTATCTGGGGAGTCGAGTAAGGCCCCATGTTGACCCTGCCCTTGAAGCCGCTCTTTTCGCAGAGCATCAGATAGGCCTTAAGGTCGCTTATGCCCTCTTCCTCGGCGATCTGATGGACGGACTTTCCCTCGTACTTTTCGTATCCCGGTCCGATGTACGCGATGACTATATCCTTAAAGCCAAAGCCCAGGAGCGCGCTGCTGGCCTTGACGAGGGCAGCCAGCTTCAGCCTGTTGAAAGGCTTGTTCCTCTCTTCTTCGGACATGCCCTGATACCAGGCTGGAAGGATCACCGTGATGACCGAAACTCCCAGAAGCTCGTTGTAGATGTCGAACATGAGGTCCACGCCGCTGTCCTGAAGGTCCTTCATCATCTTCAGGAGCTCGTCCTTTTGGGCAAAGGAGCTGCGGCCCACGAAGATGGCGTGGGAGTAGTGGAGCTTGAGGGGCGTGCCCCTGGAGATCTCCGCCAGCTCGTCAAAGGCCCTTAAGATATGAGGCCTTCCGAGGATCTGGGGGTATGCCATGGATACCCTGGACTCCGCCCTGGGGTGGACGGTGAGAGGCTTGTCGTACTTTACGCACAGGGCCGCGACCTTCTTGAGCTCGTCCACGTCCGCGTAAAGGCCCGGCTCATACATCATGCCGAGAGAAATGCCTGCCGCACCGTGCTGAAGGGCCTTCTCCAGGATCGCCAGCATCTCGGTCTCCTCTTTCTCGGTGAGCTTTCTGTTCTCGTTTCCCCCGACGGCAGCCCTGGCCGTGCAGTGCCCCGCAAGTGAAGCCAGATTGCAGGGGATCTTCCCGTCGGTATTATCAAAGAACTCGGTAAAATCTCCGAACTGTCCGAAGGTGTCCCTGAAACTGAAAAGGCCTCCGCCCATCTTGTCCATATATCTGCAGCCCGGCTCAAAGCCCGCGGCGGAGATGCCGCAGTTGCCTGCGACGAAGGTGGTGATGCCCTGCCTTACGAAGGGCTCGAAATACGAGAGAGGATCGTTCTTTAAGGCGAACCAGTCGTTGTGGGAATGACCGTCGATGAAGCCGGGCGATACGCAAAGGCCCGAGGCGTCTATGATCCTGTCAGCCTCATCCTCCAGGCCCTTCCCCACCTTCGCGATCCTGTCGCCGTCTACAAGTATGTCTGCGGCAAAGGGAGCGTCCCCCGTACCGTCGTATATCCTGCCGTTTTTTATAAGCTGTCTCATGGTCTCCTCCGGATCGGTTAACAAAACTCTTTTTCAAAGGATATCACAGAATATGTATGCACTGCAAATAAAAATCCCGGAAAAGGGTGCTTCCTTTCCGGGATCGGATATATCGGCTGCTGCTCTTTACGCGTTCTTCTTGTCCAGGGTCTCAGGCATGGTCCTCAGCAGCGGGACCCTGACGAAGGCGTCCAGGCAGATGTAGATCACGAAGACCCACATGGGACCCACCCTGTCGTAGATAAGGCCGGCAATAGAGGCCATGATGGCGGAGGTGATCGCGTTGGTGAACTTGGTAAGGCCTATCCAGACTCCCATGACCGAGTTGTCGACCAGCTCCCTCTGGACCGCGCCCGCGATGGGCGAGGTGATGTAGTAAAAGCCCAGAAGGCCGCCCGCCAGGATCAGCATGAAGTCAGACCTTGCGGTCATGAGGATGATCATGGAGCACCAGTACAGGGCGCTGGTGACGTAAAGGACCTTCTTTCTTCCCACCTTGTCTGCCATCGCTCCCGCGGGGAACCCCAGAACGGTGGACATGACAGCGGACAGGGTCACCATGGTGGCGAGGACGGTGACCCCTCCCCCCTTGACCTCCTTGGCGAAGACCTGGAAATACGGTATGACCATGGCGACGGAAAGGTTGTGGATCGAGGCGATGACCAGCCACTTTCTCGCGTTGGGATTGTTCCTTATTATGTCCCTGCAGATGGCGAGGGCGTTGCTTCCCATAGGCTTACTGCTGACGAACCTGGTGTTGGTGAGCTTGAATATGACCACCATGAGGGACATCAGGGTGAAGGCTCCGGCTATGAAGAAGAGCCACCTGTAGTCCGAGGCTCCGGCGTCGTGCTCGCTGACTCCCAGGATCCGGGTGAGGACGAAGGCAGCGATCATAGGGCCTATCATGCCCAGGATCCCCGCTCCCAGGGACTCGCAGATCATCATCCCTCTCGCCCTGTCGCAGGACTTAAGGCAGTTCCCGCAGATGGTGGCGCAGCTCTGGTTGGCCAGGCCCTGTCCGAAATAGTACATGACCATGGCGATGATGCAGAAGTGCCAGTCGGCGGCGAAGGCATAGATCATGTAGGAAAGAAAGAGCATCATGATCCCGAAGCTGTAGATCTTCTTGGGACCGTTGCGGTCTATGAATCCGCCGGCAAAGGGAGCCAGGAGGCCGCTCATCAGCATCCCAAGGCTGGTTATGGTGCCCAGCTGGGTCTTGGTCGCTCCCAGGGCGATGATGTAGATCGAAAGATACGGAAGGATTATCTGGTAGCCCAGCCTTTCCAGGGAGGTCCTGAGGACGGTGATCTTCCAGTCGGAGGCCTGGTTCTTCCAGAAATTAGGGATGTCGAGGATCATTTCCCAGAGGGACATTTCTTTTTTGTCGTTCATAGATATCTTCGTCGTTCCTTCCTTCGGACGGCCGCATGAAGAGCGGATCCGGTCCTTTCATCGCGAAACTGGATATGACCCGCGATCTATTATATAATTTAATATATCATAACGCAGCTTGGGCCTTGTGGCAACGATTGTTTCCTTCAAAACCAAAACAAAAAAGCGGCAGAAAACGCCGCTAAATATCATTTGCCTAATATGCGCAGGGCCTCTTCAGTGATGGCAGCGGGACAGTCCGCAGAGTGCTCCGCTCCAGGAGCGGTCCCAAAACCGTACGCCGCGTGGATGAAGGGTATGCCCGCCTGCCCTGCCGAGATCATGTCAAGCTCGGTATCGCCTACGTAGACCGCCTGAGATACGCCGTTCCTTCTCATGATCAGGCTGATATTGTCAGCCTTGAGCAGTCCGGTCCTTCCGTACATCTCGTAGTCGTCGAAAAGTCCGTCCATGCCGCTGCCGGCAAGAAATGCCTGAACATAGCCGTCCTGAGCGTTGGTGACGATCAGGGTCATGAGACCGGCGTTCCTTAGGGCCATGACCGTTTCCTTAAGTCCGTCGTAGACCCTTCCGCAGTGATCCTTGAGATACTCGTTCTCATGCTTTTCGCACCGGTCCTGGACCAGCCTTCTGAATTCCAGGGGGCTGTCCGGAAGGAGCCTGTCGAAGATATCGTCCATGACGAGGCCCATGCAGTCCTGGATCTTCTTTTTGGTGACCACTCCCTTGAGGCCAAGGGCTTCGCAGGCCTCCAGCCATGCGGCGGCGACCTCTTCGGAGGAGTCCCATATGGTGCCGTCCATGTCGAAGATGACGGCCTTTTTATTATCATCGCTGAACATGGTTAAGATTATATTTGCGCCTGCCCTTCATGTCAACTGCGGCCTTAGGGGCTCCGCCCCCGGACCATCTTCATTGGACAACATTGGACAACCTGGTCCCCGCGTACTATAATAAATTGTTTGGAGGAAGACCATGAACAGAGAACAGCTTTACAAGATGCTTGAGATCGATACCCCTGCCGATCTGGAATACTTCGAGCAGGTCGCGGATCTCATCGAATGCGGAGAATACATACCCGAAGAGCTCTTCAGCGAGGTCCTTTCCGGCATAAGGACCGAAGACGCGGGAGAGATCGCCGAAAACTATATAGAAGAGATATCCAACGCCCTGCCCGAGGACAGCGACGACATGGCGGAGCTTCTGGAGAACATCCAGAGCAGACTCATGCTCCTTGCAGAAGGCATCGAGACCAAAGAAGGCAGGCGGAAGTTCACCGACGAGCTCTACCGGTTCAGACAGTGGTACACCGAGCCCTTCGGAGTCAGCCTGGACGGCCATCCCGCCAGCTTCCTTGAGGCAGTCACCGCCAGCAGGCTGGAAAAGCTGGGCCACGGCGGGAGCCACACCTACGATCTGGACAACAGGCTGGGATACGAGCTGGACGAGCTCACCATGGATCTCGGCCGCTTCAGCCCCATAGACGTGGCTGACTACGGCGATGAAGAAGACCCGGAGGAATAGACCATGAGGACAGTCGGTTATACGGTGATGATAAACAACGATCCCGTCACCATGAGCACCAGGAACATCAAAAAACTGGCCAGATTCTCCCTTAAGGGAAGATGGTGGGAGGCTCTTATCGTCGCCCTGGTCTTCACCATAGTAAATCAGGTCCCACTTTACCTGGCCGATATGGTGAGGCCCGAGGGGGAAGGCTTCAGTCCCTGGGTATTCGCCTTCAATCTCCTGGCGATCGCCCTGACCGGTGCGGTGACCCTGAGCACCTGTTCCTACTACCTGGCCCTGTTCAGGCAGCAGCCCGCGACCCGAAAGACCTTCACCATGGGCTTCCGCTATTACGGCAAAGCCCTGATCCTGGGCTGCATCCAGTTCCTGCTCCAGACACTGAGCTACCAGGGCGGTCTTTTCGTCAGCATCTTCGCCATCGTACTGATACTCAGATACACCATGTCCTACTTCGTGCTGGCCGAGGAGCCTGAAAATTCAGCCCTGCAGGCTCTGGCAAAGAGCAGGTTCATCATGATTGGCAACAAGATGAAGCTCATCAGCCTGATACTGAGCTTTGCGGGCTGGTTCATACTGATCAGCTTCGCCGCGTCGGGAGTCCAGATCATGAGATTTCCAGCAATTATAGATGAGATGAACGCGTTCATGGAGACCATGAAGAACTCGGATCCCCAGGCCGTGATCAATATGGCGGCGGCAGTGCCCTCACTCGCGGCCAGCGAGAAGGACGTCGTGGTCAGGCTCTTCGAGCTCCTGAGCCCACTGGCCCTCTCGGTATATTTCAACACCTCCCTCGCCTGCTTCTACGATCTGGCGTCGGGCAGCATGGTGACCGAAGATGGCGGACAGACGGGCTTCGGCCCTGGATACGGCGGCTCCGCCTACGGAAGGAATGACGACTATGACAGAAGATAACAGAAAGATCTCAGAATATATAAATGCCCTGAAGGACGCCGGGCTTCTCGTCAGCGTCAGCGGCGCGGATCCCGAGGCAAGGATCGCCTCCGTGAGCTTTGATTCAAGGGAGGCCGGACCCGGCACCCTTTTCATCTGCAAGGGCCTCAATTTCAAGGCCGAGTATGCCCTCTCCGCCAGGGAGAAAGGCGCCGAGTGCTTCGTCTGCGAAAAGGCTCCCGCTGAGGGCCTTCCCTGCCTTATCGTCAGCGACGTCCGCAGGGCCATGGCGGTCTGCTCCTGGGTCTGGTGCGGGAAGAGCTTTCTCGACTTCCCCCTCATCGGCCTCACCGGAACCAAGGGAAAATCCACGACCCTCTACTACGTCAAGGCGGTCTGCGAGGCCTGGTGCGCAAAGAACGGCCTGGGCCCCTTCGGATATATCTCGACCATAGACACCTTCGACGGCAAGGTCCTCTACGAATCCCACCTCACCACCCCGGAGGCTCCGGAGCTGGCCAAAAGATTCAGGAACGCCAAGGAAGCCGGCGTATTTGCCATGGGCATGGAGGTATCATCCCAGGCCCTGAAATACGACCGCTGCTTCGGCCTCAGGTTCTCTCTGGGGGCCTTCCTCAACTTCGGCAGCGACCACATCGGAGATCTGGAGCATCCCACCATCGAGGATTATCTCCAGTCAAAGCTCAAGATATTCTCCTGCTCTGACCGGACAATGATAGATCTGGACACCGAAAGGATCGAAGAGGTCCTGAAGGCTGCGGAGGACGCTGCTCCCGCCGGAGGGCTCATATTCTATTCTCCACTTGGGAACGACCAGGTCCTGGGAAGAAAGGCCCATTACGCCGCGAGGAACATACGAAAAGAAAGCGGAATGACCGTCTTCGAGGTCTGGGGAAGAGCCTCTCAGGAAGCTCCCCTCTCCTTCATCACCGAGATCAGGCTCACCATGCCCGGCCTCTTCAACGCCGAGAACGCCCTGGCCGCCTTCGTCATCTGCAGCCAGCTGGGCATCCCCGCCGAGGACATAAGGGACGCTCTACTCAATGCCAGAGCCGCGGGCAGGATGGAGCTCTATGAGGACAGGGAAAGAGACGTCACCGTCATCGTCGACTACGCCCACAACGAGCTGAGCTACGAGAAGCTCTTCGGCTCCTGCAAAAGCGAGTATCCCGGAAGAAGGATCGAGATAGTCTTCGGCTGCCCCGGTGGCAAGGGCCTCTCCAGAAGGGTCGAGCTTCCCAGAGTCACCGCGAAATATGCCGACTACGCCTGGATAACCGAGGAAGACCCCTTCATGGACGATCCGATGGAGATCTCCAAAGAGGTACTGAACAACCTGCTGTCCTTCGGAGGACATGGCGAGATCATCGTGGACAGGGAAGCCTGCATCAGGACCGCCATCGAAAAGGCCGCTCCAGGAACGGTCATCATCCTTGCCGCCAAGGGAAGAGAGCTCTATCAGCACCGCGGCAACGAATACGTCAAGATCGTCTCGGACGCTGAACTTGCGGCGAAGTTGACGGGAAATGTTTTCCGGTAGACCTGCTCCCGAGCCCTTAGCTCCAAGTATTTAAACGCAAACAAATACCCGTGCCGTTTTGAAAGCGGCACGGGCTTTTTTATGATCGGGACGTTCCCGCCCCGGATCAATAGATTATGTGGTTTATGACTCCCCTGATGATGAGGCTGTAGATGGGAGAAAGCAGCCTTGAAGGGAGCCTCAGCACCAGCATCATCATGAGGATGTATCTGCTGTTGTAATAGAGGGTCTTGTAGAATGCCGAGTTCCTGAGGCCGAAAAGATCTCCGACCACCCCATACCCGTCCAGAGGCGGTATGGGAAGGAGGTTGAAGAGCATCAGGTAGATGTTGATGCTCACGATGTTGAAGAGCATCTCGATGACGATCCCGCCCACCGTCGAATAGGCGAAGGCGCTCTGAGCGATGAGAAACCTCAGGACCAGGGACACGGTCAGAGCCACGATCAGGTTCATGGTGACTCCCGCCAGGCCGACGATCAGCCCGTCCCGCCTGCGGTCCCTGAAATTGAGGGGATTGATCTGGACCGGACGTCCCCAGCCAAAGCCCAGGAACACCAGCGAGATGAGGCCCATGGGATCGATGTGGGCCCTGGGGTCAAGTGTCACCCTGCCCTGGTAGAGGGGCGTATTGTCCCCGCACATCTGGGCGGCCTTGGCGTGGCCGAACTCGTGAAAGGACAGACCGATCATTATGGCCGGGATCACCAGCAGGGTATCCATGAACCAGTTGATAAGGCCTGAAGCGCCTCCGGTCATCAGCTCCATCAGGGGGCCTTCCAGTATGAAGACTATGAGAAGGACCAGCAGGAACCGGTCGCGCCTGAGCATCTCCAAGAAATATCTGAACATCTATGCCTCCTGCCCGATCACTTCGCCGTAAAGGCTGAAGGTCTGGGGCTTAGTTATCCTGACTTTGACCATCTTTCCGATAAGGGAGGGATCGCCGGGGAAGTCCACCACCCTGCCCGACTCGGTATGGCCGGTGAGCATGGTATCGTCGGTCCTGCTGAAGCCCTCGGTGAGGACGTAGAGCTCGGCGTCCCTGTATTGTTCGGCCTTTTCCTCCTGGATCCTGTGGATGGCGTCTATGAGCCTGTTGAAGCGCTCGTGCTTTACCTCTTCGGGGACCTGGTCCTTTCTCTCGGCGGCGGGAGTGCCCTGCCTCACCGAATAGATGAAGGTGAAGGCGGAATCGTAGCGGACCTCCTCGACGAGGCTCAGGGTGTCCTGAAAATCCTCCTCGGTCTCGCCGGGAAAACCGACGATGATGTCGGTGGAGATGGCGATCTCGGGGCAGGCCTCTCTAAGCTTTCTTACCAGGGAAAGGTACTTTTCCCTGTCGTAGACCCGGTTCATCTCCTTTAAGACCTTCGTGCTTCCCGACTGGACCGGCAGGTGGATCTGCCTGCACAGGTGCTTAAGATCCCTGAAGCAGTCGATCAGATCGTCGGAAAGATCCTTGGGATGGGATGTCATGAACCTTATCCTCTCGATGCCCTCGATCTTGTCGGCCTCTCTTAAAAGGCCCGCGAAATCCAGATGGGGCTCGTCGGTCTCTGCGCAGTAGCTGCCCTCGACGGACCTGGCCCTGCCGTAGGAATTGACGTTCTGGCCAAGGAGCATGACCTCCTTGCAGCCGGACGCGGCCAGCTGCCTGAGTTCGCTGAGGACGGCCTCGGGCCTTCTGCTCCTCTCCCTGCCCCTGGTATAGGGGACGATGCAGTAGCTGCAGAAGTTGTTGCAGCCCTGCATTATATTGACATAGGCCTTGAAATCGTAGGCTCTGGCCGCGGGAAGGCCCTCGGATATGGCCCTGCCCTCCTGCCAGATATCGATTATGTGCTTCTTTTCGGACGAAGCATTTTTGAAGAGCTCGGGAAAGCTGGCCAGATTGTGGGTCCCGAAGGCGAGATCCACCCAGGAATATTTGGCCTTCAGCTGGTCGATGATGTGCTGCTGCTGCATCATGCAGCCGCAGACGCAGACCATCATGCCGGGCCTCGCTTCGTGGGGATTCTTCAGCTGGCCGAGGACGCCGAAGAACCGCTTGTCGGCGTTCTCCCTGACGCTGCAGGTGTTGAGGACGACGGCGTCGGCGCTCTTGGGATCCTCGGTATACACGTAGCCCATGTCCTCGAGCATGCCCGCTATGGTCTCGGAATCCCTCTCGTTCATCTGGCATCCGAATGTTATAACGTGATAAGTCTTCATAAGGTCCTCAGTATATCCTCGTTCTCGTGCTTCTTCTTTCTTCCCATGAGCATGCCCAGAGCCTCTTCTGCGGAGGCCTTCCCGTCGATGACGCCGCACAGGGCCTCGGTTATGGGCATCTCAACGCCCAGCTTTCCGGACAGTGCTGCCGCAGCCTTGGCGGTATACATGCCCTCGACCACCATGCCCACCTGCTTTACCGCATCATCGGGAGATACACCCTGGCCGATGAGCATCCCGCAGCGGCGGTTCCTGGAGTGGACGCTGCCGCAGGTGACGATCAGATCTCCCATCCCGGAGAGCCCGGAAAAGGTATTGGGGTCCGCCCCCATCCTCATGCCCAGCCTTATCATCTCGGTAAGGCCTCTGGTCATCAGGGCGGCCTTGGCGTTGTCTCCGCAGCCCAGACCGTCGGAGATGCCGGCGGCAAGGGCGATTATGTTCTTGAGGGCCCCGCCCAGCTCGACCCCGGCAAGATCCGTATTGGTATAGACACGGAAAACGCTGTTCATGAATGCGGTCTGAACGGCCTCAGCGTCCTCGTCCGAAAGCGATGAGGATACCAGAGCCGCCGGGAGCCTTCTTCCCACTTCCTCCGCGTGGGACGGCCCGGAAAGGACCGCGTATCTTCCCTCGGGGCGGATCCGGGACGCAGCCTCCGACAGCCTTTCCAGGGTCCCGCAGTCTATTCCCTTGGCCACGTTGACGGCAAGGGCGTCCCTGCCGAGATAATGAGAAAGATCTCCGAATACCCGGGCAAAATGCTGGGCGGGCACCGCGAAGACGGCAAGCTCAGCCCCTGCCAGGGCCTTTTCAGCATCCGGTTCATATGCGATGCCGTCCGGAAGCGCTACGCCCGGAAGGTACCTTTCGTTCACATGGCGCTCCTTCATGTCAAGGAGCCTCTTCCTGTTCCTGTCCCAGAGGGCGACCTCGTGACCGTTGTCCGAAAGTACCAGCGCCAGGGCGGTCCCCCAGCTGCCGGCGCCGATCACCGCAGTTCTCATAAGTCTTTATCCTTCGGTCTATTTATACTTTGAAAAATCCAGCTTTGATTCCTCGCCTCTCATGATCCTTCCGATGTTGGAGCGGTGCTTGAAGATCACGATCAGCGCCATGACCACCGAGAACGGGAAGAAGGGCCTTGCGAGCCAGAGGCTGAGAAACGGAAGGCTCACCGCGGCCGCAACGGACCCGGCGGAGACCATCCTGGTGACGGCCATGACAGCGAGGGCGATGACCGCGACGGCGAGAGCGAGCTTGGGAGAAAGAGCCAGCAGAGCTCCGAGGCTCGCCGCGACTCCCTTTCCGCCTTTGAAACCGTAAAAACAGGGCCAGATGTGGCCGCAAATGACGGCGACCACGGCGACGCAGGCCCCGGTCTCTCCTCCGACTGCCCTTCCGATGAGAACGGCGGCAGCTCCCTTGATCACGTCGATGACGAGAGTCAGGGCCGCGGCCTTCTTACCGTAAGTCCTGAGCATGTTGGTGGTCCCGGCGTTGCCGCTGCCGTGCTCCCTGATGTCGGAGCCCTTGAGCCTGCTCATGATGATGGACGGGGAGATGTTCCCCAGAAGATAGGCGATGACCGCGCAGATTACCAGCTTACTCATCGGCCTTCTCTCCCTTCTCCCTGAACACGAACTTTATGGACGTGCCTTCAAAACCGTAGCCTTCCCTGATCTTGTTCTCAAGGTATCTGGAGTACGAGAAGTGCATCAGATCCCGCTTGTTGAGCTGGAAGGAGAAGAGAGGCGGCTTGACGCCCACCTGGGTGCAGTAGTATATCTTGAGCCTCTTGCCCTTGTCCGAGGGCGGATTGTTCATCATGACGGCGTCGGCGATGAGGGCGTTGAGCTGGCCGGTAGAGACCCTCATGGCCCTGTTCTCCGCGACTGCCTTCGCCTTCTCTATGACGGGAAGGAGCCTCTGTCCCTTGAGGGCCGAGGTGAACATGACGGGAGCGTAATCCATGAACTGGAGCTCTCCCTTGATCTTTCTGGTCATGTCGCGCATGGTATTGGTCTCTTTCTTGACCAGGTCCCACTTGTTGACGACGATTATGATGCCCTTCCCCGCCTCGTGGGCCATGCCGACGATCTTCTTGTCCTGCTCGGTCAGGCCTTCCTGGGCGTCGAGGACCATCAGGGCCACGTCGCAGCGCTCGATGGCGGCGATGGCTCTCACCACGCTGTATTTCTCGATGTCCTCGGTGACCTTGGTGCGGCGGCGGATCCCCGCGGTATCGATGAGGGTGTATCGGGTCCCTTCGTGCTCAAAGGGAGTATCGATGGAGTCCCTGGTGGTTCCCGCGATATCGCTGACTATGACCCTCTCCTCGCCGAGGAGGGCGTTGACGATGGAGGATTTTCCGACGTTGGGCTTTCCGATGACCGCGATCTTCACGTCCTCGTCGTCCTCCTCTTCGAAGTGGTCCTTGGGGATGCGGGCGAGGATCTCGTCCAGCAGGTCTCCCAGGCCCAGCATGTTGAGGGAGGAGATGGGGAACGGTGTCCCAAGCCCCAGCTCGTAAAGGTCGAAGAGATCCCCGTAGAACTTGGGATTGTCGACTTTGTTGGCGACCAGTATGACCTCTTTGTTCTTTCTTCTCAGAAGCTCCGCCACGTCCCTGTCGGAGGTGGTGAGCCCCTCCCTTCCGTCGACCAGGAAGAGTATGACGTCGGCCATGTCCATGGCGATCTCGGCCTGGGCCCTCATCTGAGCGGGGATGACCTCTTCGGAATCCGGCTCGATGCCTCCCGTGTCGATGAGCATGAAGGTCCTTCCGGACCACTCGGCCTCGGCCACGATCCTGTCCCTGGTGACTCCGGGCGTATCCTCTACTATCGAAAGTCTTTTTCCTATTATTTTATTGAAAAACGTGGACTTGCCCACGTTGGGGCGTCCGACGACTGCTACTATCGGTTTGCTCATAGGTGATCCTCCTGCTGTTTTCTGACAGCCTGCGGTCCGCTCTCAAAGAGAGCATATTCTCAGACATTATATTATGCACTAAAGATGTGGAGATTTCAAGGATAATTGCGGTCCGGACCATCCGCAGGGCCCGGGATACCCATGCGAGGCTCATACACAGACCTGTTCACATTATTCCCAAAAGAACGATAATTGTTACCATTGTAATTGAGTTGACAGCGTTTTATAATATATTAGTATTATTGGATGTTAACTAATCAAATGTAAACATACGGGAAATTGTTTTTTCCGGTTTTTTGAGATCGACGGATACCGACAGACCGATCAACAATGCCCCACCCCTTTCATGACTGCAGCAAAGGAGACGGGAAGATGGGAAGTAAAAGAGATGAATACATCAGCAAAGCGATAGAGCTGATGGGGGTCTACGGCATCGAAGGGATCTCAGTCCGAAGGCTCACCGACAGCCTCAACGTATCGGAGGCAGCGCTCTACAGGCACTT
>JAFRQL010000039.1 GCA_017428655.1 Bacillota bacterium | reverse complement strand
TGACCAAGTCCCTGAAGGACGAGATCCGTCTTGATGTCTGCTCACAGTGCCATCCTTTCTTTACTGGTCAGCAGAAGTTCGTCAATCGCGGCGGCCGTGTTGAGAAGTTCAAGCAGAAGTATAAGCTCGACTAAGCAAAACCAACCATTGATGACCACCCGGCTTGATATAAGCCGGGTTTTTGCCGTATAATGAAAAGATAAACAAGATCCCGAGGGTCGGCGGGATGCAGGCTGTTGTTTGCGCTTTCGCGGCCTCCGGGCGAAACCTTCCGAAAGGTCTATGATATGAGCGAAACCAAGATGCGGCTGGTGGGAGGCCCTCCGAAGAGGCTGCCCATGAGCTGCTACGAGATAAGAAAGGCAGAAGCCAGCGACACCCGCCTCATGGGCGTGGTGGGCCTTCACCTGTACTGGGTCCTGAAGCCCGACACTCCCGAAGAGGCGGCCCTTGCCGGCGACTTCATCGAGCCGGTCAGGGACGTCCATCAGGTGTACTGCTTTGAGCTGGAGGACGGCGGTCTTGACCGGGTCAGCGAGCTCGAGGGAAACGACACCGTAAAGCTCGGAAAGATGAAGAACGGGGTCTTCGGAGGCCTGGGCGGCAGCCTTAAGAGGCTCTCCTCCCGGGAGGCTCTCTGGCTCATATTCCACTGGGCTGGGGACGAGGCCATGAGCTGGCAGAAGATGACCAAAGGCGTCCGGGAGGTCTTCGACATGGCGAAGGAGCAGCAGGAGGCTTCTCCCATGACCAGGGCCGAGATCGACGACCTGGATAAAAGGCTCTGCGTCCCCATCGAGACCGACTACGGCATGGTGAACTACTTCATCATGCGCAGCGTCACCTGGGACAGGGAGGGGGCGGAGCTTCTGATCTCGCCCTTTGCCGACCGCGACGAGATCGAGGATCTCAGGCTCCCCAGGAAGGCCAGCCTGATCCGCAACCGGTCCGACAGGCCCGAAGACGGCGGCCCCCACAAGTATCTCTGCGAAAGCTTCCTCGATACCGAGGCGGGCTCGTTTATAATGATCAGTGAGGTTGTAGTCGGGGCTGAGGGCATCATCGGTGCGAAGAAGAAGCAGGTCTTCAAGGTCAGCCAGTGGGAGACCTACAGAAAGCTCCTCAGGTCCGAGTTCGTGACCCACTATACCCTGGCTCCCGAGTTCCTGGAGGAGTTCGACGAGAAGCTCAGCCGGGCGATCCCCAGGGCCAGCTGCAAGTCCTACGACAACGGGGTCCTCTACATGGACTATTTCACCGACAACAGGCACGCCGAGAACAGGATCTTCAACATCGGAGACGATCTCAAGGCCAGCTATTTCCTGACCCCTGCGGGGGACCTGCTGGCGGCGTCCTTCAGTTCCACGGGCATCATGGCGGCGGAGACCATGGTGCGGATCTCAGGTCTGGCGGACTACCTGACCCCCGCGGGCCGCTACAGCTTCACCAGCCCGGTCCTGGGCCAGTTCGTCGAGAGCGGCTACGACGATTTTGACGAATTTCTCCATCTGATCACCTAACCCGGGGGAGGCGCCATGAGCTTCGTAAGTTTTGAGAACGTCAGCAAGGTATACGGCAGCGGTCTTGCCCAGATCAAGGCGGTGGACGGCATCACTTTCGCCATCGAGAAGGGGGAGTTCTGCGTCATCGTCGGCCCTTCCGGCGCCGGAAAGACCACGGTCCTCAACATGCTGGGCGGCATGGACAGCTGCAGCAGCGGGCTCATCACCGTGGACGGCACGGCGGTCAGCGGCATGAACAGAAAGCAGCTGACTTCGTACCGCAGGACCGACATCGGCTTCGTCTTCCAGTTTTACAATCTGGTGGGGAATCTCACCGCCCTGGAGAACGTGGAGCTGGCAGCCCAGATCTGCAGGGATCCTCTGGACGCGGAGACGGTGCTGCGGGAGGTGGGCCTGGGGGACAGGCTGTCTAATTTCCCGGCCCAGCTTTCGGGAGGAGAGCAGCAGAGGGTCGCCATCGCCAGGGCCCTGGCCAAGAATCCCAAGCTCCTGCTGTGCGATGAGCCCACGGGTGCTCTGGACTACGTCACCGGAAAGCAGATCCTGAAGCTCCTGCAGGACACGTGCAGGCAGAAGGGGGTCACGGTGGTGGTGATCACCCACAACAGCGCCATCGCTCCCATGGCGGACCGGGTCATCAGGATCAAGAACGGAAAGACCGAAGAGATGCGCCTCAATCCTGCCCCGCTTCCGGTGGAAGAGATCGAGTGGTAGGGAGGGTGCAGGCTGTGCCGCTGTAAATGCACCAGTTGCGGCAAAAGGCAGAAAGAAAATACCGCGTATCATAACGCGCGGCGGGTGACTCGAAGGTGGGGCCCGCCGAGGGCCCGCAGGCGGATGGGACGGATGCCTTAGAGGCAGGACCCGCCGCAGCGCCTGCGCCGGGACCCCGAGCGATCGGATGCAGCGTCCGGAGATGATGAATGCAGGCTGATCTGTCGTTCAAAGCTCATAAAAGCTGCTGGTTTGAAACAGGAATGACACCGCAGACCGGAATGAAGTAAAAGTGTCATAAAAGTAGCTGTAACTTGTGACATTCATAATAGAAAATACGATCGATGTCACAGATCCGCTATTATTGTTAAATACCGCTCTGCTTAAGGGCCGAATTTGTGACAAGAATCTGATCTGATCGGTGTATGTGTCACAAATAGCGTATATTTGGAGAAAAAATGAGATCTGCATGGCATTTGCCGTGTAATGTTGTGACATGATCCATTGTTCTTATGAAATGTGTCACAATGAACTCAAGCGAGGGGTGGCGCAAGGAGGCACCGCGCCGGCTGCCGCCAGGCAAACGGATGCGTGAACCTCACGCCAGGACCCCGAGCGAAAGAATGCAGCGCCCGGAGATGATGAATGCAGGCTGATCTGTCCTTCAAAACTCATAAAAGCTGCGGGTTTGAAACAGGAATGACACCGCAGGCCGGAATGAAGGAAAAGTGTCATAAAAGTAGCTGTAACTTGTGACATTCATAATAGAAAATACGATCGATGCCACAGATCCGCTATTTTTACTAAGTACCACTCCGCTTAAGGGCCGAATTTGTGACAAGAATCTGATCTGATCGGTGTTTGTGTCACAAATAGCGTATATTTGGGGGAAAAATAAGATCATCATGGCATTTGCCGTGTAATATTGTGACATGATCTATTGTTCTTATGAAATATGTCACAATGAACTCAAGCGAGGGTTGGCGCAAGGAGGTACTGCGCCGGCTGCCGCCAGGCAAACGGATGCGTGAACCTCACGCCAGGACCCCGAGCGGCAAAAGGCAGAAAGATAATACCGCGCGTATCATAACGCACGGCGGGTGACTCGAAGGTGGGGCCCGCCGCCGAGGGCTCGCAGGCGGATGGGACGGATGCCTTAGAGGCAGGCCCCGCCGCAGCGCCTGCACCGGGCCCTCTAGCGTCAAAAGGCAGAAAGAAAACACCGCATACAATAGTGCAGCGGATGCCCCAGAAGCAGGACCCCGAGCGTTCGGATGCATGACTTCGAGCGAAAAACGCAGACGCGGAGCGCCGAAAGGCAGCCGGCATATGATCCCGCACACGATGCGAAAGTGCTGAAATTCCAAGCACCAACATCTGTTATATAACATTTGATCCTGAACATTTTGCGAAAGGAGGCAGGCTTTGAGAGCTATCGACAAGGATCTCATAAGAGAGATAAAGAACTCCCGCAGCCGCTTCCTGTCCATCCTCATCCTCATCGCCCTTGCCGTCGCCTTTCTTTCCGGCCTTCGCGCCACCGCCCCCGACATGAAGAACACCCTGGACGATTACATGGACCGCCGCCGGTTCATGGACATCCAGGTCTTGTCCACCCTGGGGCTCACCGATGAGGACGTCGAGTACCTTGCGTCCTTTCCCGGCATCTCCGCCGCCGAAGGGAGCCGCCAGCTGGACGTTTTCGCCAAGAGCGGCGACAACGAGGCCGTCGTAAAGCTCTGGTCCCTTCCCAAAGAGATAAACGCCATCGAGGTCCGGCGGGGCCGCATGCCCGAAAGCGCCTCCGAGTGCCTCGCCGACAAGAAGCTCCTGGATGCCCGTGGCCTTAAGATCGGAGACAGCCTTGGCCTTGAGCCTGCCGAAGGGGACGAGGACCTTCTCAGGGGCCGCAGCTTCACCATCGTTGGCGAGGCCGTGAGCCCGTATTATATCAGCGTTGAAAGAGGCAGCGCCTCCATCGGCATCGGTGAGGTCGCTGCTTTCGTGTACCTTCCCGAAGACGCCTTCGACATGGACTACTACGCCGCGGCCTATCTTCTGGCGGACGGCGCCGGGGAGCTTCGCGCCTTCAGCGATGAGTACGACGACCTGATCGGCGCCCTGACAGATCATCTGGATGAGGTCAAGGACAGCCGCGCGTCGCAAAGGCTCGCTTCGGTCAGGGGCGAGGCTTCGGAGAAGATCGCGGACGCCCGAAAGGAGCTGGACGAGGCCAAGGCCGACGCGGACAAGGAGCTTGAGGACGCCCGCATCGAGCTTGCCGACGCGAGAAAAGAGCTGGACGACGGCTACGCCGAGCTTGAGGACGCCCGCGCCACCCTGAAAAAGGAGACCGCCGACGCGGAAAAGAAGATCGCGGACGGCGAAAAGGAACTGGCCGACGCCGCGGTCGAGCTGGCTGATGCGGAAAAAGAACTGGCCGACGCCAGGCAGGAGCTCATCGACGGTAAAAAGGAACTGGATGACGCCGCTGTCGAGCTGGCCGACGGCAAAAAGGAGCTGGAGGACGGCGAAAAGGAATACGCCGACGGCCTTGCGGAGTTCAATGACGGGGTCCGCGAGTACGAGGACGGCCTAAAGAAATATCAGGACGGCCTCAAGGAGTATGAGGACGGCAAAAAAGAGCTGCGCGACGCGAGAAAGCAGCTGAAGGAGGGCAGGTCCGAGCTGGATTCTGCGAGAAGTCAGCTTAGAGCGGGCGAAGAAGAGCTTGAGCAGGGCAGAGCTGCCCTGGATCAGTTCACCGACCGGTATATAGTCCCCGGCTTTGCTCAGGCCGGCATGCCCCAGGTCAGCAGCGCCTCCGACGTATCCGAAGGCCTGCTCGCGGAGGGCGCTGCCGGAGGTCCCTTCCACATGGTCACCGACGGGGTCATCGCGGGCATCCTGTCCGGAGCGGGCGAGCTGGAGGAAGCCCTGGCAAGCCTTGATACCTTAGAGTCCCAGAAGGCCCAGATCCTTCAGGGACAGGCCCAGGCCCAGCAGGCCGGCACCACCGCTGCCGCCATCGAGCTCAACGCCCGGCTGATGCAGGTTGAGGCCGCCATCGCCATGATCGAAGGTGGCCTGGCTCAGCAGGGACTTGATCCCCAGTCCGCCCGGTATGCCCTTGCCGCCATGGAGGAGCAGGCTGCGGCCATGCCCAAGAGCGCGGCGGAGCTGCGCCAGAACTACCAGGCCCTGAAGGACGCGGAGGACCAGCTGGGCGCAGGCTGGGCTGCCTATTACGACGGCGTCGACGAATATCACGACGGGGTCCGGGCCCTTGAGGACGGCGAAAAGGAGCTTGCCGACGCCGAAAAGGAGCTGGCAGACGCAGCCAAAGAACTGGAGGACGCGAAAAAGGAGATCGACGACGGCCGCGCCGAGCTGGAGGACGCCAGAAAAGAGCTGGACGACGGCTGGGCCGAGTACTACGACGGGGTCCGCGAGTACGAAGACGGCCTCAAAGAATACGAAGACGGGGTCCGCGAGTACGAGGACGGTCTTAAGGAATACGAAGACGGAAAGAAGGAGTACGAGGACGGTCTTGTCGAGCTGGGGGACGCGAAAAAGACCCTGAAAAGGGAGACCGCCGACGCCGAGCGCAAGATCGCCGACGCTGAGAAGGAGCTGGCCGACGGCGAAAAGGAGTATGCCGACGGCTGGCAGGAGTATCTGGACGGAAAGGCCGAGGCGGAGGAGAAGATCGCCGACGCCGAGGCGGAGTTGGCCGACGCTCAAGAAGAGCTGGACAAGATCATCAGCTGCAAGTGGTATGTCCTGGACAGGTCCTCCAACCCGGGCTATCTTTCCTTCGGTCAGGACGCCGACAGGATGGCCAATCTGGCCAAGGTCTTCCCCATGCTCTTCTTCCTGGTCGCCATGCTGGTGTGCCTGACGACTATGACCAGGATGGTCGAGGCCGACCGGGTCCAGATCGGGAGCCTCAAGGCCCTGGGCTATTCGTCGCTCAGCATCTCCCGCAAATACCTGCTCTACGGGGCGGTCCCGGCGGTCACCGGAAGCCTCCTGGGCCTTCTCATAGGCTACACTCTGTTCCCGACCATGATATTCACGGCCTGGCAGATCATGTACGAGGTCCCAAGGCTGAATCTTGCGGGATACGTGAGCATCTCCCTGTTCTCCGTTGGCGCGGCGCTGCTCTGCACCGTGGGAGCCACCCTCTGGGCCTGCGTCTCGACCCTCGGCGCGGTCCCGGCCCAGCTGATGCGCCCCAAGGCCCCCAAGGCCGGCAAGCGGATCTTCCTCGAATACGTCAGGCCCCTCTGGAAGCGGATGGGCTTCTTCAGAAAGCTCACCGCCAGGAACCTGCTGCGCTACCGCAAGCGTTTCTGGATGACCATCCTGGGCATCGGCGGCTGCACCGCCCTCATAATTGCGGGCTTCGGCCTTCGCACCTCCCTCACCGTCACCATGGACCGCCAGTACGAGGACATCTTCCTCTACGAGGCCCAGCTGACCGTGGACAGCGAAGCCTCCCCGGAGGACCGGAGGGCCATCGAGAGCTTCCTTGAGGGCAGCAAAGACGTGAAGGACTTCATGGCCTGCCGCATGGAGAGCGACACCTTTGAGACCGACCGGTACAGCATCGGAGGCTATCTGGAGGTCTGCGAGAGCGAAAAGCTCCCCGGCTTCGTCGACGCCCACGAGTTCGGGACCGGAGAGCCGCTGGCCCTGACGGACGACGGCGTCATCATCGGCACCAAGCTCTCGGAGCTTCTGGGAGCGGGCCCCGGCGACTACATCACCGTAGATTCCGGCGACCGGGTCCGGGTAAGGGTCTCGGGAGTCATGGAGCACTACCTCGCCCATTTCGTCTACATCACCCCGGCATACTACGAAGAGGTCTTCGGCAAGGCCTTCGAGCCCAACGCCTATCAGGTGGACCTGGTCTCCTCCGATATGGACGTCTGCAGCAGGTTCTTCGAGGAGTATCTCGATCTTAAGGGCGCGGCCTCGGCCCAGCGGATGGAAGGGGTCCGGGACACCTACCAGCACAGCATGGAGCGGGTGGATTTCGTGGTGGTCATCGTGATACTCTCCGCGGCTGCCCTGGCCATGGTGGTCCTGCACAACCTTTCCAGCATCAACATCACCGAGCGGCGCAGGGAGCTGGCGACCATCAAGGTTCTGGGCTTTTACGACAGCGAGGTCTCGGCCTACATCTACCGCGAGAACGTGGTCCTGACGATCCTGGGGATAATCCTGGGCATCGGCCTTGGAAGGGCGCTCCACGCCTGGCTGGTCCGGTCGGTGGAGATCGACATCATGATGTTCGGGCGGGACACCGATCCCATGGCCTTCGTCTGGGCAGCTCTTCTCACCGCCATGTTCTCCGTGATCGTCAACGTGCTCTCCTCGCGCGCCCTCAGGGACATCGACATGGTCGAGAGCCTTAAGAGCGCGGAATGACGGGCGGGGTATACCCATCAGATGGGAAATATAGTATAATCAAGGCGTATCCAAAGTAACGTCAGCGGATGCTTCTGTGCTGCAAAGAGGTGCGATATGAATTCGATCTTATACTACTGCTTTGTGATCCTCAGCGTTGTCTCGGGCTTTCTCGCCGAAAGGGGAGGCCGGAGAAGGCTGGTCTCCCTGCTGACGGGCTTTACCGCCGGAAGCTGCATGCTCATCGCCGGCGTCAACCTCTACTATCACCTGTGGATCCCCATGGTCTTCGTCCTGGTGCTCTTCTTCTGGCTCCCCCAGGTGGGCAGCGCCCTGTCAAAGCTTCTCGACGGAAGAAAGAGCGAGCTCACCCCCGCGTGAAGTGCACCCCTT
>JAFRQL010000038.1 GCA_017428655.1 Bacillota bacterium | reverse complement strand
CGTCGGGCCTGAGATAGGGGATGGTCCCGTCCTTGCGCACGTCGGTGAGCCTCCTGGAGAGCCTGTGGGCAAGGGAGATGGGAAGTGGCATCAGCTCCGGGGTCTCCCTGCAGGCGTAGCCGAACATCAGGCCCTGGTCCCCGGCGCCTTCGACGTCGACGCCCATGGCGATGTCGGGGCTCTGGTGGTGGATGGTGCTCACCACCGCGCAGGAAAAGCTGTCGAAGCCCAGTCCGCTGTCGTTATAGCCGATGTCCTTGATCACCTCGCGGGCAACGTCCTGGAATTCGATGTATCCCTTGGTGGTCAACTCGCCCATGATCTGGCACAGGCCGGTGGTGACGGTGACCTCGCAGGCGACCCTGCTCATGGGGTCCTGCCTCAAGGCCTCGTCGAGGATCGCGTCGGCGATCTGGTCGCATATCTTATCGGGATGGCCTTCGGTCACCGATTCGGATGTAAAGAGTCTTTTCATGTCTTCCTCCTTTGTTGTTTAGTGCAGAAGTTCTGCCGGAAGCGCTGCAGCGTGAAAAAAGCTTCTTCCGAAAGGGAAGAAGCTTGAAAACTCAGGATTCCTCATCTTTCAGATCTCTCTGCAGGATTTGGCACCTTACCACTCTTCGGCCTTGAGATGCCGAAGTTTCGCAGGTTGCCGGGCTTCACAGGGCCTGGACCCTCCGCCGCTCTTGATGAGCATATTCATATTTCGCAGACACTATAGCATCAGCGCCCGCGATTGTCAATGGACTTTTCATATGATATAATGTCCGGTACCGGAAAACCAAAGGCCCGGGATGAGGCCTGCGCCTTTCTTTTCGTGCGTCCATTGCACTATCCCACAGGCGGATGGGACGGATGCCTTAGAGGCAGGACCCGCATCAGCGCCTGCGCCGGGACCCCGAGCAGGATCAATACACATACATCCAACAGACACTTTTCGAAGGGGAAGATCAATGAACAAAGCAAGGATCATAAGGATCGTCGTATGCATGATGACCTTCGTCGTCGTTTGGAACGCCCTTGAGTTCCTGTGGTGCACCGTCATCACCAAGAGCCCCTTCGCCTTCGAGATCGCAAAGCCCTCGGGACTCGGCGTGATCACCTCCATCGTACTCATTCTCATGAATAAAATTTAAGGGGAAAAATGGGATTATTCAGCAAGCTCTTCGGAGATCTCAATGACAAAGAAATAAAGAGGATCGAAAAGATCGTCGCCAGGATCGAAGCTCTGGACGGCGAGATGCAGAGCCTCTCCAACGAAGAATTACGGGCCAAGACCCCGTACCTCAAAGAACGCCTCGCCAAAGGCGAGACCCTGGACGACATCCTTCCCGAAGCCTTCGCGGTCTGCCGCGAAGCGGCGGTCAGGACCGTCGGCATGAAGCCCTTCCACGTCCAGCTCATCGGCGGCGTCGTCCTCCACGAAGGAAACATCGCCGAAATGAAGACCGGCGAAGGCAAGACCCTGGTCGCCACCCTCCCGGTCTACCTCAACGCCCTGGAAGGCAAGGGCGTCCACGTGGTCACCGTCAACGACTACCTCGCCAGCACCCAGAGCGAGTGGATGGGCAAGATCTACACCTTCCTCGGCCTTTCCGTCGGCTGCATCGTCCACGGACTCACCGGCGAGCAGCGCAAGGCCGCCTACAACGCCGACATCACATACGGCACCAACAACGAGTTCGGTTTCGACTACCTGCGGGACAACATGGCCATCTACGCCAGCCAGCAGCTGCAGAGGGAGCTGAACTTCGCCATCGTGGACGAGGTCGACTCCATACTGATCGACGAGGCCAGGACCCCGCTGATCATCTCCGGCACCGGCGACAAGTCCAGCGAGCTCTACTTCAAGGCCGACAAGTTCGTCCGCACCCTCACCAGAGGCGAGGTCATCAAGGACGGCGATCCCAGGCTGGGCGGGACCATAACCACCACCGGAGACTACACCGTCGACGAGAAGGACAAGACCGTCGCCCTCACCGAAGAGGGCGTCGCCAAGTGCGAAAGGTACTTCGGCATCGAGAACTTCTCCGACCCGGACAACATGGAGATCAACCACCACGTCCTCATCGCCCTCAAGGCCCACGCCATCATGAAGAGGGACGTGGACTACATCGAGCACAACGGCGAGATCGTCATCGTCGACGAGTTCACCGGCCGTCTGATGTTCGGAAGGCGCTACAGCGACGGCCTCCACCAGGCCATCGAAGCCAAAGAGGGCATCAACGTCCGCAACGAATCCAGGACCCTGGCCACTATCACCTTGCAGAACTACTTCAGGATGTACAACAAGCTGGCGGGCATGACCGGTACCGCCAAGACCGAAGAGCTGGAGTTCACCGACATATACAACATGAAGGTCATCGTCATCCCGACCAACAAGCCGGTCATCAGGGACGACATGGAGGACTCGGTCTACACCACCGAAGCGGGCAAGTTCCGCGCCATCATCGACGACGTTGTAAGGCGCCACGAGACCGGCCAGCCGGTGCTGGTGGGCACGGTATCGGTGGAAAAGTCCGAGATCCTCAGCGAGATGCTCA
Organism: Bacillota bacterium; assembly: GCA_017428655.1. Lineage (GTDB taxonomy): Bacteria > Bacillota > Clostridia > Peptostreptococcales > Anaerovoracaceae > RGIG2707. The sequence goes on along the minus strand of JAFRQL010000038.1, from coordinate 13,053 downwards.
AGAAGAGGGGCGTTCCCCACAACGTCCTCAACGCCAAGCAGCACATGAGGGAGGCTGAGATCGTCGCTCAGGCGGGACGCCTGGGGGCGGTCACCATCGCCACCAACATGGCAGGCCGAGGCACCGACATCCTGCTGGGCGGCAACCCCGAATTCGAAGCCAAGAAGGAGATGCGTAAGCTGGGCTATGAGGAGGAAGCGATCTCCGCGGCATCCAGCTTCATCGATCTGACCGATCCCGAGCTCATCGCGGCAAGGGAGAAGTATCACCAGCTGCTGGCCGAGTTCAGCGAGGCCAGAAAAGGCGATGCCGAAAAGGTCAAAAGCCTGGGAGGCCTTCATATCATCGGCTCCGAGCGCCATGAGGCCCGCCGCATAGACAACCAGCTCCGCGGCCGCGCCGGCCGTCAGGGAGACCCGGGATCCTCCCAGTTCTACGTAGCTCTGGACGACGACCTGATGAGGCTCTTCGGAGGCGACAGGGCCCAGTCCATGATGATGAAGATGGGCCTTCCCGACGACGAGCCACTGGAGACGGGCATCCTCACCAAGAGCATCGAATCCGCCCAGAAGAAGGTGGAGGGCCGCAATTTCGCCGCAAGAAAGTACGTCCTGCAGTACGACGACGTCATGAACAGGCAGAGGACCATCATCTACGCCGAAAGAAAGCGGGTGCTGATGGGCGAAGACCTGCAGGAGCACGTGATCTCAATGATGAGAGACATCGCTTCGGAGATGGCCGACGCTGTGACCATAGACAGCCAGTACCCGGAGGAGTGGGACTTCAGCGATCTCAACGACAAGCTCAGGGCGTTCAGCGAAGGCCTCAAGCCCCTGCATTACGAAGGCGACAGCCTGATGGGTCTCACCCGCGACAAGCTGGCGGACGACATCCTCGGAGTTTTCGAGGCAGCCTACGCCGAGAAGGAAAAGCAGGTCGGCTCTCAGCAGATGAGGGATCTGGAGCGCATGATCATGCTCTACGTGGTCGACCAGAAGTGGATGGACCACATCGACGCCATGGACCAGCTGAAGACCGGCATCGGCCTCAGGTCCCTGGGCCAGCAGAATCCCGCCCAGGCCTACGCCAACGAGGGCGCGGACATGTTCGAGATGATGGTGAGAGCCATCCGCGAGGACATGGTCAAGTACGTCCTCAGGATCACCGTCGAGACCAGGACCGAGAGAAGACAGGTGGCCGGCGGCGGAGTCGCCCAGAAGGACGACGTGGTCAGCGCGGCCGACGAAGAAAAGGCCAGGAGCGCGAGGACCAGCGGATCCTCCCGCCCGACCCCCGGAAAGGTCCAGCTGGCGGCCCGCCCCCAGAACGTATCCACCAACGCGGGCGCCGAGAAACCCAAGCCCATCAGGGTCGAGAAGACCCCCGGAAGGAACGATCCCTGCCCCTGCGGCAGCGGCAAGAAGTACAAGAACTGCCACGGCAGGAACTTATAGATTAGAGGACGCCCCTAATGTGTCCGGAAAGGTCAGAAATGCTCAAGTTAGAAGCTCTGAAAAACGGGCTGCCCCAGCAGGAAGAAGCTCTCGAAAAGCTGGGAGGTTCTCTTTGACGTCGGCGGCTTAAGGGAAAAGATCGCGGACCTGAATCTTGAAGTGGAGGTCCCGGGCTTTTGGGACGATATCGACAAGGCCCAGGGCAGGATGAAGCTGAAAAAGCAGCTGGAGAACGAGCTGTCGGAATATGACGGCCTTGCCTCCATGCTCGAGGAAGCCCGCCTGATGATAGACATGAGCGCCGACGCGGAGAGCGGCGGCCTGACGGAGGAGGCTGAAGAGCTGGCCGACGAAGCCGAACAGACCCTCAAAGAGTTTGACGACAGGGCGGAAAAGCTCCGCATCCGCACCCTCCTCACCGAAGAATACGACGACACCAACGTGATCCTCTCCATCCACCCGGGGACCGGCGGCCTGGACGCCCAGGACTGGGCGGAGATGCTCCTTCGCATGTACACCCGCTGGTGCGATTCCAAGGGATTCTCTGTCAAGGTCATGGACTACCAGCGCGACACCGAGGGCGGCATAAAGTCGGTCACCGTGTTCATCACCGGCGAGTTCGCCTACGGTTATCTCAAGACCGAAAGAGGCGTCCACAGGCTGGTCAGGATATCGCCCTTCAACACCATGGCCAAGCGCCAGACCTCCTTCGCCTCCGTCGACGTGACTCCCGAGCTCCCCGAGGATATCAAGGTCGAGATCGCGCCGGAGGACCTGCGCATCGACACCTACCGCTCTTCGGGAGCAGGCGGCCAGCACGTCAACAAGACCGATTCGGCGGTCAGGATCACCCACATACCGACCAACATCGTCGTCACCTGCCAGAATGAGCGGTCCCAGGGACTCAACAAGGAGTTCGCCATGAGAGTGCTCTATTCCAAGCTGCTGGCCCTGGCCAAGCAGGAGCATCTGGACAAGATCTCCGAGCTCAAGGGCAATTTCGGCCAGATCAGCTGGGGAAATCAGATCCGCTCCTACGTCTTTCAGCCCTACACCATGGTGAAGGACCACCGGACCGGCGCCGAGACCTCCAACGTCCAGGCGGTCATGGACGGCGACATCGACATGTTTATAAACGCGTCTCTCAACGCCTTAAGAAACGGAGAGCTCTAACATTCGGGGCACCGGCGCCGCCCATTTTCGGTCCGCCGGCGCCTTTTAACGTTCATTCAGCCCATTTATATCGTATTACGAGAAAGGAGCCCGATGGCCAAGATAAAAGCAGTCCTGTTCGACTTCGACGGGACCCTCATGGACACCAACCAGCTCATACTTGATTCCTGGTACCACGTCTTCGACACCTACGGCATGGACCGGCTGCCCAAGGAAAAGATCACTCCCACCTTCGGAAGGGAGCTGGGCGCCAGCCTTAAGGAGTTCTTTCCGGACCACCCGGAGGAGGAGACCGTCAGGATCTACCGCAGCTTTCAGCAGCAGATCTTCAAGGACAGGGTCCGCCTGTTCGACGGGATGTCCGAACTGCTCGAGGCCCTGATATCAAGGGGTCTCAGGCTCGCCGTCGTCACCTCGCGCCTGTGGCAGACGTTACATAACAACAGTTACGATTTCAAAGAGGAGCCCCTCTTCGAGGTCATCGTCTCCGGCGAGGACATCACCATCCCCAAGCCCTCTCCCCAGCCCTGCCAGATCGCCCTTGAGCGCCTGGGCATCGGCCCGGACGAGGCCATAATGATCGGCGACAGCGCCCACGACACCCTCTGCGCCCGCAACGCCGGCGTCAGATCCGTCCTCGTCGGCTGGAGCCTCGCCTGCCCGCCCGCCGCCGCCAAAGGCACCGACTACGAACCCGACTACGTCATCGAAAAAGCCTCCGACCTCCTGACCCTGCTGGACCAGATCGAAAGAGGGGAGTAGGGAGGACGGGCTTGACGGCCTGTATCACATCTTGTCAGCCTTATAGTCCTCAGCGACGTTGCGCTTGACGTCATCTTCAACAAGATCTTTCTTGATAGGATCCTTCGCATCTGACAGTTCCTTTACGCGGAGGATCCTCTGCTCTACGGAATCCGCGATCGCTTTGATCCTCGCATCATCCATGTATTCCTTTGCTCCGTCTGTAGAAAGCGTCTCTGTGATAAGATCCCGCACATCCGACAGGAGGGAGGGATCGAACCATGAAAAGTCCGTTACCAGCTTCAGCTGGTCCTCATGCCGGCTCTTGAATGGTTTGCATATTATGTCTTTTGAACTTCGTATCTCCGAAGCCACCTTGTCGTAGCCAAGGGACGATCCGCTGTCATAGATGGGGGCCATCCCGATCCACTCCAGCGTCTCTGCATCCCTGACGGCTCCGAAATTATTGAGATGCCGGTCCTCGTTGGCGATGATGTAATCGAGGACTATCATACGGTCCAGAAACGGGATCACCTCGGGAATCCCCAGATCGTCGGCACAGTCCACGAAGTGTCGGTACATCGAAACGCTGCTGCGTTTTTTCCGTGTCTGCACGATGCGCCATGCCGGGATCAGTTCCGTCTCATCAGAGATGAAATCCTCACATAAAGAATAAGGCGCGCCTTTGTCCCATACCACCTTGTAATGCACATGGGGGATGCCCAGCCGCTGCATGATACCGTCTGCGATCACTTCATTAAACGGCTGCTGCCTAAAGGGGTTTGATCCACCCTTGACCAGAAAACGCTTGCCTTCAATGATCTTCCACCTCTTTTTCAGATTGCCGTCTGAGGTGTTGTCAGGGGAACTGAGGTCCAAAGCATCTGTCCTTTTGGATGCACCGAAAAGAACGTCTCCTATATCGTCTGAAAAGGGATTGGCGAAAAAGTTGATCCGCTCCCATGAGAGATCCGCCCCTTCCGGAAGGATCCAGTACTGATCCGAGAGGCTCAGACCGAGGCAGCGGATCAGCAGCATCCTCGTATTGGAGATCTCAAGAGCTTCAAGAGCTTCCCTGATACCGCTGCGGCTTGCTGGTATGGACCGGTCTGTCCACCAATCGTTTAGACTTTTTCTGTCTATCCTGCCCTGACGCATCATGACGCCTAACGGAAGATGATCCGGCGCGTAGACGTCCCCGACCTTCTGGATAAAACCAGACGCCTGATCAAGTTCCATCTGGACTACGGGTATCCTTTTATGCATCAGTGTGCATCTCATCTGCAGATCGCCTCTTCCTTTTCCCGTGGAAGAGCCCTGCTTAAGCTGCCGCAGCTCTGCCTGAAGCAGCTTTCTCTGCTCTATCTTCTTTGTCAGCGGCTCGACCTCCCCATCGCGCAGATATTTACTCATCTTTTGCCCCTGCTCCGACCACTGATGGTAGAAATAGACCTTCCCGTTTATATTCTTTTCGGAGATGTAGCCCTTCGGAAGCTCCGCGATCATTGCTGTAAGCTCCGCGATACGCTCTATCTGCTTTGATGTAGGCATGTGCACCCTCCCTGTAATATCTATCCGGAAAGACCGCCGGACACGGACGCTCTGATCTGAATGGATTATACCCTGATTTAACCCCTGTGGTCAAGGGCGCGGGAAGCCTTATGCAACAATTTGACAAGCGCATGCTGCTTTTAAGACAGTCACGATGCGAGGATAAATGTAGAGATGCTGTAAAGATACATAGTGTGATATAATATTTTAAATCACAAAGGTTATTCTTCCAGACAATTATATTCTTTTGTAAGTTTTGCTTTAGGAGAGTTCTCAATGGATCTTGACCACTACCTTGCTCATGTAGCCGATGATGGCAGAGTTCAAACTGTAATTGACCATTTAAATGGCACATCTGAGTTGTGTTCTGCATTCGCTGAACGTTTTGACTCCGGCTCACAAGGCAGATTGATCGGTCTTGCTCACGATATCGGTAAGTGCTCTGAAGGTTTTCAAAACAGGCTTAAAGGAGGGGCGATCGTTGATCACGCTGCTGCAGGGGCTTTTGAATGTGCAAAGCTGGATGCATTATGGGCCTCAGGATGTGTCGCTGGTCATCATGGGGGACTTCCCGATTTTGGAAACATGCGAAATGACGGTTCAGATGTCCCTACGCTATATGGCCGCTTGAAGAAAGCGATCGGGGGGAACATACCGCCGTATGAGGTCCCGGTTGATCTTCCCGATGCATCGATGCCTGCGAACTTTGGAAAGGGCTGTTTATCTGATTCATACATAATTCGCATGCTCTATTCCTGTCTGGTCGATGCAGATTATCTCGATACAGAACGATTTATGTCTGGAACCGAAAGGGAAACCGTTTGTGATGGACTTCCGATCTTGTTGGAACGTCTAAATAAACATATCGCTCCATGGTGGTCGCCCTCTAATGAGCTGAATCGAATGCGTTGTAATATTCTGCGGACATGCATTGAAAAAGGGAAGAATGGAAGAAAAGGCGTTTATACCTTAACAGTTCCTACTGGTGGAGGAAAGACTATATCTTCCATGGCTTTTGCTTTAAACCACTGTGTTAAGAATGGCATGGACAGGATCATTTATGTGATCCCATATACTTCCATAATCGAACAGACCGCGGATGTCTTCAGAAGTATATTTGGTGAAAACAACGTTTTGGAACATCATTCCAACGCATCATATGAAGTTAGTGAGAATGGTGAGACCAGTCAATATAATAGCATACAGGCGACGGAAAACTGGGATGCTCCTATAATTGTCACTACAGCGGTCCAGTTCTTTGAATCGATTTACTCTGACAGGCCTTCAAAATGCAGAAAGCTGCACAACATCGCAAACAGTGTCGTCATTTTTGACGAAGCGCAGATGCTCCCCTCTGAGCATTTGCGGCCATGTGTGGCCGCTATATCAGGACTGGTCGACCTGTTTAAGTGTACTGCTGTGCTTTGCACCGCGACTCAGCCATTTCTGAATGATCTATTTACCTGTTACGCTTTTCAACCGAACATAGAGGAAATATGCGATGATACAAACGGGCTGTATGAGGCGTTCCGGAGGGTTTCATTTGAAAATGCAGGGGAATTGACCATTGATGCGCTTGTGGATATTTTAAGCTGCAGCGATCAGGTATTGTGCATAGTCAACAGCAGAAAAGGGGCTCAGGATCTTTTTAACAGACTGCCGGATGAAGGGTCTTTCCATTTGTCGACCCTTATGTATCCGCAGCATAGACGCGAAGTAATTGCAGAGATACGAAGAAGACTTAAAGCCGGTTCAACTTGCAGGGTAGTTTCAACATCACTTATCGAAGCGGGTGTGGATATCGACTTCCCTTTAGTTTTGCGCGAGATGGCGGGAATTGATTCCATATTTCAGGCTGCCGGAAGATGCAATCGAGAAGGGAAACGTCCCATGGAAGAGAGTAAAGTGATCATCTTTGAAGGGTTGTCCAAGGTGCCTGAACTCTTGAAAGTCAATATTGGGGCAGCAAAAGAGGTGTTAAGTTCAGTGCGCGATCCAGGTTCACCTGAAGCCGTAGAACGGTATTTCAAGTCCTACCGGTCTCTGGCAGGCGGAAGGCTGGATAAGTATGGCGTCATCGATGCCTTTACAAATGGTGTACAGGGCAGGTCCTTTCCCTTCAGGACTGTTTCAGAAAGGTTCAGATTCATAGCAGACGATTCAAAGACGGTTTATGTCCCAATTGGAGCGGGGGAAAAACTAGTCGAAGCACTGAGAAATGGGGAGAGGTCGCGTACTCTTTTTCGTGAACTTGGTCTTTATGGAGTAAATATTTATGACAATATGTTTAAGGAAATGGTCAATTCCGGTAGTTTGGAAGTCATCGATGAAAATATCGCAATTTTATTGAACTTGGACCTCTATGTCCCGAAAATCGGACTTATGACGTGCGATAATATTAACGGAGGGATCTTTATCTAATGCTTGAAAGAAAGGAGTGATGAAGCTTGTCTATTACTTTGGAAGTCTGGGGCGATTATGCTTGCTTCAGCCGGCCTGAAATGAAAGTTGAACGCGTCAGCTATGACGTTATTACACCTTCAGCCGCCCGAGGGCTTATAGAATCTATAATGTGGCATCCGGGTATGCGATGGCATATAGACCGCATCCAGGTCTGTAATCCCATAAGATTCACTAATATCAGGCGAAACGAGGTCAAAGACGTTATATCAGCCAAAAATGTCAAGGCCGTGATGGAAGGAAATCAAAAAGAATTATTCCTGGCGACCCCGACGAGTATCGTGCAGCGCGCTGCTATGATCCTGAAAGATGTCAGATATATCATCGATGCTCATTTTGAGCTTACCGAAAAAGCTGCTCCGGATGATAACGAAGGGAAATTCCAGGAGATGACGAGAAGACGGATCGAAAAGGGACAGTTTTATCGTCAGCCATGTCTTGGAGTAAGGGAATTCCCTGCTTCATTCAAAATGTGCGAAAAGTACCCTGACTGTCCGGAAGAGTTAAAGGGTGTGAACGATCTTGGATGGATGCTGCTCGATATGGATTACCGCGATCCGAAGAATATACATCCCCGTTTTTTCAGAGCGGTCATGCGGGATGGAGTGATCGAGATACCTAAAGATGAAAGCGAGGTAGTCACAGGATGATACTTCAAGCTTTGACCCGGTATTATGAAGATCTTGCACAACAGGGGAAGATCGCCCGCCCCGGCTGGGCGAAGACAAAGATCAATTATGCATTGTGCATCGATGAATCCGGAAAACTGGAGCAGGTGATCCCGCTTTTGGATAACATCGGCGGTAAAAAACCGGTACCCCAGAAGTTTGATCTTCCTGCGCCGGTTAAAAGGACAGTTGGTATATCTCCCAATTTTCTTTGGGACAATTCAGCCTATTTGATAGGGATCGACTCTAAAGGAAACCAAGAAAGGAGCAGGGCATGTTTTGAAGAATCAAAAAATCTTCATCACAGGCTGCTTGACGGTATAGATGTTCCTGAGGCAAAAGGGATAAGAAATTTTTACGATAAATGGGATCCTTCGGAGGCGTCTTCTAACGGTGCTCTTAAATCAGAATTCGATTCAGTGATCTCCGGAGGGAATCTCACATTCCGTGTCAACGGGATCTATGCTTTTCAGGTCGATGCAATCGCAAAAGCATGGCAAGAATACTATGAATCCAGTGACGGGCTCGTAGTAGGCCAGTGCCTTGTAACTGGCGAGGAAGATGTTATAGAGCCTGTACATCCCTCGATTAAAGGGGTGGATGGTGCACAGTCAAGCGGAGCTGCCATAGTATCGTTCAATTCCCCTGCGTTCTGTTCGTATGGCCAGGAGCAGAATTACAACGCTCCTATAGGGAAACACGCTGCATTCGCTTATACTTCAGCGCTCAACTATTTGCTTTCGGATCGCGAAAATGTACAGAAGATAGGTGATACTACCGTTGTTTGCTGGGCAGAAGGTGCAGAAAAACAGTATCAGGTGTTGACTGCTGCAGCTCTCTTCGGAAAGGATATCGAAGGTCTGAGTGAAGACGATGTACGAGATGCAGTCAGAAAGCTCGCAAACGGGCTCCCCGTACCTGAGCGCGAGCTCAAGCCGGATAGACCATTCTATATACTTGGATTGTCCCCCAATTCAGCTCGGATATCTGTCAGATTCTTCTACAAGTGCTCATTTGGTGATTTGATGAAGAATGTGATCTCGCATCACGAGAGGATGAGGATAGTCAGACCGTCAAAAGATCCATACGAGACAATTCCCATTTGGGCGATGCTTCGCGAAACGGTCAACAACAAATCCAAAGAGAAAAATGTCAATCCGGTCATGGCAGGAGCTGTAGTGAGATCGATCATTACGGGTGGGCTTTATCCAGCATCTCTTCTCGAGCAAACTATGATCCGAATACGCTCCGAAAGAAACATCAACCGAGGCAAGGCTGCTATCATCAAAGCGTATTATTTGAAGAATCAAAATCAGGACTGTCCAAAGGAGGTACTAACTGTGGCGTTGAATGAAAACAGTACAAATCCTGCATACACACTCGGAAGGCTGTTTGCTGTATATGAAGCGATACAGAAGGCAGCAAATCACGGGAATGTTATCAATTCAACTATAAAGGACAAATATTTCAATTCTGCATCCTCAACACCGGCAATGATATTCCCTGTATTGAACAACCTGTGCCAGAAGCATTTGCGCAAACTGAGTGATAGCAGTCGTATATGGTATGAGAAACAGATCATTTCACTCAGCGGTCTGCTGGGAGAGGAATATCCGTCACGACTGACATTGCCCCAGCAGGGTGCATTTTATCTAGGGTATTATCATCAGACACAGAAGCGTTATGAGAAAAAGGAGGATAAGTAGATGGAACCTATTAAGAATCGTTATGAATTCGTGATCCTGTTCGATGTTGAGAACGGAAATCCCAACGGAGATCCCGACGCAGGCAATATGCCCAGGTTGGATCCTGAGACCGGATATGGTCTTGTAACCGATGTTTGTCTTAAAAGAAAGATCCGCAATTATGTCGAGACGGCAAAGGAAGGTTGTGAAGGATTCCGCATATATGTAAAAGATGGAGTCCCGCTAAATCGCAGTGATAAAGAGGCCTGCGATTATGTCGGAGTTGAAGCTGACAAGTTGAAAGAAGCAAAGAAGAAGGATGATAGACTCGATGAAAAACTGCGCGATTTTATGTGCAGGAATTTCTATGATATCCGTACTTTTGGAGCAGTGATGACTACATTTGTGAAGGGAGCCTTGAATTGTGGGCAGGTGCGCGGTCCGGTACAGTTGGGCTTCTCCCGCAGTATCGATCCTATTCTTCCGCAGGAAGTCACTATCACCCGAACTGCTATCACTACTGAGGCAGATGCGGAAGTAAAAGGGACAGAGATCGGCAGAAAGTATATCGTTCCATATGCTTTATACCGTTGCGAAGGGTTCATCTCTGCGAATCTTGCCAAAAAGACTACAGGGTTCTCCGACGATGATCTGTCGCTTCTTTGGGATGCGATCCTCAATATGTTTGAGAATGACAGGTCTGCGGCAAGAGGGAAAATGGCAGTTCGCGAGCTCATCGTTTTTAAACACGACAGCGAACTTGGCAATGCCCCGGCTCACAAGCTTTTTGAACTGGTCAATGTAAAAAAGAAAGAAGATGTGGTCATTCCCCGTGCATATACTGACTACTCTGTAGAGATCTGCGAAGAAAAGGTCCCGCAGGGCGTTACCTGCATTCGTTTCTAGAAATGTACAGCGAAGACGAATATCTGCTCATATCGGGTCTGCAGCATTTTTCATTCTGCCGCAGACAGTGGGCGCTGATACATGTCGAAAATGTGTGGGCTGATAATCTTCTGACGACTGAGGGTAATATATTACATGAACGTGCTCACGACAGTAATATAAAAGAAAGGCGTGGGGATGTTATCACAGTCAGAGGGGTCAGAGTCAACTCTTCGACTCTTGGCATCACTGGTCAGTGCGATGTATTGGAATACCATGCGGACCCGCATGGTATTCCAATCACAGGTGAAGAAGGGAAATGGATTCCATATCCCGTAGAATACAAAAGGGGACATTCTAAAGCCATAGAGGCTGACAGGTTGCAGCTTTGTGCTCAAGCTATGTGCCTTGAAGAAATGCTCTGCTGTGATGTATTGCAGGGAGCCTTGTTTTACGGTGAGACTAGACGACGCGAGGTGGTCATATTTTCTGAAGAACTGAGAAAAATGGTGAAAGATTATCTAATAGAAATGCATAGCTTATTCAGCCGGGGATACACTCCTAAAGTAAAACCTGGTAACGGATGCCGTTCTTGCTCCTTAAAAGAACAATGCTTGCCTAAGTTGATGAGGAATCGAAAAGTAAAGGATTATATCCTGAGGGCATTGGAGGATCCTGAATGAGGCATTTACTAAACACATTGTTCATTACAAGTGAAGATGTCTATTTGAGTCTTGATGGCGAAAACGTGATCGCAAATCGTGAGAAACAGATTATCGCAAGATATCCCCTTCATAATCTTCAGTCAATCATCTGCTTCTCATACTCCGGAGCATCCCCAGCCTTAATGGGTGCATGTGCGAAAAGAGATATAGACATGGTATTCTGTACTCCTCGTGGAAGATTTTTGGCTAGGACAGCAGGGATCACCGGAGGGAATGTTCTTTTAAGAAGAGAACAGTACCGCATCGCTGATGATCAAGTGAGAAGCTGTTTGATCGCAAGGAACATGATCTTTGGGAAGTTGTTCAATGCAAGATGGAGCATGGAAAGAACGGTCAGAGATCATGAACAGCGGATCGATCAGACTAAATTTCATAGTTCGATAAAAACCATAAAGGAATTGCTTCCAAGAGTATCAGCGACGATGGATTTGGATGAATTGAGGGGACTTGAAGGAGCTGCCGCCAAAGCGTATTTTGATGTTTTGGATGATATGCTGCTTCGCAACAAGGAGTCATTTTTCTTTCATGAAAGGAGCAGAAGACCTCCCACGGATCGAGTAAATGCTATGCTTTCCTTTACATACTCTCTGCTTGCATCTGACTGTTCATCTGCTCTTGAAAGCGTTGGCCTTGATTCATATGTAGGTTTTATGCATAGTGATCGACCGGGAAGAAAGTCTCTAGCCCTTGATCTTATGGAAGAATTACGTCCTGTAATGGCAGATAGATTTGTTATAACCCTTGTAAACAACAGGGTCATAAACGCAGATGATTTTCGGGAAGAAATGTCCGGCGCAGTAATATTGTCCGATGAAGCTAGAAAAACATTTCTAAAAACATGGCAGGAGAAAAAGAATGAGACTATAATGCACCCCTATTTGCAGGAAAAGGTCCCGTGGGGATTAGTACCTTATGTCCAGTCTCTTTTGTTAGCGAGGTTCATACGCGGGGATCTGGATGCATATCCTCCATTCTTGTGGAAATGAGGTGGCAATAAATGATGGTATTGATAACTTACGATGTGAACACAGAGACCTCAGAAGGCCAAAAACGTCTAAGAAAGATTGCAAAACAATGTGTAAATTATGGACAGAGAGTTCAAAACTCAGTGTTTGAATGTGTCGTTGATGCTTCACAGTGTAGATTGCTTAAGCAAAAGTTAATTGAACTTATTGATAAAGACAGCGATAGTTTGAGATTCTACTATCTTGGGAATAATTATCAAAACAAGATCGAGCATTATGGAGCTAAAGAGACTTATGAAGCTGAAGGAGTGCTTATGATATGAAGGTGCGAACTATAAGCAGACAAAAAAGCCCTGCATGTTCGCACAGGATTTTTCAGTAAATGACTTGAAAATGAAGATAATAAATCATGCAGGCATTATGATTTAAGTAGTTTTTAATGGTTAAAGAACAAAAACGTACTGTTTTGTTATACGTTTTTGCTGTCCCACCCCGCATGGGGTGGGAGGATTGAAATCGTTGCCGTTGATGTACTATCCACCTTGCCAAACGGGTCCCACCCCGCATGGGGTGGGAGGATTGAAATAAAGAGAGTCCAGTCTCTTTTAGAGCATCGGATATGTCCCACCCCGCATGGGGTGGGAGGATTGAAATGCCGGTCGCGTCGGTTGATTCGTACCCCGCCCCACGTCCCACCCCGCATGGGGTGGGAGGATTGAAATTGGCAGCTCCCCAGACTGCAACCG
>JAFRQL010000037.1 GCA_017428655.1 Bacillota bacterium | reverse complement strand
TCCTATTTCATCAACGTCGGCAGGGGATCAACCGTCGATACCTATGCTCTTATCTGGGCTCTTCAGACCGGTCAGATCAGCGGCTGTGCCCTTGACGCCGTGGATCCTGAGCCTTTGCCTTCCAACAGCCCCCTCTGGGATCTTCAGAACTGCATCATCACTCCTCACACCTCCGCCTCCAGCCCTCTGTACACCGGAAGGGCTATGGAAATGGTAAGGATAAATGCAGAGCATCTGAAATGCGGCGAGCCAATGATCAATGTCGTGAATAAGGATCAGTACAGATTATAAGCGAGGCATTCGCAGAAAACGAAAGGAGAACTAAAAAATGAAAGAGATCACCGCGGGACCCAGGTATAAGCTTCCCGTCTCATCAAAAGAGCTTCAGAGAAGAAGAGACGCTGTCCAGGCTGCGATGAAGGCCAAGGACGTCGACATGATCGTCGCCAACGTCCACAGCGACATCTTTGACAACTACATCCGCTATTTCATAGATCAGCCTGCCCATCACTACTCAACGACCCTTCTGATCCCGGCTGAAGGCGATCTGATCATCATCCAGCACGGAGACACCAACGACAACATGCCGCTCTTCCCTTGGGCGAGGGGAGTAGAGAAGATAGTCGCGAGGCCTTTCTGCCAGCCTTTCGATTTCACCTATTATGACGCTTCCACCGTCGCCGTCGCGGAGATAAAAAAGCGCGGCTGCAAAAAGGTCGGACTGCTGGGCCTCAATCTCATGAGCGCCGCCTTCTACAAGGGCGTCACTGCAGGTCTAGAGGGCATAGAGCTCGTCGATTTCAGCAATGATGTGGACGAGATCATCGCCGTCAAATCCGATGAAGAGAAGGTGCTCCTCGACAAGTGCGTGAGAGCTCACGAGAAGCTCATTGCTGCCGTCCCCGCCCTGCTCTATCCCGGCCGCAGAGAGCACGAGATCCGCTCCGACATCCTCCATCTGGCGTCGGATATGGGCTGCGATTACATGGGCAACCTGGGCGTAGGCTCCGCGAAGCCGGGCGAGCCCTGCATGTTCCAGCAGCACTTCAACGGCAACAGGGTCCTCGAAGAGGGAGACAACATTACGATAATGATAGAAGCCGCAGGTCCCGGAGGGATGTACGGCGAGCTCTGCCGTACGTGGACCCTGGGCAAACCGGACGAAGGCCTTAAGAAGGCCTGGAAGCTGGGCTTTGATATCCAGGCCGAGCTGGCGAAGAACATGCTTCCCGGCGTAAAAGCCTGTAAGATCAACGCCCTGTACAACAAGCTCTGCGCGGACGCCGGCCTTCCCGAGAACAAGAGGTATTTCGGCCGCGGACAGGGCTATGACATGATGGAGCGTCCGGCTTTCTCCGACCGCGAGCAGATGGCCTTCAAGAAGGATATGTTCGTCGCCATCCATCCCGAATTCAGGACTGCTACAGATTTTGTCTGCGCCTGCGACAACTTTATAATCACCGATGAGGGGGCGGTACGTATGACCAGGACCGCCCAGGAGGTCTTTGAGGTCGAACTGTAGAATAAGCCTGCCTGCGGCCTATCTGATTTAGGTCACCAATATATAAAGCCCGGCGTCACGATCGTTGTGATCGAGGCGCCGGACTTTTCGTCCTTACTGGCGGCTGGTCCCCAGCAGGCCGGAGATCCCGACCAGGATCAGCACGGGGATGGCGATATACATCAGGCCTCTCACCGCCAGTCCGATGAGCAGCAGCGGCATGAACAGAAGGGTCACGAGCACCCTTCCGATGCCCCAGGCGAATCTGACGGAAAACGCCAGCAGCCTTCCGAATACGACCGCCATCATGATGGTGAATATGAAGTTCAGCATTTTGTTTTCCTCCTTCTGATCATTTTCCTTATCGTGACTTTAGTATATAATCAGACCGTAGGCATATAAATATCGAAAAGCGCGGGATAGGCGGGCCTATTTCCGCCGGATGATGCAAAAGGTGACAGAGATGGGCAGAAGATCGGTAAAAGAGAACAAGAACATGTACCAGCAGTGCCGCGAGGAGCAGGGGCTGACCAGAGAGGCTGCGGCGGAGCTTCTGGAGTTCGTCTCCGCGGACCGCATCGAGAAGATCGAGGGGGAGAAGGCCCTGGCCAGGCCCGAAGAGGTCATGAAGATGGCCCAGATCTACAAGAGGCCGGAGCTGGCCAATTTCTACTGCTCCCACGAGTGCCCCATCGGCAGGATCTACGTCCCCGAGGTCAGGGTCAAGGACCTTTCCCAGATCACCCTGGAGATGCTGGCGACCCTCAACGCCCTGGACAAGGAAAAGAACCGCCTCATCGAGATCACCGTGGACGGAGTCATCAGCGACGAGGAGCGGCGGGATTTCGAGGCCATCAGGGACAGGCTCTCCGAGATGTCCAAGACCATCAGCGCCATGACCCTCTGGGTGGACAAGGCCATCGCAGAAGGACAGATGGAGCCGGAAGGATAGATCGCCTGACCGGAAGAGAGAGGTATAAATGAAATGACAGCGGAGACCATTTTGGGGATCCTGATCCCTTTTGCGGGCACCAGTCTCGGTGCGTCTATGGTATTCGTTCTTAAAAAGAATATTTCCGGGGACCTTCAGAAGATACTAACGGGCTTCGCCGCCGGAGTCATGGTGGCGGCATCTTTTTGGAGCCTTCTTCAGCCTGCGCTGGAGAGCAGCGAAGGGATGGGTGCTCTGTCCTTCGTTCCGGCGGCCTCGGGCTTTCTGATCGGCGTCGGATTTCTCCTTCTGCTGGACGAAGTCACTCCTCACATGCATTTCGACAAGCAGGAAGAAGGACCGAGATCAGGCCTTAAGCGCACTACCAAGCTCATCCTCGCGGTAACGCTGCATAATATCCCCGAGGGCATGGCGGTTGGCGTCGTGTACGCTGGCCTTATATCCCAAAGCGCGGGGATCAGTCAGGCGGGAGCGCTGGCCCTGGCTCTGGGCATAGCGATCCAGAACTTCCCGGAGGGCGCCATCGTTTCCATGCCCCTGCGGGCTGAGGGGATGGACAAGGGGAGGACCTTCCTGTTCGGCGTCCTGTCCGGCGTCGTCGAACCGATAGCGGCGCTGGTCACCATCCTTGCCGCCGGCGCTGTGGTTCCCGTCATGCCTTATCTTCTCGCCTTCGCCGCGGGAGCCATGATGTACGTCGTCGTGGAAGAACTGATCCCGGAGATGTCCGAGGGAACTCATTCAAATCTGGGCACGATCGCCTTTTCACTGGGCTTCGTTCTGATGATGGTGCTCGACGTGGCGCTGGGATAGGCGAGCCTTTTGCATAGGGATTTGGTCTTGGATCAAGTTTTTTTGATATTGTATTCGTCTCTCATCATTCCTGCTCTTCCTCATCCAGCCCTTCGTTCATCAGGCGGTTGAGCTTTCCGTTGTAGTATTGGGAGATCTTCTTCTGGCGGTAGCCTTCGAATTCGGCCTTTATGGCCAGCATCTCGTCGACCAGCTCCTCCGCGCTGCGGGGCCTGGTCCTTTTTACATACTGGAGCATCCGCTCCAGGGTCTTTTCGGTGCCCAGGGACGCCGCGACCAGCTCGCCCAGCTCCGCGGGATGGCCGCAGGTCACGACGGCCTCCGTAAGTCTGCCGCTCAGTTCGCTGATCCTGTCTGACTTCATTTTTAACCTTCCGCACTTGTTTTTTGCCGCTATGCCTGCTCAATCTGCGGCACTACTTCTATCATCGTTGAGAGGAACTGTTGCGCAGCGTTGGAGAGGTAATCATTCTGAGCGTAGGCAGCGGCGAATATCCATGGGAGGGACTGGCCCTCTTTAATTCGGCATACGTACATATCATCATTGAAGGCGTCATCATCGTGGATATACATGTCGGGTGTAAGGGCAATGCCCATCCCTATGGAAGCGAGTCTTATGATAGTCCTTATGCTCCTGGAGGCGATAGCGATATTTAGGGTAATGCCCAGCCTGCTGAAAAGCATATCGACGCCCTTTCTTATGCGTTGTCCCGGAAGGCCTGTTATTATCGGGGCTCCGGAAAGGTCTCTCAGGTCGATGAACTCGTTCCCATCGGAGTCTTTCTGCACGAATTTTCGGTACGGGTCGCTCCCCGACATGACGACCATCAGCTCGCTGGTCTTCAGTGGGATGTAATCAAGGGAGTTGTCATCCAATGGCAGAGGCATGAGTGCTATATCGATCTTGCCCTGGACAAGGCAGGCCTCCAACTGCTGGGAATGACGCTCCATCAGGGATATC
>JAFRQL010000036.1 GCA_017428655.1 Bacillota bacterium | reverse complement strand
TCGGCGTCCCGGGCCTGCTTGATGACGTTAGCCGCCGTCTGCGCGTTCACCGGGAAGTATACGATGCCGCTGGATACGGTCGAAAGGTCGAACAGGTAGGGGGTGAAGTCGGTGGTCCCCGCGGGATACTCCACCACGGTGACCGAGAACTCCCTGCCGGTGCAGGAGGTCATCCTGGCCTTGAAGGCGTCCACCAGGGCCTGGGCGAAGTCGTCGCCCTCCTGCTTGAGGACCGCGGCCTCGGACGCACCCTTTCCGTAGTAGACGAACCTGGCGGCCGCGTCTCCCTCGAAGGACTCTATGTTGCAGACCCTGAAATAGTACCTGTTGGTCTCAGTGATTATGGGGTTGATGCAGGTGATCCCGATGGCCGGTACCTCGGCCTCGGCGATGACGTCGCTGGCGGCAAGGCTCAGAGTGCTCTTGCAGCTTCCCAGTATCACCGAAACGCCCTGATCCACAAGGCTCTGAGCGGCCTCGGGGCACACGGCGACGTCGGACTGATTGTCCGCGTAGACCAGCTCAACGTCGGTCCCCAGCACCTGGGGGAAAAGCTCGTGGGCCAGCTCGATCCCCGAGATCTCCGCCTGAGCGTCGGCCGAATCGCCTCCGGTCATGGGCTCCAGCACTCCGATCCGGATCTTCTGTATATATTCAGGCTCTTCTTCTTTAAAGAAGGTGTTGTAAAAATTGTCGTAGCTCTCGCATCCGGTCAGCAGCGTCATGACGGCGCACAGAAGGATGCACAAAAGCCGTGATGTCCTTTTCATTCAGCCTTCAACCTTCTACCAGCGCTTGATCTTTCTGGTGGTGGTCTTCTCGAATTCGGTGTCCCTGACCGTGAAGGCCCTGACCCTCTTGTACGAGGACATGGTGTCGTTGCACTTCTCGATCTCGTCCTTCAGCAGCTCGTGGAGCTTCTCGGGACTGTCCGCCCCCGCCGCGGCAGCCGCGTCCATGTCGGGGAAGATCTCGGCGCTGACCGTCAGATCTCCGGTCCTCTCGTCGTTCTTTCCGCTGACGACGACCTCCTTGATGTAGGGGCTCTTCATCAGATAGTATTCGACCTCTTCGGGGAAGACGTTCTTTCCGTTCTTGGTCACGATGACGTTCTTCTTGCGGCCGGTGATGTACACGTAACCGTTCTGGTCCACGTAACCGTAGTCTCCGGTCCTGAGCCAGCCGTCGGGACTGAGGACCTTGGCGGTCTCTTCGGGATCCCTGTAGTAGCCCAGCATGACGGAGTCGCTGCGGCAGACGATCTCACCTACGCCGGCGTCGTCGGGCTCATCTATGTAGAGCTCGGTGCCCGGCAGGGGGAGTCCAGCGGCCGCGGCTTTGATGGCGTAGTCGGGATTGAGGGCGATGATGGGAGAGCATTCGGTCATGCCGTAGCCCTGGACCATGCGAAAGCCCATGGCATTGAAATCGCCTATGACGTCGGGATCGATGGGCGCCGCTCCCGCGATCATCAGCTCCAGCTTGCCGCCGAAGGCCTCGTGGACCTCCTTGAACATCTTTGCGGTGCGCTTGGAGAGCTTCTTGTCTATGGCGCCGATCTTGGAAAGGTTCCTGATCATCTTGACCAGGGTGCGGAGCTTGTCCGCCTTGCCTTCCTTTTCGGCCTTCTTCCAGACCTTGCTGTGCATGTTCTCGAAGATCAGGGGCACGGCGATCATGTAGGTGGTGCCAGCCTCCTGCATGTTCTTCACGATGTGCTTGAGGCCCTCGCAGAAGGCAAGGGTGCCGCCCTGATAGAGGGAGCCCAGCACGTTGGCGGAGAACTCGTAGGTATGATGCATCGGCAGTATGGAAAGGCCCACCTTCGCTCCGGGAAGGCGGTCCAGGGCGACGTAGACGGCGGTGGCCTGGACGTTGCTGCACAGGTTCCTGTGGCAGAGCATGACGCCCTTGGCGAGGCCGGTGGTGCCCGAGGTGAACAGCAGGATCCTCATCTCGTCGGGGTCGATGGGGAGCTTGTCGTATCTTCTGGTCCCCGCGGCCCTGAGCTTTCTGCCCTTCTCGATCATGGCCTGCATGTGCAGGGCGCCCAGATCTTCAGGGGGCTCGTCCATGCTGATGAGCCTGATGGGGTCGATATCGCAGCCTTCGTCCTTGAGTATGTTGAGAGCCTCGCGGAGCTTTCCCGCCACCTTGGACGAATAGGTGATGCCGGTCAGCTCAGCCCTTTTGATCAGGGCCGCGATCTCCTGGGGCGGCAGCTCCTTGTCCAGTGGAACGATGATCCCCAGTCCGCAGGATACCGCAAAATATGTGACGATCCACTCGTAGCGGTTCTCACCGATGACAGCCATGCGGCAGCCGGTGAAGCCCGCGTCCATGAGAGCGGTGCCGAATCTGAGCACGTCGTCCCTGAAGTCCTCGAAGGTCTTCTTCAGGTACGGTCCGCCCAGTCTTTCTTTATAAAGATATGCGGCCTGGCTTCCGTATTTTTCGGCGGAAGAGAACATCATATCCCTGAGATTCTCTATTGCTGGCAAAGGGGACCTCCCTTATATCTTCAAATCTGCTTTTCGCTGCATTACGAAAAAGGCCTTTTAACAAGCCTGACCCATTATAGCAGACATGTCAAACCTGCGCAAGGAGCACCCGGCCTTTACTTTTCACCTGTTTCGTTATAAGATAATTTGAATAATTATTTTTGACCGCCAAACGGTATTTACATATATATTGCAAATGGATCGATCCGCAAGGAAAAAAGGAATATATCTCAGCAACCTCAAGGCTACCGCGGGCATGTCGGTGATGCAGATCACCCTGCCCTCCGAGGTCAGGATACCCATGACCCACGGCAGGGCGGACGCGGCCGTCCCCGTGGTCTCCCCGGGAGAAAAGGTCGCAGTAGGCCAGCTGATCGCAAGGGCGGAAGGCCCCCTGGGCGTTCCGGTGCACAGCAGCGTCTCGGGCACCGTCACAGGCATTCAGAGCCTTCCCTCCAAGCTGGGAAAGGACGACCTTCACGTGATCGTCGAGACCGACGGAAGGCAGACACCCGCGGACATCAGGCCGCCGGTGATCTCCGGCAGGGAAGACCTGATCAGAGCTGCCCGGGACTGCGGCCTCGTGGGCCTGGGAGGTGCGGGATATCCCACCTTCGCAAAGCTTGAGAACGAAGGGAATGCCTTTGAGCATCTCATTATAAACGGAGTCGAGTGCGAGCCCTTCGTCACCTCGGACCACATCAACACCATAGCCTACGCAAAGGACGTCGCGGCCGGCGCCGCCCTCCTTTTGAGATGGCTGGACATAAAGGACTGCTTCATCGCGGTCCAAAGAGGCATGGAGGAAGCCTTCCCCCTGCTGGAAGAGAGCTGCAAAGACCTTGAAAGCATAAAACCCGTCCAGGTCTCGAGGATCTTCCCCGCGGGAGAAGAGACCGCCCTTGCCGAGACCCTTCTGGGCGTCAGGACCGCTCCCGGAGAGCTGCTGAAGGACAAGGGAGTGCTGGTCCTCAACGTCTCGACGCTGATCAAGCTCCAGCAGTACGTGGTAACCGGCATGCCTCTGGTATCCAGGACCGTCACCGTCGACGGCGACGCGGTATCAAGGCCCATGAACGTCGAGGTCCCCGTCGGGACCCCGGTGATGGACGTCCTGCAGTTCTGCGGCGCGGACATGGAGAGCCTGAGAAAGATCATCGTAGGCGGCCCCATGACCGGTATCGCCCTTCCCGACACGAACTTTTACGTGTCCAAGACCGACGACGCCTTCATCTGCTTTTCCGCCTACAGGGCCGAAAGAGACCGGGAGACCGGCTGCATAAACTGCGGAAGGTGCATCGCGGCCTGCCCCCAGGGCCTGATGCCCAACCTTCTCTTCAAGGCCTGGAGAAAGAGGGATGAAGAGGCCCTTGAGAAAGGATATCTCAGCGCCTGCACCGGCTGCGGCTGCTGCAGCTTCGTCTGCCCCGCAAGAAAGCAGATCAGCTACGAGCTGGGCCTCGCCAGGGCAATGTTTTCAGAGCCCGGCCGGGCTGCCATGATAGAAGACGCGGAAGGAGGAAGAGATGAACGGTAAAAAGATGCTGGCCCTCTCCCCCGCCCCCCACATACAGGAAAGGCAGGACACCGCTTCCATCATGAAGCAGGTGGTCATCGCCCTGATCCCCGCCCAGTGCTGGGCAATATACATCTTCGGCTTCGGCGCCCTTCTCATGACGCTGGAGTCGATCGTCTGCTGCGTCGGCTTCGAGTGGGCCTGCAGAAGGATACTCAAGCGTCCCCAGACCGCGGGCGACTGGAGCGCAGCCGTCACCGGCGCGATACTGGCCATGGGCCTTCCCGCGGGGACTCCCCTGTGGATGATCGCCATCGGCGCCTTCGCCGCCATCGTTGTGACCAAGCAGCTCTTCGGCGGCATCGGGCAGAACTTCGCCAATCCCGCCCTGGTTGGCTGCACCGTCCTGTTCTTCAGCTATCAGGGCAGGATGCAGACCTTTATCGTGACGTCCAGGATGAGCCAGGTGATGATCAACGCGGCAGGCGGTCCCAACGCCATGCTC
The DNA here is from genome assembly GCA_017428655.1 of Bacillota bacterium. Taxonomy (GTDB): domain Bacteria; phylum Bacillota; class Clostridia; order Peptostreptococcales; family Anaerovoracaceae; genus RGIG2707. Next base: position 4,941 of record JAFRQL010000036.1, on the reverse strand, counting down.
TCCTCCGACGCGGTCAGCGGAGCGACTCCCCTGGCCCTGTTCTCTAACGCGAGGGCCCTGCCCAGCAATACTGAGATGTTCCTCGGCCTGATCAACGGCTCCATCGGAGAGATCAGCGCCCTGGCCCTTCTCATCGGAGGCGTCTACCTCTGCGCCAGAAAGATAATCAGCCCCGTCATCCCCCTGTCATATATGGCCGCGGTAATGGTAATGGCAGCGTTCTGGGGCTTTGACCCAGTCTTTCACGTGTGCGCGGGCGGAGTCATGCTGGCCGCCTTCTTCATGGCGACCGACTACACCACCAGCCCCATGCTCCCCGCCGGAAAGCTGATCTACGGCATAGGCTGCGGGGTGCTCACCATGTATTTCAGGATATATACGTCATACCCGGAGGGAGTGTCCACGGCCATGCTATTCATGAACCTGCTGACCCCCCAGATCGACAGGCTGACCGTCGGCATGCGCATGAAAAGGACGATGAACGGGAGGACGGCAGCATGACAGCAAGAAGGAACAACCCCCTTTCGTCCATAGTGGTCCTCTGCTCCATCTGCCTTGTGGTTTCTCTTCTGATGACCCTGTGCTATCAGGCGACCGAAGAACACATCGAGAGCAACCGGGAAAGAAGGCTGCAGGCCATGATGCTGGAGCTTCTGCCCGACGCGGACGCATTTGAACAGGTCGCGGCCAATCTCGAAGAAGGCGTAAGCTCGGTCTGGAAGGCTTCCAACGGAGCCGGCTGGATCGTCACCAGCAGCGCCAACGGATATCAGGGCAGGATCACCGTCATGACCGGCATCAGGTCCTCGGGGAAGATCTCAAAGATCCGCATCACCGATATCGGCGATGAGAACCCCGGCATAGCCGGACGCGTCAACCAGAGCTCGTATCTCAACCAGTATTCGGGAGCCTCGGGCATCAGCTCCACCGGAGCCAGGGCCGGGGCCAATCACATAGAAGCCGTCAGCGGAGCGACCTACAGTTCGTCCGCTGTCTTCAGCTGCGTGAGCCTGGCGCTCATGCAGATCCAGGAGATGGAAGGCGGCGATACGGAATGATAAGAAAGAGCAGAAAGCAGATATTCCTCGACGGGATCATATTCGAGAACCCGCTGCTGGTCCTGGCCATGGGCATCTGCCCGGCGGTGTCGGTGACCGCAAGGGTGTCGTCAGGCCTTGTCATGGGCCTTTCCATGCTCTTCGTGGTCCTGTGCTCCAACGTGATGATCTCCGCCCTCAAGAGGATCATCCCCTCGCGGGTGAGGATCCCCTGCTACATGGTGATCATCGCCTCCTTCGTGACCATCGCGAGATACCTGATCACGGCCTATCTTCCGGCCTTTGAGACCAGCCTGGGCGTCTATCTTCCCCTGATGGTGGTCAACTGCGCCATCTTCGGAAGAGCCGAGGGCTTCGCCAGCAGGAACAGCATCATAAATTCCGCGGTTGACGGCCTGGGCACCGGAGCGGGCTACACCATGGCCCTGGTCCTCATGGGCGCGGTCAGGGAGCTGGCAGGCTCGGGCACCGTCTTCGGGATCCCGGTCCCCACCGGCCCGGTCAAGCCCATAACCGTCTTCCTGTTCACTCCCGGCGGTCTGTTCACCCTGGGGGTCCTCATCGCCATCGCCCGCAAGCTGACCTCCAAGGGACCTGCCGAAGAGCAGAAGAAGATCTGCCTTGGATGCCCCGCTTCCGCGGCCTGCCCGATGAATGGCAAAGGAGGGTGCGAGAGATGAAAGACTTCTTTTATATAATCATCGGCGCCGTCCTGGTGAACAACGTGGTGATGGTCAAGGGACTGGGCATCTGCCCCCTGTTCGGACAGGGGAACGACAGCAGAGCCGTCCACGGCCTCTCCGCCTCGGTCCTGCTGATAATGCTCCTTTCCACCGCCTGCGCGTGGCCTGTCTACAGGTTCGTGCTGGTGCCCTTCGGCATCGATTACATGGAGACCATCGTCTTCGTGCTGATCATAGCGGGACTGGTCCAGCTGGCCGAGATACTGATAGAACGCTTCCTCCCCGGCCTGCGGGGAAAGCTGGGCATATACCTTCCGCTGACCGCCTCCAACTGCGCGGTCCTGGGACTTCTCGAGCAGAACATCACAGCCGGAAGGGATCTCGCATATTCGATGATAAGCGCCCTGGGGACCGGCCTCGGCTTCTGGCTCGTCATGTTCCTCTTCGAGGGGATCAGGAGCCGGGTCGACGCTGCCGACATCCCCGAGAGCTTCAGAGGCACTGCCTCATATCTGATCGCGGCGTCGATCATGGGACTTTCGTTCATGGGCCTCACCGGCCTTCTGGACGGACTGTTCGGCATGTAGGGTGAAAGGAGAAGAGCGATGGAACAATTCGTCAACGCAGTCCTTCTCACCGTAGGCCTCGGAGCGGTCATAGGGATCCTCTGCACCCTGCTGGGGCTGATCAGGGGCAAAAATGCTCCGGAGGATCCGAAGGCGGATCCCGCTGAAGAAGCCCCTGCCCGCACCGCCGTCGTATGCTGCACCGGCATCGACCAGGTCTGCAGCAGAAAGAACGACTATCAGGGACCTGCCAGCTGCGCCGCGGCCAGCACCCTTTTCGGAGGCCCCCTCACCTGCCCCAACGCCTGTCTGGGCGGAGGAGACTGCAGGGAAGCCTGCCCACAGAAGGCCATAGTCCTGAGGAACGGCCTCGCCGTCGTCGACCGCAGCCGCTGCACCGGATGCGGAAAATGCACCGACGCCTGTCCCAGAGGGCTCATAAAGCTCATGCCTCAGAGGCCCTGTGCCTACGTCGCCTGCAGTATAAGCACCGCGGGAAACGAAGGCAGCGGAGCCTGCACCGCCGGATGCGACGGATGCGGCCTTTGCTCCGTGGTCTGCCCCAAAGGCGCGGTAAGGACCTCCGGAAGGCTCCCCTCCATCGACCCGGATCTTTGCGACGGATGCGGAGTCTGCGCCAGATCCTGTCCCAGGAACCTGATCCACATCCTATCATGAGAACGACCAAGGAGGCCATCCATGACAGACCTTAAGATACTGATACCTGCAGTCCTGGTTTATCTGGCCGTCGTACTGCTGATCCCCGTAAAGAAGGGAGGGCAGCCTGCCCTGCCGTGGATCCTTTCGATCTGCCTCCAGGCGGCGACCATGCTCATGTTCCCGATGATAAAGGCGGAGATCACCGGCCTGGTGCCGACCCTCCTGTACATGGCAGGATCGGATCTTTATTTCAGCGACGGGGAATACGGCCTCATCACCGCCGCCCTGTGCATATTGGTCAACCTGCTCTTCATACTGATCGTCAACAGGATCTACGTCGGACAGGAGAAGCGCAGGGCTGAGAAAAACGAACAGAGGATGCGGTCGTCGATGACCGCGGAACAGGCTGCCGAGGCCGCCAGGGCCGAGCAGCTCCAGAAAGATATAGCGGCTGCTGCCATTAGCATCAATTCTTCGGGCAGCGGCGATCAGAAGACCGGGAAAAGACCGAAAAAAGAAAGGGGGACCAAATGACTACATTGACATTTACAAGGGCGTCCGGAAACGTGCCGGTGGTCGACGCGGACAGCGGCGCGGTGCTGGGGGATCACTTCCTGCCGCTGTTCCTTCGCGGAAGCTTTGAACTGGCGGGGATAGCAGCCCTCAAGGAAGGAGAGCCCAAGCTGCTCTTCACTCCGCCCGAGATAGTGTTCATCAACAGGATATGCGCCCTGGTAAAGCCTGAAGAGGGCAGGACGCCTGAGGCCCCGGACCTTGAGAACGGGCCGTACGCTCCCATGGAACAGACCATCGTCTTCGCCCAGGGCGGCGTTCCCATGGGCAGGATCAGTTCCATCTCCGTGGACCAGAAGACCGGCGCCCCCGCCTGCTTCTCCGTTGAGCCCTTGGGGCCCGGGGAAGCGGTGAAGGCCGCACCGGCAAAGGAGGAAGAGACCGTCTGCAGCGAGCCCGAGGTCTGCGAAGAGCCTAAGGATGAAGCGCCCGCAGTCGAGACTGAGGTCTGCGAAGAACCGGAAACCGAAGCGCCTGCAGTTGAGCCTGAGGTCTGCGAAGAGCCGGAGACCGAAGCGCCCGCAGTTGAGCCTGAGATCTGCGAAGAGCCGGAAACTGAAGCGCCCGTAGTTGAGCCTGAGGTCTGCGAAGAGCCGGAAACTGTAGTTCCAGTTGCAGAACCTGAGATCTGCGTAGAACCGGAAACTGAAGCGCCCGAAGCACCCGCAGAGCCTGAAGCGCCTGCTGCCGAGGCTCTGCCCGAAGATGCGGAAAAGCCCGCCGAAGAGCCCGAAGCAGGACCCGACGACGATCCGGACAGCCTCCCGACCATAGACTGGCTGCTGGCAGGCAGGGACAAGCTCAAGACTCCCACCGGCCTTTCCATAGACCTGGCCATGGACGAGGACCACGCAAGATACGAGAAGGCCCTGACAGAGGCTCCCGCCCCCGCGGAAGAAGGTGCGGATCCCCTCTCCTACGAGGCATATTACGAGGACACCACCCCCGAGCAGTTCCTGAAGAAGCTGGAAGGCCTGCTCAGCCCAACGGCCTTTGAAAAGAGCGAGATCCCCGATCCTCCCCAGATGATCGACAGCGTACTCTTTGAGCCGGACGTGGTGCCGTGCATTGCCACGGCAGAGAAGACCGGAGAGCCTCTGCCCGAGGGAAGGCTGGCGGACATCGCCGAGCTCCTTGCGGAAAAGTACGAGGCAAGACCGGCCTCCGAGGCTCCCAGGGCCGAAGAGCCTGAAAAGGCCCCCGCCGCCCCGGAAGAGCCCGCCGAAACGGCAGCGGAACCCGCAGCCGAAGAGGTCCACGAACCCGTGATCGAGGCAGTCACTGAGCTTGCCGAAGAGGCCGCCGAGACCGCGGCTGAAGAAGCGGATGCTCCGTCCGCAGAGCAGGAAGCGTCTGAGACTTCAGATGCGGCGCCCGCTCCCGAAGCTCCCGAGGCCGCCG
>JAFRQL010000035.1 GCA_017428655.1 Bacillota bacterium | reverse complement strand
GCCATGTACCTCATGGCCGAGATGAAGCCCTCCCGAGCGCTCCCCATGTATCCCGCGGTGTCCATCCAGTGGACCGGGAAGGGGCAGCCCGCCTCGTCTAAGACGCTTTGGATGTCGTCCTTGATCATGTCAGCGGGACAGCCGTTGAGGACGAAGACCCGCTGCGGGCGGTGGCTCTTGAGTATCTCAAGGCCCGAGGCCAGCTTGTCCTCGCCTCCGAAGACGACCTCGTTCTCGTGGATCATGGTGCAGGCCTGGCGGACGTCGTCCTGCCTTCCCATCTGGTGGAAGGCCAGGGCGCCCCAGGAGCAGCCGGACACCGAGTGTATCAGAAGGAACGCGTCCCTGAAGGACGAAAAGGCGCGGTAGGCGCCGAGATAAAAGCAGCCCTGCGTCGGTATCATGCGTCTCTCCCCCTGTCCTGCCAAAGCTTCTGCCAGATGTCGCCCGCGGCCTTTACCGAAGGCCTGTCCGTCTGCGGGTAGAGCCCCGGAGCGAAGGGGACCCTGTTTATTAGAAGGCTCCCCGAGACCGGAAGATCCCCCAGGCTCCCTGCGATATACTCGGCATTTTTGCAGAAGCCCTCGGGATCCAGCGGCGCGACGAAGAGAAGATCGTCGGAGAGCACCGGCTTTCCGGGCCAGAGGAGCTGGGTCCTGGGATCCGCAATTATTATATCGGCGCTGTCCGTGAGCTCCCTGAACTGCTGAGGATCCGGCCCGATGACTGGAGCCTCCTTAAGGCCGCACATCTCCGCAGCCCTTGCGGTGTTCCTTTTTATGGTCTCGATCATGTCGCTGTCGTAGTCTCCCCTTTCCAAAAACTCCGGATCCGCGAAGGCCGCGGCGCAGGTCACCGGGATCCCCGCCCCCTTGACCGCCTGGACCAGCTGGTTTGGCAGATTGGCAAAGGTCCTCGCTATGAGTAGGATCCTCTTTCCCCTGTACGCCTCCCTGACCCCTGCCAGCCTCTCCTCGGCCGCCCTGAACCTGGCCTCGAAGATCCTGTCCGTGTCCAGGCCCAGACCCATCTTCTCGTTTATATCCCTGTAAAAGAGCCTGATCCCGTCCAGGCCGGTATATCTGGCGAAGCCGTGGACGTGGATATACGGGATCCCGAAGGACCTTTCCAGGGCCATGGCCCAGCGGACCCTTCTGGCGATGTCCAGCCCCGCCGCGGGAGCCTTGGCGATCTCCGCCGCCGGGCAGCTGGGGATCACCGTCCGAAGGTGGAGGCCCATGCCCGCCAGCATGCCGTTCATGCCCTTGAGGAGCATCCTTCCCCCGTAGCCCCACGAGTATCCTTCCACGTTGATCCCCCTGGGGTCGGCCTCCTCCTGAGGCTCCATCAGCTGCTCCGCCAGGGTGAGCATCGCCTCGGAGAAGCCGCAGCCCCTGCTGTCGGTGTTCTTTGAGACCTTGCCGCTGCACCAGCCCTTGAGGGCTTCACGCCTGCCCCTGCGCATGACGGTCTTGTCTATGTGGGAGAAGACCTCGGACTTCACCGCGACGCAGGGGATCCCGGTCCTCTCCCTGACCAGACCGGCGATCCCCAAAAGATCGCACTGCATGATGTCGCTGGCCACCGTGGGTATCAGGACGATGAGCCCCGGCCTTCTTTCAGCCAGCCTGAGGGCTGCGTCGAAGAGCTTCTGCTCGCCTCCCGATATGACCTCGGCCTCGGTCAGATCGTCGCTCTCAAGGCCGTAGAAGGGCAGCCACCGCCTTCTGGAGTAGTAGCGGTAGTGGAAGGCGCAGCCCTTGGGCCCGTGGAGCAGCACCGCCGCGTCCTTGATCTGGGCGAAGGCCTCCAGGTTCCCCGCAACCTTGCCGTTGACCCCCTGCTGGTGGTTCACGGCAGGATTGTGCAGTCCCATGAAGATCCTGTCCCGCTCGTATTCGTAAAACTGGTCCATATGTCCGGCCTCCTCGTGTGCTAAGAAGCCCTCCGCCGCGTTTTCAGAGGTGAAACGCAGCGGAGGGCGGCGGTAAAGCGTTAAATGGCCTTCAGGCCAGCGCTGAGACAGGCCTTGCGGCCAAGCTGGGGGATGTCCACTATGTGGAGCTCGCTCCTGTAAAGAGGCCTGAGGTTCTCTTCGGTGACGACCTCCTCCGCGGGGCCGACGTGAAGGATCCCCTGGCGGTCCAGCAAAGCAGCCTTGCCCCCCAGGAGCATGGCGTGGTTGGGATCGTGGGTGGTCATGATCACCGAATAGCCCCTGCTTTTCAGTTCCCTCACCAGCTCGAGGATCAGGGTCGAGCGGCCGAAATCCAGGTGGGACGTGGGCTCGTCCAGAAGTATCGCCCTGGGCTGCTGGGTCAGGGCCCTGGCGATGAGGGCCATCTGCCTTTCGCCCCCGCTGATGGCGGTGTAGGGTCTTTCCGCCAGGTGATCGATGCCCAGGGTCTTCAGGGCGTCCATGGCGATCCGGCGGTCCTCCTCCTTGGGCTTTGAGAACATGCCCACGTTTGCCGCCCGTCCCATCATCACGAAGTAGATGACGGTGTAGTCGAAGACCGCGACGTGGGTCTGCTGAACGTAGCCTATGACCTTCGCAACTTCCTTGACGCTCATCTTCTCCATGGGCTTTCCGTCCAGCAGTATCTGGCCAGAGCCCGGCCTTCTGATGTTGGCGAGGCAGTTGAACAGGGTGCTCTTTCCCGCTCCGTTGGGCCCCAGGATGGTCAGGATCTCTCCCTCGTCCAGGGTGAAGGATGCGTCGTTTATGATGTTCTTTCCGCCGGGATAGGCGAACTGCAGCTTTCTTACGTCGTATATCATTGCAGCTCCCCCCTGCGCCTTCTCATGAGGGCGATGTAGAAGGGGGCTCCGATCAGGCTGGTCAGTATGCTGATGGGGACCTCCATGCCGCTGATGTTTCTGGCCGTGGTGTCGACGATGATCATGAAGCAGGCTCCCAGAAGGCAGGACACGGGCATGTAGCGGGTCCCGTGGGATCCCACCAGCATCCTGGCGAAATGGGGGATGACCAGCCCGACCCAGCTGATGGTGCCGCACATGCAGACGGAGCTTGCCGTGAGCAGGGACGCGCAGATCACCGCGGCGTTCCTGATGGGCTTGAAGTTGGCGCCCAGAAGCTTAGCCTCTGTCTCTCCCATGGAGAGGACGTCGATCCACCAGGACAGGGCGAGGAGCACCACGAAGCCTATGACCATGGGCAGCAGGACGCTCAGGATGTCCGGATACCTCACCGACGCGAAGCTCCCCATCTGCCAGAAGGTGATGGCCTGAAGCTGGCTCTTTGGGTCGGCGACGTATTTGATCATCCCCAGGAACGACCCCATGAGGCCGGAAACGATGACCCCGGAGAGCACCAGCATGATGTTTGAGGTGCTGCCCAGAAGCCTCGGTATGGTCAGGGTCAGGCCGACGGCCAGGAGGCCACAGCCGAAGGCCATGAACTGGGTGGTGACAGGATCCCAGTTCAGAAGGATGGACAGGGCCGCGCCCACGCAGGCCCCCGACGATACTCCCAGAAGGTCCGGAGATACCAGCGGGTTCCTGAATATGCCCTGATAGACGCTCCCCGACAGGGCGAGGGAGGCTCCGACCAGTCCTGCGGAGATGATCCTGGGCAGCCTGAGAAAGAAGATGATGTTCTCCTTCATGGGCTTCCAGTCGGGCTCCGCTCCCGCGGCCTTGGCGGTCATGATGTGGAGGGTCTCTCCGACGCTCATGGAATACTGGCCGAGGCACAGGCAGACCAGGACGATGAGGATCAGGGCGGCGGTGAGGCCGGCGATCCATGCGGATATGGGGGTCCTGCCGGCCCGGGGCGATCCGGCGGGCAGGCTCTGCTCAGCAAGTCTCATGTTCTAGAATCCCAGCTGCTCTCTGGTGACGTCCATGCCGTAGATGGTCTTGTAGAATTCGAGGACGATGGATTCAAGCTCTGCGTCGCTGAGGCGCTCGGGATACATGGTGTGGATCATCCACAGGACGCCCAGCTTGATGGAGAGGGTGGGGTACATCCACAGGTCGATCTCGCAGGGGGATTCATAGACGTGGCCGTTCTTGACGGCGGTCAGATCCTGGTTGGCGGGGTCTTCGATGGTGCTCTCAAGGGTATAGTCGCGGCTGGTCAGATGGTTGGCCATGAAGATGTACTCGGGGTCCCATTCCATGACCTTCTCCATGCCGCCCTGTGCCCAGAGCTCGCCTCTTCCGAAGTCGGCCGCCGGGTTGATGCCGCCGGCCTGCTCGATGGCAAGGCCCTGAAGTGTGGTGTCGGGAGCGGTGGAGCCTACGTACTGGCCGAGGAAGATGGCGGTCTTCTTCTCGCTCTCGGGGATGTCCTTAGTGAGTTCTTCTGCCTTGGCGGTCAGGGTGTCGTAGTAATCGAGGATCTCCTTTGCCCTGTCTTCTCTTCCGAAGGCGAGGCCGAACATCTCGATGGCGTGCTTCATCTCAGCCTCGTCCTCGATGCTAAGTCCCAGAACGGGGATGCCCAGGGCTTCCAGCTGGGGGATCAGCTTGCTGTTCCACTTGAGGACGACCACGTCGGGGTCAAGTTCCGCGATGGCTTCAGCGGTGGTGTTGCCGTCCCTTTTGATGGAGCCTCCGTTGGCAAGGTCCGGATCGAGGCTCAGGCAGAACTTGTCGGTGATCTCGTTGACGATCAGGTCGTTGATGTTCATGCAGATGTAGTTCTTGACGCCCCATCCTGCGACGATCCTCTGGGGGTTCTTGGGCACCTCGACCTCGCGGCCGGTGGAGTCGACGACGGTGACGGTGGTCTTCTCGGGCTCTGCGGCTTCGGTCTTTGCCGGCTCCGCCGGAGTTTCAGTCTTGGCGTCCTCTTTGGTATCTGCGGGAGCTTCAGTCTTTGCCGGCTCCTGGGTCTTTGCGGTCTCGGTCTTCGCTCCGCAGGAGGCGAAGCTCAGCAGCATGCACAGTGCAAGGATCAATGCGATAGTCTTTTTCATTTTCTTTCCTTTCTCTTTTTGCGATGCGCAATAAAAAACTGCTCTCCTTCTTCGGAAAGCAGTTTTGAGCGCGCGTGGAAAGACCTCCCGCTGCGCGGGATCCCTTGTCTTGCTGTTCTCAGATGAAGTACTTTCGTCGGAAGTTATCCACCGTTCCTTTCGGGCAGGTCTCCTGGCTTGCGGATCTTCGCGGCTCTGCTCCTTCTCATCCCGCGGGGGACAATGGAAACTGCAGGCTGCTACCCGTTTACAGTGACCGGATCGCCGGGGATTCTCACCCAGTTCCCTATTATCTTTCCTTACGAAAGCACCCGAAAAGTAGTTTGTTCAGTTTGTTATTTGCGAGACAAGGATACTATCAGGGTAATTGTTTTTCAAGTAGTCAATTGTTTCTTTTTTCATATGGCACATAGCAGGAAAAAAGAACATTGGTCGTTCACTCCTATACCCTGCAGGGCGGGACGTCGGTCTCGTGTCTGAGGTAGGCCAGCTCGGCGGGCTTGGAACTGTTCTGCTCGTAGATCTCGGCGAAGGTGCCCTTGAAGACCTTTTCAGAGGTGTCGGGGCCGTCCGCCAGATATCCGATGGCGTAGGCGACGTAGGCCGCGGCTGCATACTTGAGGGCAGCCTCGTCGATGTCGAAGGCTCCGTTGTGGTGGGCGGCGCCGCTTCCGACCTCGGCGTTCTGCATGCCGACCAGGGCGAAGACGCCTGGCCACTTGTTCTGGGTCAGGGCGAAGCTCTCGGAGGCCATCCAGGGCTCGCAGGTGACCACCTTGCCGCCTTCCTCCTTGACCGCCGCTTCCACCTCGCCGCGGGCGAAGGCCGCGCATTCCTTGTCGTTGAGCACCGGGCTGAAGGGGCCCTGGAGCTTGTTGATGGTATACGTGCAGTTGTAGGCCTTGCAGGTCTCCTCGATCATCTGCTTCAGCTGCTCCATGTAGGCCTTGCCGCTCTTGATGTCGAAGACCCTGATGGTGCCGGTGAACCTGAGGTCGTCGGGGATGATGTTGCTGGCGGTGCCGCTGTGGAGGGTGCCGACGGAGAAGGTCAGGGGCTGGAAGGGGGAGACGTTCCTCATGCGGAGGGCGTTCATCCCGTTGTAGATGGCGACGAAGCAGTCCACGGGGCTGACGGAGAGGTCGGGTCTGGATCCGTGGCCTCCGCGGCCGGTGATGGTGAAGTCGAAGCCGGCGCTCCCGGACATCACGGGGCCGTCGTTGATGGCGATGGTGCCGGTGGGCAGGGCGTTGTAGATGTGGCTGCCGTAGCAGGTGTCGACCTTGATGTCGTGGTCCTCCATCCAGCGGTGGATGGCGATGACGTTGTGGGTGCCTTCCTCGCCTCTTTCGAACATGATGAGGACGCGGCCTTCAAGCTCTTCCTTGTGGTCATTGAGGACCCTGGCCGCGGTCAGCAGAGACGCCATGTGGCCGTCATGTCCGCAGGCATGGCAGACGCCCTTGTTGGCGGATACGCAGACCTTGGGCCCCTTGAGGTTGTTCTCGGCTTCGTCCATCGGCAGGGCGTCGCAGTCGGCGCGCAGCAGGACGGTCCTGCCCTCCTTGCTGCCGTTGATATAGCCCAGGATGCCGCCGTCTTCGATGACGACGTGGGGGATGCCGAATTCGGTGAGCAGGGCGTCGATGTGCTCCATGGTCTTGAATTCCCTGGCGCTGGGCTCTGCGTTGACGTGGAAGTGGCGTCTTTCCCTGATCATGAAGTCCTCGTACGCGAGGACCTCCTGCATGATGCTCATAGGTGGTTTCCTTTCTTTGCTTTTATTTTGAACTTTAACGTTTACAGTGGTCGCTGTCCGTATATGCAGCCGCGGCGCTTTTTCGGTTTCACGCTCCTGAGGGCGGATCCTGCGCAGCCGCGATGCCTGCAGCCTTGCGCTTTTGGCGCATCGGGCTGCCCGCTTCTTTGCGGAAGCTACATGCATTATATATCAACCGGCGCAGAGAATAAAGGAAAACCGGAGCGCTCACATCGGACTGCGGATGACCTCGGGCATCCGCCGCTCAGCTCTCATGCAAACATCCCCGCGCCGCGTTGTTATATCCTCCGTCTGCTGATATAATTTACAAAGAAGCATCAGTCTATCCGCCCGCGCCCGAAAGGAGAACAAGATGGAAGATAAGCCGGATATCAAAAAACTTCTGGATCAGGCAGACCGTTTTATGAAGCAGAGCACATGGAAGGACCTGGCGGTGATCAAAGCGTGCCTGTGCTCCATGGGCATAGTCATCGGCAGCTGCCTGCCCGCAAAGCATAAAAAGGAGATCAGGGCCGGCGCGTCGCTGGTCTTCGCGGCAAGCTACGCCTATCTGATGACCAAACTGGCGAACACCGCGGAAGACGAGGATGAATAAAGCCTCATCAAAGGCCGGGACGGTCTTCGCCCTTGCGGCAGCGGTCATATTCTGCGCCGTAATGACGGTCACGGAGCAGGTCGTCAGGCCGACCTACTGGATCAAATGCGCGGTCAAGGCGGGTCTCATACTCCCCGCCCTGATCATCTACGCCCGCACCTTCCGCATCGGTCTTCGGGACGTGACCGGCCTTTATCCGATGAAGGCGCCCCGGTCCCTGTTCCTGGTGACGGGAGGGGCCTGCGCCGTCATCCTGGCGGCCTTCTTCCTGCTGCGGGGAAGGCTGGATCTGGCCGGCATAAGGACCAGCCTCATGAGCAAGGAGGGGCTCACGAAGGAGAACTGCCTCTTCGTCTTCACATACATAATCATCTGCAATTCGTTCCTCGAAGAGGCCTTCTTCAGAGGTTTCCTGACGGGCGCCCTTAAGGAGCGCATGGGCTTTTGGCGGGCGGCCGTCCTGAGCGCGGCGTTCTTCGCCCTGTATCACATAGGCATAGTATCAGGATGGTTCAGTCTGCCGGTGATGGCGCTGGCGGTGGCGGGGCTAATGGCCGCCGGGATCATCCTGCAGCTGGCGGACCGCAGCAGGGGCAGCCTGAAGGCGGGCTGGCTGATCCACGCGGGGGCAAATCTCGTCATCAACGCCATAGGGGCCTGGCTCATCTTTTTCGGATAAGGCCGGGTCAAAGGAGGATCATCATGGCACTTTTCAGACCAAAGATCTGCTCGGTCTGCGGCAGGGAATACAGAGGGCTGGGTTTTCAGTGCAAGGACGGCCATTTCTGCGGGGACTGCTACGACAAGCTGCTGCTCCTCATCCCCCAGGACCACATGTTCTACAACACGGTCTCAAAGCTCAAAAAGACCCTTGAAGACAATGAAGACGTCCTGAAGGGACAGTACAAAAAAGAGATGCCCCAGACCTGTCCGATCTGCGGCAAAAAGCTCGGAAAGCTCACCTCCATGGAGCTTCCCGACGGGTACATCTGCACGGACTGCGCAGAAAAAGCGGTGGATATGATCCCCGGGGCAGGCTACGAGAGCGTGAGCAGAATAATGCTGTCCGAGATCAGGACCATTCTTTCCGGGCCCGAGGCAACAGGTACCGCGAAGGGCGAGCAGGGAAGAAGGTACGATCCCGACGATCTCCGCATCGCCTGTCCGCTCATAAGAAGACTAAAATACGACGCCGATTCCGGCGCCAACGATACCTTCTACGAGGATCCTCTGGCGGAGCTGGGTCCCGACGGGATCGACCAGGTCATGGAGAAGGCCTCGCGTATAAGGAACGAGCGCAGGGCTCTCTATGGGGAGTATAAGACCGTTTTCTCAGTCGATCTGATAGAAAAGCCCTATACCACCTCGAAGACCGGCGTCCACTACACCGGAGAATATCTCATATACGGCAGGGTGCTGCTTGGAAGAGTCGAAAAGGGCGCGGTCCTGAGCGTCTACGGCCGCAGCGAAGAGAGGAGCGTCCGGGCCGCCGGGGCCGAAGGAAGGCCTTCGGGCAAGGATGCCTCCGAGGGCTTTGAAGCGGTGATCTCGGTAAAGGACGACGTCCCCTTCGTCTATCCGGGCGACGTGCTCGTCTGCAGGTAAAGGAGGGCAAAATGGCATTGCAGGAAAGAAATGAACTGGGGTACTGCCCCCTGTGCGGAAGGGCCCTGCTGGGCGAAGAGGGCGCGGCCAGGCTCAGGGACGGAAAGCAGATCTGCGGTCTTTGCGCCGTAAAGCTCAGGCCGGCTTTCCCCGCGGCCTTCAGCAGCGACTTCGGAAAGCTCATTGATTCCCCGGATCCGCTGAGCGCCATCGGCCTTGAACAGGCGGAGCAGGCGGCAGGGAATGCAGCCTCCGTCAGCGAAGAGCTGCGCCAAAAATACGGTTTTTCTGCGGTATTCATCATCGAAAAGGCCGAAAAGGAGAAGGGCGGCCTTCTCAAGGCGGTCTGGCGGGTCACCGGCAGAGCGGTCCTGGGAGCGTTCTGCCCCAGAGACAAGGTCCTTCTGGTCAGCGGAGGGGCAAAGACGACCCTGGAGCTTGACGACGTTGAGACCGTCGCTCCCGCCGCGGCGTCCAGAGGCAGTCTCTTCTGGAAAAGGGCCTACGGCGGCACCATCGCCTCCTTCACCGTAACGGCGAGGGGGAGCATCGGCCCGGGAGACATGATAGTAAAGGAATAGAGAAGCAGGACCTGCCGCGGTCCCGGCATGAAAAAGCCGGACGGAAGCGCGGTCCGGATCAGGAGCGGACAGGAAGGAGAGCATCGAATGAACTACAGAAAGCTTGGAAATACAGGCCTCATGGTCAGCGAGGTGGGCTTCGGGGGAGAGTGGCTGGAGCGCCACACCGAGGCGGAGTGCGTCGAGGTCATCGAATACGCGAGAAAGCAGGGGATCAACATCCTGGACTGCTGGATGGCCGAGCCGGGCGTTAGGACCAACATCGGCAAGGGCATCGCCGGACACAGGTCCGAGTGGATCATTCAGGGCCACATCGGGTCCACCTGGCAGGACGGCCAGTACGTCAGGACCAGGGATCCGCAGAAGGCGAAGGAGGCCTTCGAGGACCTTCTTTCCCGCCTGGGCACCGACTACATCGATCTGGGCATGATCCACTACGTGGACCAGGAGCAGGACTGGAACGACATCCAGGGCAGCGAATATCTCGAATACATCCTGCAGCTCAAGAAAGACGGAGTCATAAAGCACATCGGCATGAGCACCCATAATCCTCTGGTCGCCCGGAAGGCGGTCAGATCGGGGCTCGTGGAGATGATCCTCTTCAGCATCAACCCGGCCTTCGATATGAGGCCCGCCAGCGAGAACATCGACGACACCCTGTCCGACGAGTATACCGAGGGGCTTTCCGGCATCGATCCCGACAGGGCCGAGCTCTACAGGCTCTGCGAAGAAAAGGGCGTCGGCATCACCGTCATGAAGGGCTTCGGAGGAGGCCGGCTCTTCGATCCCGCCAGATCTCCCTTCGGCGTCACCCTGACCCCTGTCCAGTGCCTCCACTACTGCCTGACCAGGCCTGCCGTCGCCTCTGTCATGTGCGGCTTTGATGACTGCTCCCAGGTGGACGGGGCCGTTCATTACGAGACCGCTTCAGACGAAGAGAAGGACTACGCCACCGTCCTCGCCAACGCGCCGTCCCACGCCTTTACCACCGGCCAGTGCACCTACTGCGGCCACTGCAGGCCCTGTCCCATGAACATCGACATCGCCATGGTGAACAAGCTCTCGGATCTTGCCGCCATGCAGCCTGAGGTGCCTGCCTCGGTGAGAGATCATTACGAGGTCCTGAGCGCCCATGCTTCGGACTGCATCGGCTGCCAAAGCTGCGAAGAGCGCTGCCCCTTCGGCGTAAGGATCGCCGAGCGGATGGTAAAGACAGCCGAACTGTTCGGGAAGTGATCAGTGCCCCGTGGCCTCTGACACCCATGAACCTAACAGCAAACATCCCGGCCCATGTAGCCGGGATGTTTCATATAGAATTATATTAAGGGGATAAAATTGTTAAATAGCTCCAATGATATATAAACTGTTGAACAGCCATTTCTCTCCTTGTTTCTCTATTTGAAAGTAGTGATACTCATCATAGGCATTGAGTCTCATACCACCTGCTGTATATCGTTTGCATTTTACTTTAAGATAATGATCACCACTTGAATCGTCACATATTGATTCGGGAATGATCTCTCCAACGGTCATGTCCTCTGGATGTTCACCAGAATACAGACCAAATAAGCGACCTTGTTGTTCGATTACACTGGGAGGGTCTTTATCCAATAGTATATTGATAAACTCATCTGTAAAATGATTACCAAAGTATGAGCGCATAGAATCCATATCATCGAATTCGCTACGTGAGATCATATAATAAATGCCATTATTGATATTTATAAATTCTCCCATATCTGCATTCTCCTGTAACATGCTTCCGATCTCAAGATCACGCAGTATCCCATAGGCATCATAGAATTGTTTTTTCAGTTCCTCGGGGCATTGTTGCTCCCGGCAAAAATGATACTCCTGTTCCACAGTATATCTTGGAGGTGATAAAAGCTGATCAATAGTGATCTCATCAGTTCCCTGAAATCCGCTATACTCATCAATAAAGAATCGGATAATATCATCCTTGTACAGCGCCCAAAGATCTTTGCTCGTCAGCAATATATAATGGTGTGGTACTTTGTCTTTTGATTCTGCACATATGGCGAGGAAATCGGTTTGTTCTTTTTTGTCTGAAGATAGGACATATACTGATATCGAATCATTCTCCAATACTTCAAACTGCTCCCAACTGTTGACCGATATATCAGGGTCAAATTGTTTGAGCGAAGTTGTAATGTTCTTAATGATCTGATCTTGTGATGTATCTATATGGTCAGAGTTTTTGTGTGTAGTGTCGTCTTCAGTATTATTAATCGTGTCTTCACTTTTTTTTCCGGAAATTGGAGACATTTGTCCTTTATCAGCCTGAACTATAGGCCATACATACCCTGCTATTTTGTATCCGAAGAAAAGGAGCATGGAGATCATAAAGAATAATATGATAGATTTTTTTTTCATAGATACTTATTCGAAAACATACATTTTTATAATACTGCCAAACCCGAAAACAGAACCTCCGTAGGTATCGCCTAATTCAGCCATAAAATCAGAACAAAGCACATTAAAGAAAAAGCACGTTTCATTAATGGTCACCTTTCGCCTGCATGAATAAGGGGATAATAATTATTTTGAAACGTCTAAAATGTAAACTAATTATAATATAATGATATGGATATTTTCAAGGATCTGACTCAGTTTTGGTAGAAAGATAAGAGTCACACTGTTTAGAAGATAATGAGTTAAATGATCACCTTTAATATATCGGTCAAAAAAAATCAAACAGTATTATATTTGATAAGTCGATATGTTATGATGTATTTGAATCTGGTGCTGGCGGTCTTTCGATGCACCGGTCAATGAAGTATCAACGGATTAAGAAAATATAAAGCGAAAGGAGCACAACATGGGTCTTATCAAAGCTGCGCTGGGCGCCGCTTCCGGCGTCATGGCGGATCAGTGGAAGGAGTTCTTCGTATGCGACGCCCTTCCCGACGGGGTCCTGGCCGTAAGGGGCCAGAAGAAGAGAGGCAGCCGTTCCTCCAACTACGGCGATGACAACATCATCACCAACGGGTCCGGCATCGTCGTGGCTGACGGCCAGTGCATGCTCATAGTCGACAACGGTCTGGTGGTGGACTACTGCGCCGATCCCGGCGAGTACACCTACGATATGTCCACCGAGCCCTCCCTCTTCGACGGCGGAAAGCTTGGCGCCAACATCAAGGCCGTGTTCCAGAATATCGGAAAGCGTTTCACCTTCGGCGGCGAAGCGCCCAAGGACCAGAGGGTCTATTACTTCAACACCAAGGAGCAGTTCGGCAACAAGTACGGCACCCCCAACCCGGTCCCCTTCAGGGTCGTGGATGAGAGAGCCGGCATAGACATCGACATCAACGTCAGCTGCTTCGGCGAATATTCCATCAAGATCACCAACCCGCTGCTCTTCTACACCAACGTCTGCGGCGGCAACGTGACCAGCGCCTACACCATCGACCGCATGTCCGGCCAGATGAGGACCGAGCTGCTCACCGCTCTGCAGCCCGCCTTCGCCAGGATCAGCGCCATGGGCATCCGCTACAGCGCCCTCCCCGGGCACGCCGAGGTCCTGGGCAATGCCCTCAACGACGAGCTCTCCGACAAGTGGAGAGACCTGCGCGGCATCGAGATCGTATCCTTCGGCGTTTCCAGCATCAGGGCCAGCGAAGAGGACGAGGCCATGATCAAGGAGCTGCAGAAGGCGGCGGCCTTCAAGGATCCCACCATGGGAATGGCCTACGTCACCGGAGCCTACGGGCAGGCGATGCAGAACGCGGCCAGCAACGCAGGCGGAGCCGCCGTCGGATTCATGGGACTCAACGTCGCCCAGGGGGCAGGCACCGGCGCTCTGAACACCCTGGCCGGAATGGCCCAGCAGCAGGCTCAGCAGGGCTATCAGCCCGCCCAGCCCCAGGCCGCTGTCCAGCCCCCCGCTCCCGGAGCCTGGACCTGCGAGTGCGGCACCTCCAACACCGGAAAGTTCTGCAGCAACTGCGGAAAGCCCAAGCCGGCTCCCGCCGCTCCTGCCGAATGGACCTGCGAATGCGGCACCGTCAACACCGGAAACTTCTGCAGCAACTGCGGAAAGCCCAGACCCGCGGCCGAGTGGACCTGCGAGTGCGGCACCGTCAACAAGGGCAGATTCTGCTCCAACTGCGGAAAGCCCAGACCATAAGATCATTTGCGGGCGGGCCCTGCCCCGGCATGGGCCTGCCTTTGATATTTCCAAGGAGACTGTATATGGGACTTTTTGATAAGAAATACTGCGATATCTGCGGCGAGAA
The DNA here is from genome assembly GCA_017428655.1 of Bacillota bacterium. Taxonomy (GTDB): domain Bacteria; phylum Bacillota; class Clostridia; order Peptostreptococcales; family Anaerovoracaceae; genus RGIG2707. The sequence goes on along the minus strand of JAFRQL010000035.1, from coordinate 4,515 downwards.
GATCGGGCTTTTCGGCAACCGCAAGCTGGAGGACGGTAATCTGTGCAAGGACTGCGCGGCCAAGCTCTCCCCCTGGTTCTCCGAAAGGCGCAGCAGCACCATCGCGGAGATCAAGGAGCAGCTGGCCTACAGAGAGGCCAACAAGGAAAAGGTCGCGGCCTTTGAGCCCGTGACCACCCTGGGCTACGGCACCAAGGTCATGGTCGACGAGGGGAAGGGCCTGTTCCTCATCACCTCGGCTTCCAACTGGAGAGAGGCCAATCCCGACGTTCTGGCCCTCACCGACGTCACCGGCTGCAGGGTAGAGGTGAAGGAGAGCTCCGACGAGATCAGGACCAAGGACGCCGAGGGCAAGAGCATCAGCTACGATCCTCCCCGCTACAAGGCCAAGTACGATTTCTATGTGAACGTGGACGTGAACCATCCCTGGTTCAGTGAGATGAGCTTCAGGGTGAATCCCAGCACCGTGGTAGTGGACCCCATCGTCCAGTCGCTTCCCGCGGCCTTCGGCGGACCGTCCAACAGGCCCGGCGCCAGGGTCACCAAGGCCGATCCTACCACCAACGCCAGGTACGTCGAGTACAGAAAGGCGGCGGAGGACATCAAGGACGCACTGCTCAAGGCGAGAGACGACGTGAGAGAGGCCGCCCTGCCCAAGGGCCCGGTCATCTGCCCCCACTGCGGAGCCACCACCGTTCCCGACGCCTCAGGAAGGTGCGAATACTGCGGATCGCCTGTCGTTTAGCAATATCGATCGATGAAGCAGGCCTTCCGACGGAGGGCCTGCGTTTTTTTACGGAGGAACAAATGGAATACAAGGTATCGGAGAACATCAAGAACACCTACAGCGCAGTGACCGCCCAGAGCGATGTCAAAAAGGCCCTGGAATTCGCCAAAGAGGACGAGAAGAACGACATCGAGCAGCTCATCGAGATGACCCTGATCGAGGCGCCCACCTTCCACGAGCACAAGAGGGCTCAGTACATGGCCGCCCGCTACAAGGAGCTGGGACTTGAGAACGTCACCATCGACAAGGATCTGGTGGTCAGCGGCGTGAGAAAGGGCGTGGGAGGCGGCCCGACCGTCGTGGTAGACGGCCACATGGACACTGTCTTCCCCGAGGGCACCGTCAAGGAGGTCAGAAGGGAAGGGGATTATCTCTACGCTCCCGGCGTAGGCGACGATACCGCGGCTCTGGCCATGGAGCTGGGCATCCTCAGGGCTCTCAACGCCGGCGGCGTCAAGACCAAGGGCGACATCATCTTCACCGCCACCCCCAGAGAAGAGGGCATCGGCATGCTGGGCGGCATGAGGGATTTCATGAACGGCCACCACGAGGAGGTCGACTGCCTGGTCGCCATCGACGGCGGACGCATGAGCGGCATCACCTACCAGGCCACCGGCATGAGGACCGTTGAGGTCACCTTCCACGGCAAGGACGGCCACGCCGCGGGGATGTTCGGAAAGATCTCCAACTCCCTCAACGCCGCGGCAAGAGCGGTGGCCAAGATCGCCGAGATCAGGGTCCCCGAGGATCCCTGGACCATTTTCTGCGTCTCCAACTTCCACGCGGGCAACGACGCCGGTATACACGCCATCGCCGGCACCACCGTGATCAAGTACAACATCCGCTCCAACTCCGAAGAGGAGCTGGCAAAGCTGGACGATGAGATCGGCCGCTGCATCCAGGAGGCCTGCGACGAGGAGCAGGCGCGCTGGGGCAAGGACGCCATCACCTGGGAGAGAAAGTATCTGGCCACCGCTCCCGCGGGCACCCAGGACGTGGAATGCAGCCTGTGCCAGGCCATGTACCACGTCTGCGAGGAGTACGACACCGATCCCCAGTTCGGCTTCGGGGGCTGCACCAACGCCAGCTACGGCATCGCCCACGGCATCCCGTCCATCTGCATCGGCAGGCAGTTCGTCCCCAGAGGGATGAACATCGGAAGCACCGCTCACCAGCTCAATGAGAACATGTACATCAAAGACTACTACAAGTGCGTCCAGATGGGCATGCTGGTGACCCTGATGATGACCGGGACTCCCGAGACTCCGTCGGCGCTGTAGACGGACGCCCCAAGTAATTTAAAATAATAAGCCCGGGACCGCGGACGGATGAGATCCTTCCGGCCCCGGGCATTTTATGCTTTTGACCTGCGCTGCAGCCGTATCCTTCGGGGTTTACGAGCTTTCTCTTGACATACAATGCGAGAGATGTTAATATCGTCGCAATGACCATATGATATGGTCTTCTTTACTATATGTTTAAAAAGTTGACATTTACCACGCTGTGTGAGTGACTACTTACATGGATGCGGAGATGCGGGCATAGTCCCGCCTAAACGGAGGATATCACATTGAGAGAACAGGCAGAAAAGCTGGACAGGATACTTAAAAGCCAGTACTACAGCGATTTCAGGCAGTACCTTAACGGGATCCGCAGCCAGTACGCGGACAGACGCGCATTCGTGCTCAAGAAGAAGGGACCGGGCAAAGAGGTCTCCTACACCGATATAACCTATTCCATGTTCTGCGGCGACGTTGAGGCCTTCGGAAGCGGCCTTGCCGCAAGGGGCCTCGCCCAGAAGAGGATCGCCATCACCGGCTCCAACTGCTACCACTGGGTGGTCGCGTATCTTGCGATCCTTTGCGGGGGCGGCGTCGCGGTCCCCCTGGACAAGAACCTTCCCTACGACGAGCTCCTCATGTCCCTCAGGAGAAGCGAAGCAGACGTGGTCATCTGCGACAGCGAGAGGGCTCCCTTGGTCGCTCAGGCTTCCGAAGAGCTTGAAAAGAAGCCGGTCCGGATCCTCATGAACACCGAGGAGGGCGAAGGCCTGATGACCTCGGTGATTGAAGAGGGCAGAGCGGTGAGAGCTTCCGGGGACAGGGATTACGACACCCTTCCCATCGACACCACGGGCCCCGCGGTCATACTCTTCACTTCCGGCACCACCGCCAACGCCAAGGCGGTGCTCCTCTCCCAGAAGAACATCCTGGTCAACCTCTACGACATGGGCACCTGCGAGGAGATCCTTCCGGACGACGTGAACATGGCCTTCCTGCCCTTTCACCACAGCTTCGGCAGCGCCGGCCAGCTGGTCATGCTCAACGCCGGCGCGGCCACCGCGTTCTGCGACGGCCTCAAATACATCCAGCGCAACCTGGTGGAATACAAGATCTCGGTCTTCGTCTGCGTGCCTCTGCTCATTGAGGCTCTGTACAAGAAGATCCTTCAGGGGGTCGAGAAGAGCGGCAAGGGCGACACCTTCAGAAAGGGCCTAAAGATCTCTGACTTCCTGCTGAAGCTCCACATAGACGTCAGGAGAAAGCTCTTCAAGGACGTCCACGCCCAGCTGGGCGGGGCGCTGAGGCTGATGATCAGCGGGGCGTCCGCCCTGGATCCCGAGACCGCCAAGGGCCTTCGCAGGATAGGCATCGAGTCCCTTCAGGGCTACGGCATGACCGAGTCCGCGCCGGTCCTCGCAGCTGAGAACAAGGAGAACCGCAAGGCCGGCTCCGTGGGCAAGTCCATGCCCTCCGTGGAGATCAGGGTCGCCGACGTTGGAGACGACGGCATAGGCGAGCTCATCGCAAGGGGCGGCAACGTGATGCTGGGCTACATGGACGATCCCGAGGAGACCGCCAAGGTCCTCAGGGACGGATGGCTCCACACCGGAGACCTCTGCAGGATCGACGACGACGGATATATCTTCCTCTGCGGCCGCAGAAAGAACGTCATCGTCCTCAAGAACGGAAAGAACGTCTATCCCGAGGAGCTGGAGGCTCTCTTCGAGGCTCTGCCCTACACGGCCGAGGTCATGGTCTTCGGACTTCCCAGGGCAAGGGGAGGCGACGACAACGACCTGGCCCTGTGGGTCAAGGTCGTCTACGATCCCGCCGCTATGACCGGCGAGGACGGCCAGCCCCTTTCAAAGGAGCAGATCGAAGAGACCGTAAGGGCGGACATGGACCGCATCAACGACGGTCTTCCCCAGTACAAGCACATCAAGAACCTGATCGTCACCGACGAGCCCATGATCAAGACCACCACCCAGAAGGTCAAACGCAGGGACGAGATCGCAAGGATCATGGAGCAGAGGGCAGCCGGGGAGCTTTAAGGGCTTCTCGGAGGCTTTCCGGTCTTTCGCGTTCCGGGACTGAATAATATTTTTCATAAAACTTCCCAAGATCCGATGCAGTTAGCTATAATTAACTCATTCGGATCGGAGGGAATAAATTGAAACATGACAACAGGACGCTGCTCACAGAGGGCCCGATCGCAGGAAAGCTGGTCAGATTTGCCCTGCCGTTTCTCGGAAGCAGCCTTATACAGCAGCTTTACAGTACTGTAGACCAGATATTCACAGGACAGGTGCTCGGAAGAGACGCTTCTGCCGCGGTCGGAGCCAGCGGGATCATCGTCACCTGCCTGCTGGGCTTTTTTACCGGGCTCGGCGTCGGCATCGGAGTGCTGTGCGGCCAGAATTTCGGCAAGCAGGATAAAGCGGGTCT
>JAFRQL010000034.1 GCA_017428655.1 Bacillota bacterium | reverse complement strand
CTTTGCGGCTCTGCTCGATGTACTTTCTCGTGTCGATGGGTATCCTTCCGGGAGGCATCTCATCGATGACCGAAACGTCCAGATCGCCGTAGAGTACCACCGCCAGGGTCCTGGGGATGGGAGTCGCGGTCATGACCAGGACGTCGGGGCTGGTCCCTTTAAGGCTCAGCTTCTTTCTCTGGTTCACTCCGAACCGGTGCTGCTCGTCGGTTATGACCAGGCCCAGATCCCTGAAGACCACACCTTCGGAGATCACCGCGTGAGTGCCCACCGCGATATCGGTCTCGCCGCTCCTTAGACTTTCGTAGGAGGATCTTCTTTCTTGGGCGCTGAGAGACCCGGTAAGGATGTCGACTTTTATCCCCAATGGAGACAGAGCCTTGGAGAGATTGTTGTAGTGCTGCCTTGCCAGGATCTCGGTAGGAGCCATGAAGGCCCCCTGAAGCCCAGCCCCTGCCGCTTCGCAGAGGGCCGCCGCGGCGACGGCGGTCTTGCCGGAGCCCACATCCCCCTGAAGAAGGCGGTTCATGGCCCTTTCGCTCTTCATGTCCGAGAGGATCTCGTCCAGGCATCTTCTCTGGGCTCCCGTCAGGGAATACGGAAGCGAAGATATATATCTTTCCGCCATGCCGGAGGCGATACTCCTGCCCTCTCTTCCCTGGCCGAAGCGGTCCCTTGACAGGAGAAGAGCGGACCGAAGATAGAAGAATTCCTCGTAGATGAGCCTTGACCTGGCGATCCTGAAGTCCTTCTCGTCCTCGGGAAAATGGATCCCCTTAAGGGCCCGGGAAAGCCCCGCGACGCCGGCATTCTTTATGACAGACTCCGGAAGGGTCTCCGGATCGTTCTTGACGGCCTCAAGGCTCTCCGAGACCAGCCTTCGCATGTCCTTCTGGGATATTCCCTTGGAAAGCGAATAGACGGGAAGGATCCCTTCGTCGGAGGACGAGGACGGGCCGAAATCCGGCTGGAACATGGTGATCCTGCCGTTCTCGTTCTTCACCTTGCCGAAGAAGTAATACTCCTCTCCGTTTTTGAACGCCCTGTCCAGGTAGGCCGCGTGAAAGAACAGAGCCTCCATCCTGGACGACACATCCTCGCAGAGGATCCTCAGGGTCCTGTTCTTTCCAAAGCCCCTGCCCTTGGTGACCAGCAGGACCTTCGCCCTTACCAGGGCCTTCTCGCCGTCCGTAAGGCCCGCGATCGGCCTGGGAGAGCGCCTGTCCTCGTAGGCCCTGGGATAGTCCCTGGCCAGATCCTCGAGGGTGGTGATCCCCAGCCTTTCAAGGGTCTTGGCCTTTTGGGGGCCGACGCCTTTGAGCTCCCTTACGCTGCTGCTCCCGTTCATTTAGCGGACGCTCCAGCAGCGGAAATGGACTTATAACTGAAGGTGATGTGCCTTCTTGCCGTCTTCTTTGAGACCACCGCGGTGACGATGATCTCGATGTCGTCGATCTCAACGCCCAGGCTCTCAGTGACATCGCGGACGATGGAGTCTATGATCGATCTGCAGATGCCGCTGATGCTCTTGCCGAAGCTGACCATGACAAAAAGCCTCATGTACAGCCGGTCGCCGTTCATGCGGTAGGTCTTCTCCGCGATGGCCTCGTATCCTCCCACCTTGATGAGAGCGTCGGACGAGGCCCCTTTAAAATTTGCCAGCCATACGTGGCCCCTGTAAGGCTCCATGGCCTGATGGACGATCTGGTCCAGCAGTATCTTGTTGAGGCTTATGACCCCTAGATCGTTCTTTACTCTTGCAAGCATCGATGCATCACCGTCCTGCGGCTTTCTTTATTCGAACCTTCCCCTGTCTATCCAAAGGCCCAGGGCCGGATTGGGGACGTAGTAGATCTCCTCTCCGCTCACCACGTTGACGCCCATGGTGAGCTTTTCAGGATCATAGATCTTAGAAAGTTCATCGTAGTCGGCGCTCTTGAAGCCCACCGACCTGATCTCCTCCTGGGAGATGTTCTTTACGGCGTAGGTCACCGTGAACCTGCCGTCGGCAGAACCGTGGATCAGATGGGCGGCGGCGCTCATGTTGGCACGAAGATCCTCGCACTCGGGCCTTCTGAACATCTCCAGGATGTGCTCCCTTCCGGTGTAACCGTATTTTCTGATGAGCACGTCCACCTCGGGATCCTCGCCGAACCTCTCGACTCCGGGAGCCAAAACTATCAGTTCTCCGCCGTCGGCCATGGCCATCCTGGTCCTGTAGACCGATTTGTTGCCGATCCAGGTACTCTTGAACTCGGAGGGATCAAGATATACGACGCACTTTTTGAAGGGCTTGTCCACCAGGTCTATGTTCTGCTTTTCCGCTTCCTTCACCGCGGCGGAGAAGCACTCCCTGCCCTCGCCGGCGAAGATGCCGTGGGTCCTGATGTTCCCGCCGGGGGCGGTGGTCACGGTGAGGACAAAGAGGATGTGACGGTCCTTCATGTAGTGCTCGAAGGCATAGTCGAAGATGCGGCGGACGGGAGTGTCCTCCCTTCCCATCATCCTCTCCATGCCGTAGACTGCCCCGATCATATGGGACTTGCTGATCATGTCGCTGCCGCCGACGCCGACGAAGATGTTCTTGGCGTGGTTGGCCATGCCGATGACCTCGTGGGGCACCACCTGGCCGCAGGAGATGATGAGATCGTACTTCTCGTCCATCAGGGCTCTGTTGACCTCCACGTCCACAGGATCCTTCCAGATGCCTTCGGTGGCCTCTTCGATGAAGCTGCCCGGCACCTCTCCAAGCCTGACCACGCCGTGCCTCCAGTCGTGGACCATCATCTTTTCGTAGGGGATCCCTTCATACATCACGTCCCACTGCTCCTTTGAGACGGGGACGTGGGTCCCCAAGGCGGGCATGACGTCGACGCTGACGCCCATGGCGGTCAGCACCCGGTAATAATATCTGGTGATGTAACCGGCCTTGGAATGGAACCTGGAGAAATCCGGAGGCAGTATCAGTACGTTCTTGAGCTCCCTGCCTTCGAGAGTCTTTGCCAGCACCTCATCGATCTGGCCGTCGGTAAGGCCGGTGCAGGCCTCCGCCGTTCTGTAGATATCCTGCATAGCGTCCCCCTTCTTAAACTCCGCTGTAAGCTGAGAATCCGCCGTCAACGGGCAGGACCACGCCTGTCACGAAGGATGAAGCCTCTTCGTTCACCAGGAACATGAGAGCCCCGTTGAGCTCCTCAGGCTTTCCGAACCTTCCCATGGGAGTCGCGGCGATGATCTTGCCGGTCCTTGCGGTGGGAGTCCCGTCAGGGTTCCACAGAAGCGCGGCGTTCTGCTTTGTTGAAAAGAAGCCCGGCGCGATGGCGTTGACCCTGATGCCTGCCCTGCTGAAGTGGACGGCCAGCCACTGGGTGAGGTTGGAAACCGAAGCCTTGGCCCCGGAATATGCCGGGATCTTGGTCAGCGGCGTAAAGGCGTTCATCAAAGAGATGTTGATGATGGAGCAGCCCTGCCTTCCGATCATGTCCTTGGCGAAGACCTGGGTAGTGAGCAGAACGCCCAGATAGTTGAGGTCGAAGACAGCCCTGATGCCGTCCTCGTCCAGATCAAAGAAGGTCTTTACGCCCTTTTTCGCCTCTTCCTCGTCGTAGTATTCCATGCCGGTGGAAGCCTTGGGGTCGTTGCCGCCGGCCCCGTTGATCAGGATATCGCAAGGCCCAAGATCGCCGCAGATCATCTGCCTGACTTCTTCCAGCCTTGCCTTGTCCAGAACGTTGCACTGGTATGCCTTGGCGGTCAGGCCTTCCGCCGTCAGTTCCTTTTCCAGGGTCTCGATGGGAGCGGCTGTCCTTCCCAGAAGGGCCACCTTAGCCCCTGCCCTTGCCAGGGTCTTTGAGAACACGGAGCACAGGACACCGCCCGCTCCGGTGACGACAGCGACTTTGCCCGAAAGATCGGTCCCGAAGTTGAATTCCATAGTACATCCTTTCATATCAGACAGTGTAGGTATTTGCGGTGGTATCTCCGCCGTGGCCGGTCCAGTTGGTGTGGAAGAACTTCCCACGGGGCTGGTCGACCCTCTCGT
>JAFRQL010000033.1 GCA_017428655.1 Bacillota bacterium | reverse complement strand
TACATGAAATTCGGCAAAAGCCACAGGACCGCGGCAGTTCCGGCCTTAAGATACCTTCGCGCAGCGGGAAGCATGACCCGGGTCATCAGAAAGAATACCGAGATCTCAATGGCCGCGCCGATAAAAAACCACGTCTGACCGAGGAGAGCTGCAGGTCCCAGGAGCCGGCATATCGATGCTGCATATACGAGAAAACACAAGGGAAAAAGCAGAGGGCTTACCTCAGGTCCGAAGCATCCCCTGCCCCGGAGCCTGTTGATCATGTCCTTTCTTTTGAGGTTGTATCCGAGGCCGAGAAAGGCTGCGGCTGCCAGGGATAAACGTATGATCCCGCTGTCTTTGGCAAAGAAGAATTCCAGTTCGCTCATAGCCTGTTCTCCTCCAGGAGCCTTCTGAGCTCGTCCAGATCCTCCCTGCTGATACCGCTGTCCACCAGGGCCGCGGCAAAGGCGGACATGCTTCCCCTGCAGACCCTGTCCAGAAACCTCCTGCTCTGGGACGCCGCGTAGTCCTCTTCCTTTACAGCGGCTTCGTAAAGCGAAGTCCTGCCCTCCTTTCGGACCTTTACGAAGCCCTTGCTCTCCAGCCTTCCCAGCATGGTGAGCAGGGTCGTTATCGCCATGGGATGGCTCTCCTTGAGGACCGCTTCAAGCTCTCTGCTCTTCGCCCTTCCCCCGAAGGACCACAGCGCCTGCATTATATCCAGTTCCCCGTCGGGAAGCCTCTTTATATCGACGTCCATGGAAAGTCCTCTCCCCCTTTTGGTTCTACATTTGTAGTATGATGTTATTCTACGCTTGTAGAACGCATCCCGTCAAGCCTGATCCCCCGATATCTTAAAAATTTATGCTCCGCACTTTAATACTTCTCCCGCTTTTGATAAAATTACAGAAAATGATGCCCGGCAGGAGCCGGAGAAAGCGCGCAAATATGTTTACATTCGTAAGGATACTGCTAATGGCCGCCGTGATACCGGCCCTGGTGCTGCTCAAATACGTCTACGATCACGACCACCTGGAAAAAGAGCCCCCCGCCATGCTGCTGAAGCTCATATTCCTGGGAGTCATCTCCACCCTGATGGCCATGGCCGGCGAATGGATCGGAGGGACCATCCTCGACAACATCCTTCCCCCGGACAACTTCGTATACCGCTTCCTGATGTTCTTCATCGTTGTCGGGATCAGCGAGGAGCTGTCCAAGTACATCGTCCTCAAGCGCAGGACCTGGAACGATCCCAGCTTCAACTGCCTCTTCGACGGGATCATCTACGCGGTGTTTGTCTCCCTGGGCTTCGCCCTCTGGGAGAACATCCAGTACGTCTTCGGCTACGGCCTCGGCACCGCCCTCATCAGAGCGGTCACCGCCATCCCGGGCCACGCCTGCTTTGGGGTCTTCATGGGCTTTTACTACGGCCTTGCCAGGAAATACGAAAATTACGGCGCGCACAGCGAGGCAGGCGTCTACAGGGCCCTTTCGGTCACCGTACCTGTCCTGCTCCACGGCCTGTATGATTACGTCGCTACCAGCGGGACCACCTTCGGCGCCATCGTATTCTACGCCTTCATCGCCGTGCTCTTCTTCGGAGCCTTCAGGATCATCAAGAACGTCTCAGCCAGCGATCATTACATCAGCTGAGCACGGGAAGAAGGCCCTGACTGTGCCTAATACAACCTATATTCTTTAGAAAGGACGCTTTCACATGGAAGAATTATTTGAGATCCTGGAAGAGCTTAAGCCGGGAATCGACTTTGAAAACTGCGAAACGCTGATCGACGATGGTTATCTGGATTCTCTTTCGATCATCTCTCTGGTCTCGGAGATCGAAGACGCTTTTGACGTGACGATACCCACGGTGGAGATCGTCCCGGACAACTTCAATTCCGCGGCAGCGCTTTGGGCCCTGATCGAACGCCTGATGGAAGAGGATTAAACTGTCCCGTCGGCCATAAGGTACTGGATGGAGGAGACGGCGTCGTCTGTCAGGATCACGAGCAGCTCACAGTTGCCCTTGGTCATCCGAAGGCTGGCCGCTCCTTCTTCTATGCTGCCGTAAGCAGCCTGTACATCTGCTTTGGAGGATCCTATGCAGACGCCCTCCGCCGTTTCCACGGTATCATCCCGCAGCACTACGCCGCTGATCTTCGCCTCCCCATCCATGACGTAGGTCAGAACTTCAAATCCGGGATAAGTATAGACGACGTCCATGCCGTCCAGAGCGCAGCTGGGCGCCTCATAGGAGCTTTGAGGATCGCCGAGAGCCTTGAGTATAGGCTCTGCCTGGGCGCCGATCTCGATCCTTACGTCTCCCTTCATAAAATACCAGTTTGCGTCTTCCTGCGCTGTCTCCTGCCCCGGGACAGGCTCTGCCGCGGCTTCGCCGTTTTTCTGCGCCTCGCCCCCGCAGGCCGCAAGGCAAAGAAGCATCAGCATCAGTATAACTGCTGTGACAGATCGTTTCATTTTCATTCTCCTTTTCATGCTTACCGGAAGCTTTTGACTGTTCCGGTCTCTTCCAGCTGTTTTTCCTGAGAAGCCTTCATCTTCCCGTAAAACGCGATCTTTTCCTCCCAACGGGACGCCATAGCCGGATCCGATCTCCTGTCGCTTACGCCGGACTGCTCCGCCAGGATCTTCCCGAACCAGGCGCTGGCTTTTTCCGCGCCGGCGAGATTCAGATGCTGGCCCGCGTCGAAGGTGTCGGTCGTGTAATCGATGCCGGTCTCTTCCTGATGATCGAGGAAATTGATGTAAATGAGGCCGTTTTCTTCGGCATAGTCCGCGATCTGACTGTCCCACTCCTCATACCAATGCGGGTAACACGAAGGAGACTTGATCAGGATCAGCGTGATGTCATGCGCTCTGCAGCTGTCCCGGATCATGTCAAGATAGCGCCAGTCAGTCTCGCTGAAGCGATAGTCCGCCAGCGGGACCGGCTGCGGAAGCACTGTGACAGGTTTGGTATCGACGCGCATCACATAGCCGTTGTGCGAGAGCGGCTCGGAGCGGAACATATATCTAAAGTCATCCGCGTTCAGCTCGCTGAAGCGGGAGTGAAAGCGCAGCAGAGGGAACACATAGCTGGCAAAGCTCTCTTCCTCTTTCATGGAAGCGCGGACGGCGTCCGCCTTGACCTTGGACCAGCGCATGCCGTCGAGCGCGAGCCGGTTGTATGCCTCGTTTTGAGGTCTGTCATAGCGCATCGCATAGACGTTGAAAACGACGGCCCTTGGCGTTTCGAAGCGCAGAGTATCCTCCAGCATATAGTAGGACTGCCAGATCATCTGCTGGGGCGTTCCGCGGATCACGGAGGTGATCCCGTAGTCTTCCCAGAGCGTGATCGGAGAGAAGTTGGAGTATACTTCGCAGTCTCCGATGAAGAGCACGTCATTGCCGCCGGCGTCGTCATAATACTCGCCGGCGAGAACTCCCTCTTCATTCTCGTGGATATATTTCGGCATCAGAAGACGCTGCAGAAGAAACAGGGTCAATATCAGCCAAAAGGCGAACAACAGGGGCCGAAGCCATTTCATTCTCATCATCAGCACCTTCTAAAACTGGTTGTATATGAACTGGCTGGCGTCATAGCCTATGCCGTAGGCACCGAAAACGATGATCGATACCACCAGACACCAGAACAGGAGATAGCGCAGTGAAACAGGCTTTTCGTAAAGCCAGGTGAGCACGGGCTTTTGCCCTTTGATGAGGGCGGCGCACCAGACTATGAGAACAGCGATCCCGGCCACCAGATAATCCGCTCCCGAAAGACCCAGCTTCAAAAAGCTGCCGTCGAGGAGCGCATGCCAGTTCGGAGTCGTGAAGATGCTGAGGATCATCTTCGCTGTCAGTCTGCCGCTGCGGTAAACGTCCAGCACGCGGATCATGCCCATCAGCCAGAAGGTGCGGAATACCATGAACCGCTCCCAGCAACGGGTATTGGAAAAGGCGAAGCGCTCGTGGAATCTCTCATAGAGGGGAGTCAGCTCCTGCGATATGAGAAGGACCGCGCAGTTGGCCAGGCCCCAGACTATGAAGTGCCAGGCAGCGCCGTGCCAAAGACCGGTAGCGAGCCAGGCTGCGATCGTCGCGGTGTAGAGCGGCAGTCTCTTGCCCACGCCCTCCCCGATGTGCGCTTTGCACCATTTTGAAAGATCCTTTACGCCTTTGCTGAGCGAGACCGGATAGAAGAGGTAATCCCGAAACCAGGAGCCCAGCGTGATGTGCCAGCGTCTCCAGTAATCCGCGATATTCTTGGAGAAGAACGGACGGTTGAAATTCTCGGTCACCTCGACGCCGAACAGTCTTGCCGCGCCGATGGCGATATCGATGCCTCCGGTAAAGTCCCCGTAGATCTGCAGGGCGTAAAAGAGTATGGCAGCGAGCACGAAGACGCCGCGGTATCGATCCGGAGCGGCCGTAAGCGCTGCGACTGCCGGAGCCAGCCGGTCAGCTATGACCAGCTTCTTGAAATAGCCCCAGGTGATGCGCCAAAGCCCGTCCTTTATATTCTGAGCATCCCAGTCATGCTCCTCGAAAAGGGTCTTCGAGAGCTGGTCAAAGCGGCTGATGGGGCCCTGTATGAGCTGCGGAAAAAAGGATGTAAAGAGGGCTGACTTTGCCAGATCCTTCTGCGCGGGATATTTGCGCCGGTAAACGTCGATCGCGTAGCCGAGGCTCTGGAACATATAAAAGGAGATGCCTAAGGGGAGCACGAAGGACGTGCGTCCGAAGCTCGTGTGAAGCAATGCGCCAACGTTTTCCAAAAAGAAGTTGGAATACTTGATGACAGCCAGGATCCCGAAGTTGAGCAGTATACAAGCGCTCAGGATAAGGCGGGCTTTTTTGCCGACACTGTCTTTATACGCCCTGCGCTCTTCCCGCGAGAGAACAGCCTTGTTGGTCTTGATATACTCATCCTGCGCGTCGTAAAGCCGCTGCATCCAAACGCATCCGCCCCACGTGCTGAGTATGGTCACGGCGATGTAGAGCAGATATTTCAGTCCCGCGAAGGCATAGAAAACCAGGCTTCCGATCAGCAGGAGCTTCCACTGGAAGCGCTTCGGCAGCAGGTAATACAGCGCGAGCAGCAAGAGCAGAAAGCCCGCGAATGTAAATGAAACAAAAGACAAGCTGTCTTTAATCCTCCTTCAGATGATATGTTCCCTTTTCATAAGTCGCGGTCGCCAGCGGCTCATCAGGGGTCGTCGGGATCCCCTCGGTATCATGAGTGTAATAATCCGGACGCTTTTCCTCGGAGAACCATTTTAGCTGCGCGTCCGTTCCGAGGAAACAGATGAAGGTCTGCAGGTATATAGGCGCGGGATCCATGTGATACCAATTGCCGTCTACTTTGACCATCAGCCAGTAATGATAGCCGTAGCCGGGAGAACGCTGCATGAATATGCATTCAAATCCGGCCCGTTCGAGGAGCACCTGACAGGTCACGGTATCAGTGTAGCAGTCTCCCGCGTTCCCATCCAGTCCTTTCAGGGCCTGATCGACCGGATCATGCTCGACGCTGCCGCCGTACCAGGGCACGTGCTTGCGTACCCAGGACCAGATCGCAAAGCATTCTTCCACATCGCTCATGTCGTCTGTGAGGATCTGCGCCAGCAGAGCATCCGCCTTGTCATAGAGCCTTTGCGTATCGGCGTCGGTGATCTCCTTCTCCTCGACAGTGAGCGTTACGCTTACAGAAGAAGCGTTTCCGGAGGAATCCGTCGCAGTGTAGACAACTTCATATTCACCAGGATGATCGAGATCTACCCTGCTGTTGTCGACGGACAGCTTCGGCGACGGGTCACTGTCATCAGTGACGGTCACGCCGGACTTGTATGAGACGCTCTCCCCTTTGGTGACGGTGATATCCTTGGCGCCGGAAATGACCGGGGGCGTGACGTCCTCAGGTATCGTGGTATCTTCCGGCTCGGCGGTGCTTGCGGGAGGCTCTGCGTCCTTTCCCGAAAGCTGTACGTCGTTCTGATACGTTTTTTCAGCAGCTTCCGCGGTCTCCTTTTCAGCCGGCTCCTCTATGACATCGTTTTGAGACCGTATCGCGGAAGCGGCGACCATGAGAGCAAAGGTCAGTACCGCCAGAAGGGCGGGCAGAAGGACAGACCGCTTTTTTTTACGCGAGCCGCTGCGCTTCATGTTTTTTTCCATTTGTACTCATTCCTGATCGACGGAGAAAGGCGCGCATACAGGCGTATTCAGCCCGTCCGTCGGTGTATTCTTTCTGGCAAGCCGCAGCATCCCCTTGCTGTGCAGAACGACGGCAGGCAGATCTCTGCTCAGGAAAAGAGACATGCCTTCGGTGACGCAGTAGGCTCCGGCCCGTTCAAAGACCAGCACGTCGCCGATCGCGAGCCCCGCCAGAGGGATGCGTTTGACCAGAATATCATTGACTGTGCACAGGGAGCCGAAGACAGTCCATTCTTCTTCTTTTGCGCCGGGATGCGGCGTCAGGAGACGGACGTACGGATGCTTCATGGCCATGATCTGGCCGTAATATGTCAATTGATGGACGCCGCCGTCGGTTATGGCGAAGCGCTGTCCGTCAATGGTCTTATCATCGACCACGCGGGTCAGATACCAGCCGCAGTCCGCCGCGACGCCGCGGCCGAGCTCCAGAATGATCTTTCCCGAAAATCTCATGGCATCCAGAGCTTGCGATAACGCGAGAAGATGCGCCTCTTCATCAAAGCAGTCGCCCTGAAAATATGACGCCGGCAGACCTGGTCCGTATTCAAGCTCTTCCGCTTCGTAAGCATAACGGTCCTTCAGCTCATTCAGATAGGCGTCGAGCTCCGCGAGTTCTTTCGCGAGGCGCTTTGCGGACGTCTTCTGCGTTCCGGAATAGAACTGAAGACCGCAGACGTCAAGCAGCGGCTGCGCGAGCGCGTCGGTCAGAACCGCTTCCAGATCGGGCTTTGAGAGGCCGAACTGGTTGCCGGAGGTAAGGCGCAGCAGCAGGCGCATCGGTTTTTGCGCAGTAAGTGCGAGCTCTTTCAGCAGGCTGTATTGAGAAAGAGACTCTACCGTATATGTTTCGCTTCCGCCGCGTAAAAACCGGCCCTTGATCACGTCCGGCGCCTTGTATACGCCTGAGATGACATAGCGGTCAGGATCGCAGCCGAGGCGGCAGCAGATGTCAAGTTCGCCGGGAGAACATATCTCAAGACGGTCTGTCAGCGGAGCGATCTCGGCAGCAAGAAAGGGGTTGGCCTTAACTGCGTAGCAAAGCAGAATGCTTTTTGGCAGATGAGCGCGCAGGAAGGCAACGCGTTTCTTTAACACATCGATATCGAAGACATAGCATGATGTGCCTGCGAGGGCGACGGCCTGTGCAAGGATATGATCGTTCATCTGCGTTTTTTCCTTCTCTCCAATAGTGCCCTGCGGTCGATCTTGCCGTTTTTCGTGAGCGGGAATTCCTCAACAGTCTCCAGGACTCCGGGGATCATAAAGACAGGGAATATCCTGCCGAGCGCTTCCAGCAGCGTGTTTCTGTCAATAGTGCCCTGATAAAAGCCGTATAGCTTCTGCTTTTCTTCGTCGAAGATGCAGCAGCAGCGCTCCACGCCGTCGACGCCTGCGATGCCGTGCTCGACCTCCTGCAGCTCGATGCGGTGGCCCATGTATTTGACCTGGTGATCCCTGCGTCCGCAGAATAAAAGGTCTCCCGTCTCATCATAGCGCCCGAGATCGCCGGTGCGGTAGATCAGATCCGGGTAACGCGTATTGCGGGGATCCTGCACGAAAGCAGCCGCGGTCTGCTCGGGAGCGTCGAGATATCCCAGCGCCAGCGCAGTGCCGCGCACGCATATCTCGCCTTCGGTCCCCGCTGCTGTAATTAGCTTGTTTTCCGCATCCAAAAGCAATATCTGTTCGTTGGGGA
Organism: Bacillota bacterium; assembly: GCA_017428655.1. Taxonomy (GTDB): domain Bacteria; phylum Bacillota; class Clostridia; order Peptostreptococcales; family Anaerovoracaceae; genus RGIG2707. Next base: position 3,146 of record JAFRQL010000033.1, on the reverse strand, counting down.
AATGTCTTCCTATAGGGATGCCATCCTCATAGCTGCGCTCGGGCGAAAGGATATGATAAGTGCAGTTGCAGGTGATCTCGGTCGGACCGTAAAGGTTTACGAACATGGCTTCAGGCAAATGGCTGCGCCATGAATTCAAATGCTTAACGGGCATGACCTCGCCGCTGAAGAGGATCTTCCTCACGGTCTTCGGCGTCTTATAATCCAGCCCGTGGAAGGTGCTGATCAGACAAAGAGCGGAGACTGCCCATATCATGACCGTCACTTCCTGCGCGCAGAGCCAGTCCAGAAGCTCTACCGGGCGCGAGAACAGCGCCTTCGGTGTGATAACGAGAGTCGCGCCGATCTTCATCGAGGTATAAATGTCTTTGACGGAAAGATCGAAATCGAACGGCGCCTGGTTGGCAAAGCGGTCATCTCTTGAGAAACCGAATATCTCGCTGAAATGCTCAATGAAATCGATGACCGAGCGGTGCGAGGCCACCACGCCTTTGGGCACGCCGGTCGAGCCCGAGGTAAAGGTGGCGTAAAGCGGATCGGTATCGAGTGCGGCTTCGCGTACAGCGGCTAAAAGCGAGGAGTCTGCCGGGGTCCTGCGAAGGTCTTCGAACAGCAGGACCTGCTGCGGCGCAAACAGCTGCAGGGCAAGCGAAGCATGCTCCGCGTCCGTTATAACATAGGGCGCTTTAAGCACCGACTGTATCTGCGCGAGCCGGGCAGAAGGAAGATCGGGGCTTAGCATAACATAGAAGCCTCCCGCAGACGCGATGCCGAAGAACGAGCAAAGAGCAGGTATCCCTTTGTCCATACAGACGGCTATCGGGGACCCCTGCTCAATTCGCTGTGCAAGGCCTGAGGCAACGCTCTGATATGCGGAAACAAGTTCAGCATAGGATATAGCGCCGCTTTGATCTATGACTGCGGTCTTTTGCGGATCCTCCTTTGCCCATCTCTCCATATATTCCCATACATGAAAGATATTCATGGCTGTCTCCATTCTGTCAGGCAGGAGATTACATGGATCTTGAACAAAAGGAACGCGCATCACACAGATGTATTGTGATCGGACCGTGATCCGGGCACCTGCCTGCCGGTTTATGAGACCATATTTTTCGCACCGAGACGATCCAAACAGATCGGCTGCAGCTCAACAGTGTCTCAACTTTATAAAGTGTATTCTAAAATATGCCCTCATGTCAAGGATACGTTTGTATCCGGCTAGCAGCAGCCCCTTTTGCTCCCTCAAAGGCCGCTGCTCACAGATACCTGCATATTCTTTCTGCAAAATTAGGACCGCTTTTTTCATCTTTTGGATTCAGTTCCAGGATGCCTTCACCGCGTTCCGGCCCCAGGGACGGGGCCTCTTGGAGTAGTCGAAGATCTCCTTTCCCGCATCATCCAGGCTGTTTCTGAAAACGCCGCTGTATCGAAGGCCCTCCGGGCCGAATACGAAGACGTAAGGAGCGCAGCCCATGTTCATATATGAATTATATCCGTCATCATCCCTGCAGCCGCAGACCGCAAGCCTTTCTCCGTCAAAGGCAAGGCTTCTTCCTTTTGCTGAAGTATTCATCATATTAGGATCTGATTTAAAAATATCATCGATGGGGACGTCGATCTTAAGCTCATATCCGCCGCTGCCGCCCGCTATGAGAGTCATGTGCATCTCCGGGCTGCGGGTCCAGACTGTCTCAAAGTCCTCGAGATCTTCGAATTCGCAGAGAAAGCTGTCTTCATCCCAGCTCCAGCGCATATCCCCTGTCATCTCAGCCGGGCCCATCTCAAGTTTTTGGAGCTTAGTCCCGCTTGAGATCTCAATAATATCAACATAATATTTATTATCGTCTACAATATGTACGAGCAGCCTTCCTGCCTGTTTATCTGCCCATATATGAAGTATGAAAGCGTCTTCCTTCACCGGATAGAAGAGCGACAGATCATCAGCAAGCGGCGCATAGGGAGTCTCCCATACGTTGCCGCCTTCGTCTTCTCCCCTCAGTGTTCCTATGGGAAGCCTGTATATTCCGTAGCCCCCGGGGATAAGCGAGGTGTCGACAAGCTTTCCATCCCTTGTCCTGTTGCTGAACCAGAAATAGAGTGAATCGCCCGCCTCAACGCTTTCCGTGTTCAGGCTGAAGATATCGTGGGTCTCATCCGGTTCGACCCCCCAGGTCACAGCCTGAGAGCCCGTCGTCCCTTTGGCTTCCTCTCCGCTGTTATACAGTTCTATCCAGGCATGCTGATCTTTGATCACGGGTATCCTGAAAAAATCGCTGAGCTTATATGAGATATATACCTCAGGGTCCTGCATATCGTCTCTGGTGACATAGTCAGGGGAATATCCAAAGGCTGTCCACCTGTCCTCCTGGCCCCATCTGACAGCGATATCAAAAGCGATGGGATAATACTCGATATGATCCGAGACTCTTATGAGCTCCCTCCCCTCGCTGCCCGCAGGAGTTTTGGCAAGCAGTTCATCAAAGGCCCTTGCGAGTCCCTGATCATACTCAAGTTCCTCAGCAGCAACGCTCCCGTAATTCACATCTATCAGGTCATAGAGATCGATGTGCGAGTCGGGATCGCTGAAGTGATCTTCCTTTTCCCTTGAGCTGCTGCGCCTGAAGGAAGCCTTGGCGCTGAAGCCTCCTGTTTTAAGATCTATCGCCTCATCCCAGAAAAGATATCCGTCAAGGGACACTGCTCCGCTTATACTGAGACCGTCCGCAGCCCCTATATCACCTGCAAGAGTCTCTTCGTAAAAGCTCACATCCTCCGCGGAGGCGAGCACCCTGCCCGTTATAGAGCAGATCAAAGCAAGGAATATCAATGGCAGTATGAGCGCTGCAGCAAGTGCCTTTTTCATCTCTGATCCGCCCCGCCTTCAGTCATCGATTCCACCGCTTTGCCCACCCGGTCGGGCTTGTAACCGTAAGAGGTCTTGATGTAGGTCATCAGATCAGTGCCCTCTTCCTCCATGCTGCTCACCAGCCTGTCCCCTATGATCTGGCCTTTGTGGATCAGTACAGCCCGGTCCACGAAGCCGCTGACCTCTTCGATCAGATGGGTGGAAAGCAGGACCGTCTCCCGGGGTTCCAGGATACCCAGTAGCACCTTGTAGAAGTCCTCGCGGTTGAATATGTCGTTGC